>JAHDFR010000222.1 GCA_020628065.1 Acidimicrobiales bacterium
GCCATTATCCGCGGACTCCTGGAAACCACCACGGCACTCGGCGTACAGACGTTGGCCGTCGGAATCGAAGACAAGGTCCATTGGCAGCGTTGCCGGGAGTTGGGATTCTCCTGCGGGCAGGGCACCTTCCTGGGTAGCCCAAGCCGGATAGACGATATGGGGAGCGAGGAGGCGGCGCAACCATCCCTCGCTGCCACCACCGGCGACGCTCTATAAGCCGGGCGCCTGATTCCGACTACGCCGTTTGAAAGCCGCTAAGCGGAAGCGAGGTAGGCCGCTGCAACCAGTTGTCATCCGGATAGTCGGCGCCGGCCTCAATGACGTGCACGGTGTAGGCATGCCTCGACTTATCCGAAGTATTGGGGCCGCTGCCGTGAGGAAGCGTTCCGTGCAGGAGAACCAACGTTCCCTGTTCCGCTTCGATAGGCACAGCCGAATCGGTGTTCCATGGCTCGGAGCTCAGCTCCTCCATGGTCGTTCCACCCCGACCGTCACGACGAAACCGGAAACGAGGCGGCTCGAGGTGGCCGCCAGGCACCGCCCACATGCATCCATTGTCGACCGTGGCATCATCGATAGCCACCCACATACCGACAACCGACTGCGGCTCGGTCCAAAGGAACGTGTGATCGGTGTGCCAGGAAACCTCTCCCCCGATTTCGGGGGACTTGAAGATGTACATGGATTGCAGCAGGAGCGGGTCGCTGAACCCGATGTCGGTGCAGATCTGTCCCAGTGGGTCCTGACGGGAGAAGGAGGCGAAGACGTCGTCCAAGTCGTGCATGGCGTGACCAATTTTGTTGATCGACTGGGCCTTAGGCCGAGTCAACCTTGCCGAGTCGTCGAGCGCTCCATCTTCCAGAAAGAACCTGATTTTGTCGCCGGAGGACAAAAAGTAGTCGTCGGCGGCGTGGCTCTGATCGTTGGTATCGAACACGGTGGCGTTCTCCGCCGGTTCAAACGAGTCGACCAACATGAGCGCCTGCCGGCGAAGCTGCTCACAAGCCTCGGGCGACAACGCCTGTTCGATCACCAGGAAGCCGTCGTCGTGCCACGACTCCAACTGCTGCGGTGACAAGACCGATGTGGAACTCATGGCCATAGTGTGACGTCTCGGACCAACAAGCGTCTACTCACCCCGTCGATACGGTTCACCATCGGCGGCCGGAACCCTGAGTCGTTGGGCGTTGAAGAACAGCACCAGAAGCACGATGACAAAGGGCAAGATGTTGACCCACCAGTCGGGAACGGTGTCCGACAGGAAGTACCAGGCGGCACACAGGCCGGCCATGACGGCGGCTACCACCATGTCCAGTCGTCGCCCCTTCGAAGTGGCCCAAAGCGCAATGGCAGCCATGGCCACCGCCGTAACCAGCAATAGGGTATGGGAGGCGGTTTCGTTGATGTCGCGAAGGCCGAGCCCGAACGGGTAGGCGAACAGCATTGCCCCCATCAGGATGCCGGCCGGTCGATAGTTGCCGAAGATTAAGGCGGCCAGGCCGATGAAACCCCGGTTGTTTACCTGGCCCTCAAGGTAGATGCCTCCCAGCTCCGGGCTGGCGATAAAGGCTCCTCCAAGTCCGGCCAGGGCGCCACTCAGGAGTACGCCGTAGTACTTGTACAGGTAGACGTTGATGCCCTGGGCCTCGCCCTGCTTAGGGGCCTCGCCGCAGATTCGAAGCCGTAACCCGAATCGGGTCTTCCACAATACGTACCAGGAGATGGGAACCAGTGCGACGGCCACCATTGTGGATGGCGCCACCTGAGACATCAGTCCGCGGGTGAGATTGGCCACATCCGACAGGAAGAAGATTTCCAGCTCGCCGATAGTTCCGAGCAAGTCTGGACTCTGCCAGCCGAATACGTCTCCCCCGGCCAGGAACGGCATGTCGAACTTCCCGACACCGGGGACGCGGGGTGATTGAGTGATTGAACCGCCGTCGTAACCGCTGAAGATCTCGCTCGACAAATAGCGGGCCCCGGCCGGGCCGATGATGTTGATGGCCACGCCGGAGATGATGTGGTCTACGCCGAAGTTGATGGTGGCGATGGCATGAATGAGTGCGCCCAGGACACCGCCCATCACGCCAACAACAAGCCCCACCCATCCCCCATAGTTGATTGCGCCCCAGGCGCCAAACCACATGCCAAGGATCATCATGCCTTCCAGGCCGATGTTGATAACACCGGCCCGTTCGGAGAAGAGGCCGCCAAGGCCGGCAAGAAGAATAGGAACCCCCCAGCGCAGCATTGCCTGTGACGTGCCGACCGAGGTCAGTTCCGTTGTTTCGCCGGTGAGGGTCTGGACGAGAGACAACACGAAAATGCCAATTGCGGCGTAGAGCGCCCAGCGGGCCCAACCAGGTAGCGAAGATATCCATCCCATCGCTATGCCCCTGCCACTGATGGGGTCGAACCTGATTCGAAAGGCGGCGAAGATCCGCTCTCAGCCAACGCTTCGGCCGCCAGGCGGGCTTCTTCGCGCTCTCGGTATCGGCGGACGACCTCGTAGGCTACTACGGCCGCCAGCAGGATGATGCCCTGAATGATGTCCTTGATTTCTCGACTGGCAGAGCCACTGATCTGCAGGATGCCTGACGAAACATCCAGGAAGGCGAAGATCAGCGAACCGAACACGATTCCGCCAGGATTGTTTCGCCCCAGGAGGGCAACAGCAATACCGCCGAAGCCCAGCAGGCTGACGAAGTTGGGGTTGAACCTGCCTAGCGCCATCAGACTCGGCATACCGACAAGCCCGGCAACCATGCCTGAGAGGACCATGGCGGTCACGATCATGCGGTTGGCTGAAACCCCTCCGGCGGTGGCAGCGAAGGGATTGACACCGCTGGCTCGTAGGTCGTAGCCAAAGCGGGTTCGATTGAGAATGATGTGATAGGCCACGCCTACGGCTACCGCCACCAGAAACATACCGGTCAGTTCCTTGCCTCGGCCGATTTCCCCGGTGATGGGTTCAATCAGCCCGTTGAGGTTCGGGATGAGTCCGGACTCCGGGATCGGATCGGTGCCCACCCCGGCGTTCGAGCCTGTGGCGTCAACGCTCCCTCCAGCCTGCCATCTCTTGGACAGAGCGGCGATGACGCCGGAAATGAGGATGGCGTTGATCATGATGGTTGAGATGACCTCGTTGATGCCCCGGGTCACTTTCAACACTCCGGCAACGCCGGCTGTCGCCCCACCAACGAACATGGCAACAAGGAGAATCACAGCGACGTGCAGAACACCTGGCAGCGCCAGCTGCGCCCCCACGTAAGCGGAAACGATGGCGGCAAACCGGTACTGGCCCTCGACGCCGATATTGAACAGGTTCATGCGGAAACCGATGGCGGCCGCCACCCCTGACAGGTACAGAGGTGTGGCCCGGTTGAGAATGTCCACGATCGTTCCCAGCTTGAGAGCATGGGTGACCATGTCGCCATAAGCGGCAATCGGGTTCGATCCTGACGCTAGGAGTACAACCGAGGACACCAAAACGGCGAACAGCAGAGCGATCACCGGCGCACTGGCGCTCAACAATACGCGTCGCAGCAGATTGTTCACGGCGTCCCCTTAAGATCATCGGTACGATCGTCGCTCTCGATGGCGGCACCGGTCATGTAGGCACCGAGGGTGCGCGGCGTCACATCGGACGGATCAAGCGTGGCCACAACGCCTCCCCGAAACATCACCACGATGGTGTCGGACAGGCCGATGAGCTCATCCAGATCGGCAGAGATCAACAGAGTGGCCAACCCGTCCTTGCGGGCCTGGCGCATCTCGTCCCAGACCGCTGCCTGAGCCCCAATGTCGATTCCCCTCGTCGGGTGGGCGGCCACCAGCAGTTTGGGATTTGATGTGAGCTCACGGCCCAGTATCAGTTTTTGTTGATTGCCGCCGGACAGCGTTTGGGCTGAAACGTCGATGTTGGGGGTCCGTACGTCAAAGCCGGCCCGGATGGTCTCGGTGTGTTCCCGGGCCCCAGCACGGTCAATAAAGAATCCGCGGGCGTACGGTGGTTTGGTTTGATGCCCGAGGGCAGCGTTTTCCCACAGCGGCGCCGACAGCAGGAGACCTTCGTGGTGGCGATCCTCGGGAACATAGGCGATACCGCTCTCCCGTCTAGTCCTGACGTTGCGCCGGGTAATGTCCTCGCCACTCAGAAATACTGAGCCTTCAGACGGCGACACCGTTCCGACGATGGCGTTGACCAGCTCGCTTTGGCCGTTGCCTTCAACCCCGGCGATACCCACGATCTCACCGGCATGGACCTTCAACGACACATCGTCAACAGCCGGGCGATCGCCTCCCCCACCAACAGTGAGGTTCCGGACCTCGAGGGTTACCGTATCGGTCACCGTCGATTCGGTAATTTCCGGCGACGGCAACTCGGAACCGACCATCAACTCAGCGAGGTCTGAGGCGGTCACGCCCTCGTTGGGCAACGTGGCCACCGTTTTTCCATGACGAAGCACGGTGATGGAGTCCGCTATCTCCAGTACCTCCTCAAGTTTGTGATCGATGAACAAGATGGTGGCACCGTCGGCCTTCAGCTCCCGCATATTGCGGAAGAGCTCCTCCACTTCTTGTGGCACAAGGACGGCGGTGGGTTCATCGAGGATCAGAATCTTGGCACCGCGGTAGAGAACTTTGATGATCTCAACCCGCTGCCGCTCCCCCACCCCTAGTGTCTCGACCAGGTCGTCGGGGTCGACGTCAAGGCCGTAAGACTCACTTACTTCTTGCAGGTGAGCCTTGGCCGCTTCGAAGTCAATGCGTCCACCTGACTTGGTCGGCTCGGCTCCGAGCACCACATTTTCCAGAACCGTCAACTGGTCGGCCAGCATGAAGTGCTGATGGACCATGCCGATGCCCAGATCGATGGCATCGGTGGGCGACTTGAAGTCGACCCTGTCACCGAAGACCCGCATGGTTCCCTCGTCGGCCGACTGCATGCCGTACAGAATCTTCATGAGGGTGGACTTGCCGGCACCGTTCTCGCCGCAGATGGCGTGAATCTCGCCCTGAGCCACCGTCATGGAGACATCATCGTTGGCTACCACTCCGGGGAACGTCTTGGTGATGCCGCTCAGCTCAATAGCCGGCTGGTTGATCGTCGGCGAGCCGTCCGCCGGGGAGTCGTTGCCTTGAGTCATAGAAGAGTCAGAGGAGAGAGTCACAGGAGATCATCTGTTGTCTGACCTAGCCGGATGCCTGGAAGTACAAGTGAGGGCCGGGATAAACCCGGCCCTCACTGACTAGATCAGATCTACCGGAGGACTAGGCGTCGGCTGGATCCGTGGGCACGGTGATGTCACCGGCCACGATCTGGGCCTTCAGGTCCTCAAGCGTAGCGATCGTGGCGTCGGTCAGGAACCCACCGGAGGTGGAGTATCCGACACCTTCGGTCTTCAGGTCGTAGACGGTGTTGCCGCCGGCGAAGTT
>JAHDFR010000048.1:0-6717 GCA_020628065.1 Acidimicrobiales bacterium
TGCCTGACGCAGCCTTCGGCCGCCGGCAACCTTTAAGTTACTATAGGGTAACTTAAAGATCAAACAGAACTACGCCGACGGCAAAATCACGCAGTTGAACGAAAGCCGTAGCTGGACATCCATTCACGTAGGTGGTCTCGGCGTAAAGGCCAGACCACTAAAGCCCATCGATCGGGGCGAAAGAAGCTCAGGCGGCCCGCAACGAGCGTTCGGTATCCCTCACCAAAGCGGCCAACCGGTCCATGAAGGCATCCACGTTGGCCTGATCATCGTCGCTGCGCATCGGAACCGGTTCGCCTAAGCGAAGCTTCACCGTAGGCGGCGATAGCCGAGGTCGAGGAAACGAACCTCGAGGCCAAACGTCATCGGTGCCGGCAAAAGCAACCGGAATAACGTCAGCACCGACTCGGCGAGCGATGCGGGACAATCCGGGACGCCCCGGGCCCACGCCGGTCTCGGCCCGGTCCTCCGGTTTGACCAACCGCCCCTCAGGCATCATCGACACCACATGGCCAGCTTCAAGAGCTCGAACCGCTTCGTCTTCGGCCTGCTGGCGCTTCTCCCGGTTAGTGGCAATAGATCCCAGTCGGCGAAGAAAGACACCGCTGGCACCACTGTCGACCAAATCGGCCCGGATCAGGATGTGGCTGGAAATGTTGAACTTGGCGAACACCGCCAAGGTGGCGAACACATCAAAGAAACTGCGGTGGTTTCCAGCCAGCAGAAACGGCCCGTCGCCGTATCCGTCCATTGAATCCGGTAGATCCAACCGGGCAAAAGGGCGAACCATGCGAGTCGACCATCGTCCGGCCGCCACGAAGCTGTCGTGCTGCGGAGTGGGGATGGAAGACAGAGGCATGACCCCGTGATGGTACCTCGCCGCTGACGGCATACAGCCATCCGAGCCAACCCAAAAGCACAGCTTGAGGGACTGGCGCCAACAGTGTGAGCCGTGAATACTGGTTGGCTATGAGTTTTGAGAAGTTCAACGCCAGTCAGTGGCTCTTGGACCGCAACGTTGACAACGGGCGAGGTGACCATCCGGCCATGGTCGGAGCAGGCACTACGGTTACGTACAGCCAACTGCTTGAACGGGTGGAAGCGGTGGCCGCCGCACTCCGGAGCGGCGGTGTAGCGCCAGAAGACCGGGTGGCCATGGCCATGTTGGACTCCATCGAATTTGTGTCGGTTTTCCTCGGTGCCATGCGCATCGGTGCAGTGCCACTACCGATGAACCCCATTCTCCCCGGGCGGGACCTCGGCGTGATTACCGCCGACTCCCGGGCCCGAATGCTGGTGGTATCGGGTGAGCGATCGGCCAGTATCGCCGACTTGGTCGACGGCGCCCCCGAGCTGGAACAGGTCGTGGTGACCGACGCTGTCGGAACTCCAACTACCGGCAACGACGCTCCCCCGGTGCCGGAACTGTCGGACGCCAAACTCATCACCTGGACCGACTTCCTGTCAGCAGGCGAGAACGGCGACGGTTCACCCCACGACACCTGGGCCGAGTCGCCAGGTTTTTGGCTGTGCACTTCCGGCTCCACCGGACGCCCCAAGCTGGCCATGCACCGCCATATCGACCTCAAAGTCACCAGCGACACCTACGGCGCCAGCGTGCTTAACATGACGGCCGAGGATCGCTGTTTCTCCGTCGGGCCCATGTTCCACGCCTACGGGCTCGGCAATTCCGTCACCTTCCCCTTCGCCGTCGGCGCCACCTGCGTGTTCGAGCCATCCAGGCCGCCGACCCCGCAGTTGGTTGCCGACATCATGGCCGAGCATCAACCGACGCTGTTCTTCTGCATCCCAACGTTCTACGCCGCCCTGTGCGCATCCGACCTGCCGGACGATGCCTTCAAGTCGGCCCGGCTGGCGCTGTCAGCCGCCGAGCCGCTGCCCGCTGAGACCTTCAACCGATTCAAAGAACGGTTTGGAGTATCCATTCTCGACGGCATCGGCTCCACCGAAATGCTGCACATCTATCTGTCCAACAGCGTGAGCTCGCTCAAGCCGGGGACAAGCGGCGTTCCGGTGCCGGGATACGAGGTGAAACTCATCGATGAAACCGGGGCCGAGCAGGAACCAGGAGAGCCGGGCCAGCTGTGTGTGCGAGGCGACTCGGCGGCCATTGGCTACTGGTGCCGGGCCGATATCAGTCGCTCAACCTTCCAAGGTCACTGGATGCACACCGGCGATCTGTACGCCGAAGAGGACGGCTACTACACCTACATGGGGCGGGTCGACGACATGCTACGGGTCGGCGGCGAGTGGGTTTCTCCAGCCGAGGTGGAAGGCGTCCTCATCCAACACACCACCGTGTTGGAGGCCGCAGTGGTCGGCGAACGAGACGCCGCAGACATTCTTCGACCGGTGGCCTACGTGATTGCCATCGAAGGCCAGGCGGTATCAACTGATGAGCTGACCGAGTTTTGTCGCTCCAACCTTGCCGGCTACAAACGACCAACCCGATACGTGATGGTGGACGAACTACCAAAGACCGCCACCGGCAAGATTCAGCGGTTCAAGCTGCGACAGTAGGAGCTGCGTACCGCTAATCGGCGTCCGCGGCCATGCCGACAACCGCATCCAAGTCGACCGAAACCACCAGGTTTTCACCCGGCTCGATCGATTCGATGCTTCGAAAGACAAGACGGTCCAGACCAGCAAGGTCAGTGTCGGCGACGACATCGTAGGTTCCCTGATTGAACCGACAGGATTGCACCACGACGGCCAGCGAGCCAGATCGAGCGTCGACTGCCTCAGTCGGGCTGATGGCCGCAACCGGTATCAAGGCCACCGGCTGATCGCCACACTGCTGTCTGAGTGACGCGACGACCGGGTGATCGCCCAGCCCAGCCAACTCCACCACGTTGGGATGGCCAAGGAAACGAGCAACAAAACCAGACCGAGGCTCACGCCACAGTTGGTCAGGCGGTCCGATCTGACGCAATCGCCCGCCGGACAGCACCGCCAACCGATCAGCCAAAGCAAACGCCTCGTCCTGATCATGGGTGACGTACAACGCCGTCTGGCCGATGTCACGCAGCAGCCGCCCGAGATCATCTATCAGCTGGTCCCGCAGGAGGCGGTCAAGCGAACCCAACGGCTCGTCCAACAACAGTACCGACGGCTCAGGGGCCAGAGCCCGGGCCAATGCAACCCGCTGCCCCTCACCGCCGGAGAGCTGATCCACCGACCGGTCTTCATACCCACTCAAACCGACGAGATCCAGCAGTTCCGCCACCCTTCGCCGCTGGTCGTCGTTAGACCGGCCAGCCACCTTCAACCCGTAGCCGATGTTGTCGCCAACGGAAAGGTGGGCGAACAAGGCATTGTCTTGAAACATCATCCCGACACCACGAGCGTGAGCCGGCACCGACTCCAGATTCCGCTCCCCAACCGAGACTCGACCGGACGCCAACGGCTCAAGGCCGGCGATGGCCCGAAGCAATGTCGACTTTCCTGAACCGCTGGGACCGACAAAGGCAACAACCTCCCCCGGATCCAACTCGAGCGAGACCTCGTTGACGGCAACGACGGTGTGCTCACGTCCCGACCCGCTGTAACGAACCGAGACTGCATCGACCGTCAGGCCCGCCGCCAGCGGCTTCACAACAAACCCCCGGGACCTGAGACCGAGCTTGAACGGCCACGTTCCAGGAACGCTGCCATCAACGCCACCACCACTCCGACCACCACGCTGAGGGCCAAAGCTTGACCTCGCAACGTCTGACCGGGAGTGGACAACAACCGGAAGATGGCCAGAGGGGCGGTGAACGATTCCTGCCCTCGGGCCAGAAACGATGTCGCCCCAAACTCGCCCAAACTGACGGCGGCAGCGAAACCGGCCCCGGTCAACGCCGCCCGACGGGTGATCGGCCAGTCGATTGTTCTCCACACCACAGCCGGTGACGCGCCGAGAACAGCGGCCGCCTGACGGGTCCGCAGACTGACCGATCGCATGGCCGGAGCAACGGCCGCCACCACAAAAGGCACACCGATCACGGCATGAGCCAGCGGCACCAACCAGATCGACTGCCGCAAGTCAAAGGCGGCAAAACCAACGAGGTAGCCGAATCCCAGCGTCACCGCCGACACACCGAGAGGAACCAGGTTGAGCGCTTCCAGCGCCCGACCAAGGCGACCACCGGCGACGATGGCCGATGAAGCCGCCACTCCGATGAACGTGGCCACCACAGCGGCACCGGTGGCGAACAGCAGCGAGTTGACCACCGCCGAAGCGGCCGAAACCGGGAGCACATCTGCCCGCTCGAACAGCCCTAGATAGTGGTCGAAGCCAAACCCGTCGGCCACCCGAAAACTTTGGGCAACCATCAGCGCGGCAGGAACAGCTTGGACCACGAGCACTACGGTGACGGCGCCCGCCAACAACACGCCGCGGCCAACGGTATTCACCGGCTCCCGGCGGCCGAGACGCCAACCACCGCTAGCCGCCCGCCGCTGCAATGCGGCCGAGGAGACAGCCAGTCCAAGAACAACAATCAACTGCAACAGTGCCAGGACTGCGGCAACGTCGAACTCCGCTCTGGTCACGGCGTAGCGGTAAATCTCGGTTTCGAGGGTGGCTCGTCGAAGCCCACCAAGAATCCGGATCACACCGAAGCTGGTGAAACTGAACAGGAACACGATCGACGCCGACGCCATCAACGCCGGGGACAGCTGCTTCAACGTAATCGTCCGCCACGCCAACCACGGTGATGCCCCCAGCATCCGGGCCGCCTCCAGCTGACGGGAATCAACCGTCGCCCAGTAGCCCGACACCACTCGCACCACCACCGCCAAGTTGAAGAACACGTGGGCGTAGACGATGGCGATCAGCGGCTGGTCCCAGCCGGCAGCCTCGAACGTGGCATCAATGGCGGCCGCCACCACCACAGTTGGCAGTACAAACGGCACCACCACCGCAGCTCGCAGCAGTTGGCGACCGGGGAACCTTAGCCGGGCCAAACAGTAAGCCAGCGGTAGCCCCAAGATGACCGTGGCGGCTGTGGACGCCAACGCCTGCACGGCGGTGAACAGCGCCACAGAACGAACCGAGCCTCTACCCAGAATCGAAAGGGCTTCACTCGGGCCGGCTGAAGCAAGACTCCGGGACAGGACGGCGGCCAGCGGCCAGACCACCAGCCCGAGGAGAAAAACACCGGCAGCTCCTCCCGCCACCAAACTAAGGCGACGGGAGGAGCCGATCGGATTCGCACCGTCTCGCCGGGAACTACCGGAGGACAATCTCCGCCCACTCTTGGGTCCACCGGCTGCGGTTGGCCTCGATGTCGGCCGGGTCAAGCGTCAACGGAGCGTCGACCTGAGTGGCCCACTGCTCAAACGATTCGGGAATGGCGGCGTCGCTATTGGCCGGGTAGACGAACATATTGAGCGGCACGTCCTCCTGAAACACGGTGCCGGTCATGAAGTCGATCAGTTGCTCGGCGCCGTCACGATTCTCGGTTCCGGCCAGGATTCCGGCGAACTCGATCTGACGGAAGCAGCTGTCCACCAGCACTCCGGTCGGCGGCTCGTCGTAGTCGACTTCGGCGAAGATCACTTCGGCCACAGGGCTGGTGGCATAGGAGGTTACAAGCGCTTTATCGCCCCCGCCCGAAATGAACTCGCCGTAGTACGCCTCGCTCCAGCCGGGGGTGACGGTTAACCCACCGTCGGTCAGCTGCTGCCAGTAGTCCTGCCAGCCGTCTTCACCGTAGGTGGCGATGGTGGCCAGCAGGAAGGCAAAGCCGGGAGACGAGGTTTCGGGATCCTCAGTCACAAATGAGGAGGCGAAAGCCGAGTCGGTCAGATCGTCGAGGCTGGTTGGTGCCGGACCGTCCAGCTGATCAGTCCAGTAGTTTACGCACACATCGCCGTAGTCGATCGGCGTGACCCGGTTCTCGGGGTCGAGTTGAAGCTCAGCCGGGATGGTGGCCAGACCGGGCGACTCATACGACTCGAACAGGTCGGCGTCCAAAGCCCGCTGAAGGAAGGTGTTGTCCACCCCGAACATGACATCAGCTTCTGGTTGACCGGCGGTCAGGATGGCTCGTGACACCAGCTCACCGGCGTCGCCACCGGAGACCACCTCGACCTCATAGCCGGTCTCAAGCGTGAAGTTGTCAAACAGGCCTTCGGTCACCAGGAACGAGTCGTGGGTGATGAGGCGAACAGATCCGGTCACTTCAACCGCTTCGGGCGTGTCCTCAACCGGCTCGGGTTCAGCCGACTCCTCATCGACTTCGGCTGAGGCGTCTTCATCGGCCTCTGCATCGTCGGCCCCCGCGTCGTCAGCCGCGGTCTCTTCGGCTTCTGCGTCATCGCCGCTCAGATCAAGGGTTTCATCGGTGCCTGAATCGGCGTCCGAACCATCGCCACCACCGCAGGCGGCCAGGGTCAGCGCCAAGCCGGCCACCAACATCAGCAGCAAGGTTTGTAGTCGGCCTCGATGACCCCACCGGCCGCCTTGGGATACGACATCGGTGGTTGAAGAAATGGACATGGTGTGTGCTCCCTTTCGCTGGCATTACCCAGATCAGGTTCGGCGGGTCGATGGCGCTTCGACCATCCTCTCAGCCCGTTAGAGGCTCCCCGGTGTCGACTAGGCCGGAGCGATCCGGACCAAATCGGCATGTTGTTTTGTTGGTGGAAGTGTACCGTTGGCCACAGGGAGTTGGTTGTGACTTACCGGTGCAAGGACAGTGACTTCAC
>JAHDFR010000048.1:6817-31040 GCA_020628065.1 Acidimicrobiales bacterium
AGTGGCGGCGGCTTAGATTAAGTCGGTGGTTGGAGCTAGATGACACCAGCAATTCGTCTTCTGGAGAAGACGGGAACCGAACATCAGGTGCTGTCGTACGACCATGACCCGGGGTCCGATTCCTACGGGCAGGAGGCGGTTGACCTGCTGGGTCTCGATCCCGGCGAAGTATTCAAGACGTTGCTGGCCACCACCGACTCCGGCGAGACAATCGTGGCCGTGGTGCCGGTCGAGCACATGCTGCACTTGAAGTCACTGGCCAAAGCGGCCGGAGCCAAGAAGGTGACCATGGCCGATCCGGTCACGGCCGAACGCCTGACCGGATACGTGGTCGGCGGCATCTCACCACTAGGCCAGCGGCGCCGGTTACGAACCTTCCTCGATGCAGCGGGTCAATCGCTGAGCCACATGCACATCAGCGCCGGGCGCCGAGGCCTGGAGGTCGCCGTGAAGCCAGACGATCTGGCCGAGCTACTCGATGCTTCGTTTCACCCCCTCACCGCCTAGAGCTCACAGAAAGCAGCCAACCGGTGACACAACCGACAACCGCACTCCTCACTGACCGCTACGAGCTGACTATGCTCGACGCCGCTCTGCGTTCCGGGGTGGGACACCGCAAGGCCGTCTTCGAGATCTTCACTCGCTCGTTGCCAAAAGGACGCAGCTACGGGATGGTGGCCGGAACCGGGCGGGCGTTGGAAGCCATCGGTTCGTTCCGATTCGGGCGAGACGAGCTCGACTGGTTGAGCCGGAACAACATCGTCTCCCCCGAAGCCAGGCAGTATCTGGCCGACTATCGGTTCACCGGCGACGTGTGGGGTTTCGGCGAAGGCGAGGTCTACTTCGCCGACTCACCGGTACTGACGGTCGAGGCACCGTTCGTCGACGCCGTCATTCTCGAAACGGTCTTGCTGTCGATCTACAACTACGACTGCGCGGTGGCCTCGGCCGTCACCCGCATGGTCGACGCCGCCGATGGGCGGGCCATCTACGAAGGCGGAGCCCGCCGAGCTCACGAGCAGGCCGCGGTTGCCGCCGCCCGGGCGGCGTATGTGGCCGGTGCCACCTCTACCTCAAATTTGGAGGCCGGGCGGCGCTACGCCATGCCCACCATCGGGACCATCGGTCACGCCTTCGTGTTGGCCCACGGCAGCGATGAGGCGGCGTTCGCCGCACAGCACGAGTTGTTGGGCCCCAACACGGTGTTCCTGGTTGACACCTTCGATATCGCCTCGGGGATACGGGCCGCCGTCGAGCTGACCGACGGACAGCTCACGGCAATACGGATCGACTCGGGAGATTTGGCCACCGAGGCGTTCAAGGCCAGAGCATTGCTCGATGAATTGGGGGCCGAACAAGCCGGAATCATCGTTTCCGGCGACCTCGACGAATGGAGCATCGCCACATTGGCCTCCGCTCCAATCGACGGCTATCTGGTTGGGACCAGCCTGGTGACCGGCTCCGGTTTCCCCACAGCGTCAATGGTGTATAAGCCGGTTGCTATGGAAGATGCCGACGGTAATTTGAGGCCGGTGTCAAAGCGCTCGACCGGCAAGACGACCACCGGTGGCCGCAAGGCGGTCTTTCGCCGATCTGGTGGCGGCAATTCTGATGGCACCGACACCGCCGGCCGAGGCGGCAATGACACCGCCAGGTCAGCCGGGCCGATCGACGAGGTGGTCATTGAACACGACACGCCGATCCACGAAGTCTCGGGGTCAGGCCGTCCGATGCAACATCATCTGATGACTGACGGCAAGCTCGCTGAGGCAGCCAAATCGGACTTGGAACAGGCCCGGCTTCGGGCGACTGAGGCTCGAGCCGAACTCAGCGAATCCCAGCGATCGGTCCCGCCAACAAAGCGCTGAGAGACCGACAATCATGGGATGAAACCTCATTCGTCGTCGAGCACGAAGTATTGAGCACCAGGTCCTCGCTCAGCCGCCTTGTCTCCGGGGTTGAAGACCTGACAGGCATCCAGTGTCTGGCAACCGCAACCAATGCAGGCCGCCAGCCGATCCCTCATGGCCTCCAAAGTGGCGATTTGGGTTTCCAGCCGAGGACGCCACTCGGCTGCCAACAGCTCCCACTCCTCCTTGGTTGGTGCCCGATCGGCCGGTAGCGGCTCCAACGACGCCTGGATCTCCTCCAGACTCAGCCCCACACTCTGAGCCGCTCGGATGAACGCCACCCGGCGAAGTACATCTCGGGCGTAGCGACGCTGCCCGCCGACAGTGCGCCGCGACGTGACAAGACCCTTTGATTCGTAGAACCGCAACGCAGAGGACGCAATACCGATGCGCTCCGATGCCTCACCGATCGTCAGCTCGTCGCCATCGGAATCGCGTCGATCGGACACCCTTAGCTGATGGGTACGAGGACCGGGCCATCGGCCGAGTCCTCCACCGACCAACCGGCGGCCGTGATCTGGTCTCGTAAAGCGTCGGCTCGGGCGAAATCCTTATCGGCCCGGGCCTTGCCCCGCTCGGTGGCCAGCGCCACAATCTCGTCCGGAACTTCAGTGTCAACGCCTCCGAGGCGAAGTCCCAGCGCTCCGGCGATCTCGAGGGCGGCACCGGCGGCGGCAGCCGCCGCCGTCCGGTCGTCGTTGTCCAACGCGGTGTTGGCGTCACGAACCGAACGGAACAGGAGATCAACCGCCTTCGCAGTGTCAAGGTCGTTGTCCATCGCCGCCTGGAACTGCGCCAACACATCGGCATCGGGGTCACCATCAAGGTCGTCGACCCGACGGGCGAAGGCGTCAAGGCGGCTGAGTGCAGCCAACACGTGACCAAAGTTCTCCTCGGTCAGCTCCATCGGCGAGCGGTAGTGCGACTGCAGAACCAGCAGGCGGTAGGCCCTCGGGTCGTACTCATCAGTCAGGTCAAGCAGATTCTTGACGTTGCCCAATGACTTCGACATCTTCTCGCCTTCAAGCTCCACGAAGCCGTGATGCATCCAGTGGCGGGCGAAAGTCTTCCCCATGGCGACCGCCTGGGCGCGCTCGTTCTCATGGTGAGGAAACATCAGATCCAAACCACCGGTGTGGAGATCAAACCCCTCACCAACAAGATCGAGGCTCATCACCACACACTCGGTATGCCAACCAGGGCGGCCGTTACCCCACGGCGAAGGCCAAGACGGTTCATTCGGCTTGGAACGCTTCCACAGGGCGAAATCAGCGGTGTGACGCTTCTCCTCACCAACCAGGTCACGGTCACCGCCGCCGGCCCGTAAATCGTCCAGGCTTTGGTGGGCCAACAGCCCGTAGCCTTCGACCTCTTCGACTGACAGATACACGCCGTCGGTCGTCTCATACGCCTTGCCGCCGTCGACCAGATCAGCGATCAGCTGAACCATCTGCTCCACGTATTCGGTGGCGCGTGGAATCAAGTCGGGCCTCAATGCATCGAGGCGATCCATGGCCGACCACCAAACCGACTCGCACTTGACGGCGATGTCGGACCAGTCCCGATTCTCGTCGTTGGCCCGGTTGATGATTTTGTCGTCGATGTCGGTGATGTTCGACACGAACGTCACCTCAAGGCCCCGCCAGGTGAGGTAGCGACGTAGCACGTCGTAGACCAGGACCGATCGGCCGTGACCAATGTGGGGCGGGCCGTACACCGTGGGACCACAGACGTAGATCGACACCTTGCCCTCGTCCCGCAGTTGAAGCGGAACGACCTCCTGGGTGGCCGAGTCGTGCAGTCTGATCATGGTCTCAAACTTACCGACCTACAGCTTCGACCGCGACCAATTAGGGCCGCCGAACACCAACTGCAACGGCATCCACGACGGGTTGGGCACCACCGACTACAAAGGCAGAAGGGATCGCGTCTCGTTTTCCGCTCACTCGTGAATCAAGTAACGGGCCCGGACGCGATCCCTTCTTTTGTAGATCCGGACTCCACCCGCACGTGGCGGCTAACCGGACTCCCATACCATTCCAGGTTCGTTTTCGAATTCAAACGTCCCGCTGGGAGCTGCTAGCCGCTGACGGGTCAACCAACACCCAGCCGTCTTCCTGCTGCTCCACCCGGCCCTGTCGCTCAAGCCCCAGAAGATGGGCGTAAACCGAGTTTGCCGCCGCCCGCCACAGTCTTTTGTCGACATCGGCATACATGGATGGCACTAGATCTTTTATTGCAATCTGCTCATCCGATCCGAGCGATGACAAAGTATCCACGATCTGATTTTCCCGACCTTGACGGTGGTCAAGAAAAGCCTGGACATGCGTGTGTGGGCTGGTGATGACTGGACCATGGGTTGGGATGAACCGCTCGTCGGTCCGATCCAGGAGCTTCCGCAGACTGTTCATGTAGTCGAACAGGTCTCCGTCGGGAGGTGAAATCACCGAGGTGGCCCAGCCCATGACGTGATCCCCGGTGAACAGCGTGGACTCCTCCCGCAAACCGAAGCAGACGTGGTTCGACGTGTGTCCAGGGGTATGAACCACATCAACCGTCCAGCCGTCGCCAATGATGACGTCGCCATCAACGACCGCCTCGTCGGGGACGAAATCAGTGTCGGGACCTTCGCGTTTCAGCTCGTCCGGTGTGTCCTCCCACGCTTTGGTGAACTCGGCCGACTCCTCTTCGGTGAAGTATTCGTCGAACGACAAGCCGTCAAGCGGATGCTCGTCGGGCACCGGGCCGTGAGGCCCGAATCCAAAGGTAGGCGCCCCGGTGCGCGCTTTAAGTTTCGGCACCCCGGCAGTGTGATCGGTATGCGTGTGGGTCACCAGAATGTGGGTGATCCGCTCCCCCGGCTCCAACATGGCCTCGATGCCATCCATGTGGTCGTCCATCGACGGGCCCGGATCTATCACGGCAACGTCGCCCCGTCCGACCATGTATACCCCGGTCCCGGTGTAGGTGAACGGGTTGGGATTCTTGGCCACCAACCGGCGCACCAGGGGTGACACCTCAATCACTTCGCCGTAGGCGGGATCAAAGTCTTTGTAGAACTCAATGGCCATGGCTGTGCCTACTCCCGGTAAAGGTGACTAGAGGGGACCGTCAGGATCGAGATTGCCGGTGAAAACAAGTCTTCCGTTTCGCCCAACCTCGACTTCAAACCACCGGCTTGGGCTGACGACCACAAATACCTTGCCGTTGTCGATTTCGATGTCGTACTCGGAGCCGATGGCGGCCTCAACCGCCGCCCGATTGTCAACCAACGCCTCCTCCAGCTCAGCGGCGTGATCAACGCGGGTGATCTCGTCGATGTCCATACCGAGCCAATCCCCACCGCCAAGCTCGATAAAGGCCACGACCTAGTCGTCCTGTCGGCCCTGAGTTCCGCAGCCGTCATCAGGTTCGGCCGTCTCGCCTTGATGACCAGGAGGACCGGACAGACTCGACAAACCAGTCATCAGCCACTCCGGCGGGCGGGTGGGACGACCGGTCACATCGGTAACGCCAATGGTGACATCCGCAGTCACAAGAACATCTTGGCCTCTCAAGACCCGCTGGCGCCAAACGCCGCTTGCTCGGCGCATCTCCGAAACCTCGGTTTCGACCGTCAGATGGTCACCGGCCTCGGCCGCCGCCCGGTATCGAACATCAAGGCGGGTCACCACCAGCTGGTACCCCTCGGCCGATAGTCGAGGCAGCGGCAGATCACAGGCCCGCAGGGCATCCTCCCGGCCGACCTCCAGGTAGGTCACGTAGACCGAATGGTTGACATGGTTGTACGGATCAAGCTCGTTAAAGCGAACGACCAGATCAGTTTGATGGGCCACAGTCGACTCGTCTCCGGTGCCCTACGGCAACGGCTGCCCTTCAGCCGCTTGAATCAGCCGGTAGATGTCATCCCGATCAAGGTTGACCGCAACCTCGGCCGCCATCGACGAAAGCCGGCTTGGACTTTGACTACCGATAATGGCTACCGGCCGAGACGGGTGAGCCAACACGAAGGCCACGGCAATAGTGGCGGTTGAGACGCCTTCCCGATTGGCGAGCTCCTCCATGGCCTGGGCCAGCTCGTCAGGAATCCCGGTGCCGGAAGCCAGCCGACCACCGCCGAGCGGGCTCCACACCAACGGAACCGTACCGTGTTGCATACATCGATCGAACACGCCATTGCGTAGCGGGCCGAGCTCAACCAAGGAGAACTCCGGTTGATCGGATACCAGCTCGAACGGCAGGTGAGCCCGAAGGGCGTCGGCCTGCCAGGGAGTGAAGTTGGAGATACCAACCTCGGCGATCTTTCCCGCCTCTCGAAGTCCGGTCAGCGTCTCGGCGACCTCGGCCGGGTGGGTATAGAAATCCGGGCGGTGGATCTGATAGAGATCGATCCGCTCTACACCTAGACGACGCAAGCTGGCATCACAGGCCGACACCAGATAGTCCGGGCCGGAGTTGTACGGCGTAGGAGGCAGAATCCCGCCCTTGGTTGCCAGCACCATGCGGGCCCGCAAACCAGGATTGGCAGCCAGCACCTGGCCGAGGATCTCCTCGTTGCGGCCGAACCCTGTGCCGCCCCAGTCCAACCCGTACACGTCGGCCGTGTCGACCAGATTCATGCCGGCATCCAGCGCGGCCTCCAGAACAGCGGTCGACTCGTTGAGATCGTCGGAGGTGAAACGCCAGCAACCGAAAGCGAGCGGACCAACCTGAAATGATCCGAGCTGCCGGGAGCTGACATCGACCAGAGAAGGGCCAGAAGGAGAAATTGTCATATGAGAGGCAGTGTGCTCAGCGTTGCTCGTCGCGCACAACCTGCACGTCGTGAGGATGACTCTCGCGGAGGCCAGCGGAGGTGATCTTGGTCAAGCGGGTGGCGGTTCTGAGATCATCCAGATTGGCGGCACCGGCATAGCCCATCCCCGAACGGAGACCACCGACCAGTTGACCAACCAGATCGGCCAACGAGCCGGCATAACGGACCCGGGCCTCGATCCCCTCGGCCACATGCTTGCCCGGCGCCTGGCCGGTGGCATAGCGGTCGGCAGCACGACCACGCATAGCCCCGGCCGAGCCCATACCCCGATACGTCTTCCACATGGCACCATCAACCAGCTCAAGCTCACCCGGGGCCTCATCAACCCCGGCCAAGGCGTTGCCCAACATGACGGCGTCGGCACCGGCCACAAAGGCCTTGACGATGTCTCCCGACGTTACGACGCCGCCGTCGGCAATAACCGGGATTCCTCGATCGTGTGCGACCAGCGCACATTCATAAATGGCCGACAGCTGCGGCATACCGGCGCCGGCCACCACCCGGGTGGTACAAATCGAACCGGCACCCACACCGACCTTGATGACATCGGCACCGGCGTCGATGAGAGCCACTGCGCCCTCGGCGGTAACCACGTTGCCGCCGACCACGGTGAGCGACGGCCATTTCTGCTTCACCGTGTGAACGGTGTCGACCACGCCGCGGCTGTGTCCGTGAGCGGTATCGATGACAATCATGTCCACCCCGGCCTCGACCAGGGCTTCGGTTCGTTCAGCGGCATCGGTCACGCCTACGGCTGCCGCCACCCGAAGCCGACCGAGATCATCGAGAGAAGCGTTGGGCTTCTCGATGCGCTTCATGATGTCCTTGACCGTGATCAGCCCCCTGAGCCGCCCCGACTCGTCGGTAAGCGGCAGCTTCTCGATCCGATGCTTGTGCAGCACGGCCATGGCGTCGTCCAGCGACGTGCCGATGGGTGCGGTAACCAGCGGCGCCGGTGTCATGAACTCGGTGACAGGTTTGTGCTGCTCATCCTCAGTACAGAATCGAACGTCGCGGTTGGTCAGAATCCCTACCAGCAAGCCACCGTCGTCGACAATGGGCACGCCGGAAATCGAATGGTGGGCCATGATCTCCTCGGCGTCGGCCAAGGTTGCGTCCGGGCCGAGACTGACCGGAGCCGAAATCATTCCGGCCTGCGCCCGCTTCACCCGATCCACCTGACGGGCCTGCTCCTCAATCGACAGGTTCCGGTGAAGCACACCGATGCCACCCTCGCGAGCCATGGCGATGGCCAAGTCACCCTCGGTGACGGTGTCCATGGCCGCCGACAGCAACGGCACCTCAAACGTCATTTGTGCCACTTCGGTCTTGGTCGAGACTTCGCCCGGTAAGACATCGCTCCAACCGGGAACCACCAAGACGTCGTCAAACGTCAGGGATTCAAATCCAGTGAGCAGATCGTGGTTTCGGCTTAACGTCACAGTCTTCCTCTCAGGGTTCCCTCGGGCCGCTGCTCTGCTGCTGCGCTGTCCTGGGCGGAAATGGCACGGCCCTTATCTGATTCCCATATTTGATTATCGCAGACGGACATCCCCGGGTCGGGACAACACATCGACAACAGCTTCAACGATAAGGCGATGCTCGACGGCATGGACTCGTTGTTCGAAGGTATTCAAAGTGTCTTCAGTCTCGAAGGGCACTTCTTCCCAGACAATCGTCGGCCCGTCATCCACGCCCTCGTCGGGTACGAAGTGGACCATGACTCCTCCAGCGGTCTCCTCGCCTCGCTTCCAGGCGGCGAAACATCGCTCGATTGCCCCTAAACCCGGATAAGCACCGGGTGCGGCCGGGTGCAGATTGATGACCGGGTGAATGCTCACGAACTCCGAACTCAGCAGCCGGTCCCAACCGGCGAGCACTACCAGGTCGATGTCGTGGCTCGCCAACTCCCGGGCCAACTCGGCGTCATAGGTACGGCGTGGCGTCGACCCCTGAGGCCGAACGATAGATGCAACGCCGGCTTCAGCTGCCCGCCCCAAGGCGTAAGCATCAGGGTTGTTGGATACCACCAGTGCAACCTCGGCTCCGAGGCGGCCGTCGGCGACGGCGTCGAGGATGGCTTGCAGGTTGCTGCCATTGCTCGAAACCAGCACGGCCAGCCGGTTACCCAAGGTCGACGCCCCTTGCCTGCCTCCTAGGAGAGCGCAACATCTTGGCCATCGACGATGCGACCGATCACCCAGGTCTCTTCACCGATCGAGCCACGCAGCTCCTCCACATTGTCAGGAGCCACAACCACCACCATCCCGATCCCGAGGTTGAAGACCTGGTGGGCCTCGATTCGATTCATACCGGCCGAATTGACCAGGATCCTGAACAGTGGAGGCCACGACCATGAGCTGGTGTCCACAACCGCTCCGCACCCGTCGGGCAGGATTCTGGGCAGATTGTCAACCAGACCTCCGCCGGTGATGTGTGCCAGGCCGGCCACCAGGTCACGCTCCAAGGCGGTGGCCAACACTGGCTGATAGTTGCGATGAGTGGCCATCAAGGCCTCCCCCACCGACTCACCGTCACCGCCAAGCAGAGGTTCGGTCAGGTCCGTCCCGGAAAAGATCTTGCGGGCCAACGTGTAGCCGTTGGTATGCAGACCAGACGACGCCAGACCAACCAGGACATATCCAGGCTTGATCTCCTCTTTGGGCAGTAGACGGCTGCGGTCAACCACCCCAACCATCGTCCCGGAAATATCCACCGCACCGGAAGCAAGGACATCTGGCATCTCAGCGGTTTCACCACCAAGCAGCACGCAACCGGCCTCCCGGCAGGCCGTGGCCATCCCGTCAACCACCCGCCCGACGATCTCCGGCTCCAACGAGGCGGCGGCCACCGTGTCGAGAAAAAACAACGGGCTGGCACCCTGCACCAGTACATCATTCACACCGTGATTCACGATGTCGGCGCCAACCGACTCCCACGAGTCGGTTTCGGCCGCCAACAACGACTTGGTGCCCACCCCATCGGTGCTGGCCACCAACAGCGGGTCATCGATACCCGAGGCGGCCCGGGCCAGGTCGAAGACGCCTCCGAACGATCCGTGCCCGGCCACCACCCGGTCATCATGCGTGCTGGCCACCGAGCGACCAATGCGATCACTCACCTCGGCGGCGGAGGTCAACGACACCCCGGCGCGGGAGTAGGCATCGGCCGGCGCATAGCGCCATCCAATATCACGGCGGGCGAACAGCTGGTCATTCAACAGTCGACCGACCACCAGATAGACCCGGGTCAAGGCATCGGCCAAGTCTTCGCCCACACCGGTAACCGACACCACTCGGCCGCCGGTGTTCTCCACCACGCCGTCCGGGCCGACACGGGTTGAAGCGTGAATCACTTCCACCCCACCCAGATCGACACCAAGCTGATCGGCTTGCGGCACCACAACCCCGGTGGCTGGAGACGCCGGATACCCGGCGGCGGCTACAACAACAGTGGCCGCCGTTTGATCCTGACGGCGAGGTACTTCCAAGCCGGGCACAACGTGATCGAGACGACCGTTGGCCGCCGCATCGATGAGCTCCAAAAGGTCACAGTCCAGGAGCGGTAGAAGAACCTGAGCCTCGGGATCCCCGAAGCGACAGTTGTACTCGATCAGACGGGGACCGTCTTCGGTCAACATCAGGCCGGCGTAAATAACACCGATATACGGGTTCCCGTCTTTGATCATGCCGTCCACTACCGGCTGGAGGAACAGTTCGGCCAGCTCCTCTTCAAGGCCATACTTGCCCGGCACCGGGGAGAAAGCCCCCATACCCCCGGTGTTCAGACCGGTGTCACCCTCGCCCACCCGCTTGTGGTCCTGGGCGGTTCCCAGCACGGCAACCCGTTCGCCGTCGGCGATGCCGAAAAGACTGATCTCTTCACCGACCAGCTGTTCCTCAATGACGATGGTCGAGCCGGCGTCTCCCATGGTTCGCTCCGACAGGAAGTCGAACACCGCACGCTCGGCTTCAACCTGGTTCTCAGGGACGATGACGCCTTTACCCGAGGCGAGACCGTCGGCTTTGACCACCACCGAGGAGTCGATCTCATCAATCCAGGCCAGCGCAGGTTCAACCGAGTCGAACGAACGAAACATCGGTCCCGGGATGTCGTAGCGTCTGGCGAATTCCCGGGCGAACCCCTTTGAGCCCTCAAGTTGGGCGGCCTGAGCGCCCGGACCGAAAACGGCGACATCGGCGGCTCGCAAGTCGTCGGCCAGTCCGGCGACCAAGGGCGCCTCGGGACCGACAATGACCAGCTCCACGTCGTTGGCCCGACAGAACTCGGTGACGGCGTCATGGTCTTCGACAGCAAGGGAAACGTTGTGAGCGACCGTTCCCCCGTTGCCGGGGGCGACAAAAAGTGAACCGAGGCGGGGCGAACGGTTCAACGCCATGGCAATAGCGTGCTCCCGTCCGCCGCTGCCGACCAGCAAAACGTTCAGCTTCCGGCGGTCACCCGCTGTTGCTTCGCCGGTTGTGGTTTGTACTGGCTCGGTCATCCAAGGGCTCCGTCAAATCTCCGCTTCTCGGTGGCCATCGACAGCTGAACCGGCACCGGGTAGTCCCCGGTGAAGCAGGCATTGCAGTATCCAGAGTCGCGGCCGAGTGCTTTCATCATCGCCGGGACCGAAAGGAAGCCCAGGCTGTCTGCACCGATGTGATCACTGACCTCCGGTATTCCGAGATGGTGAGCGATCAGCTCCTCATAGGTTCCCATGTCGACACCGAAGAAACAAGGGTTGGTAATGGGAGGACACGTGATGCGTACGTGAACTTCGGTTGCGCCGGCATCACGAACCAGACGAACCAACTGTCCCGATGTGGTTCCCCGCACAATTGAATCGTCAACCATGATCACCCGCTTGCCGGCAATGTTGGCCGACAAGGTGTTGAACTTGAGGGCCACGCCTTGTCGACGCAGCTCATCGGTGGGCTCAATGAACGTGCGACCGATGTAACGGTTCTTGACGAACCCCTCGTTGTAGGGAATGCCGGACACGTTGGCGTAGCCAATGGCGGCGGGAACCGAGGAGTCGGGGACGGGAATAACCACGTCGGCGTCGACCGGGCGTTCCCGGGCCAGTTCCTCACCCAGATTCTGGCGGGCCTGGTGCACCGACAGGTCGTCCCAAACCGCGTCGGGGCGGGAAAAGTAGATCTGTTCGAAGGTGCAGCGGGCCATGTTCTGCGCCGGAGGCACTGCTTGGCGGCTGCGGGCCAGGTCGCCCTGAAGTACGACGATCTCGCCCGGTCTGACCTCGCGAATGTCAACGCAACCAAGGGTCTGCAGGGCACCGGTCTCCGACGCCACAACATGACCACCACGAGGAAGCCTTCCTAGGGACAGCGGCCGAAATCCCCACGGGTCGCGAGCGGCGATGACCTTGGTTCCGCAAATGATGGCCAGGCAGTATGCGCCCTCCCATCGGGGCATGACCTTGGCCAACCTCTCATCCCAGGTATCACCCTCTGTGCCGGCCAACATGAGGGCCAGAACCTCGGTGTCAGACGACGACTGCAGGCCGGCGCCTCGCTCCAACAGCTCCTGGCGGAACCGGTCGGCGTTGACCACGTTTCCGTTGTGGGCCAGACCGAGCGGTCCGTGAATGGTCTCCACCACAAACGGTTGAGCGTTGCGTTCGGTGCTGGCCCCGGTTGTCGAATAGCGAGTGTGGCCGACAGCCATCTTGCCGACAAGAGGGTCCAGGGTGGCCGGGTTGAACACCTGGCTCACCAGCCCCTGCCCCTTGTGGGTTCTCACCGCCCGACCGTCGGAAACAGCGATGCCGGCGGCCTCCTGGCCGCGATGCTGGAGGGCGTACAGACCGAAGAAGGCCAAACGGGCGGCGTCTTCACCAGCGGTGGAGATGCCAAGGACTCCGCACTCCTCCTTCGGCCGGTCCGAACCCGACAGGTCAGATGAAGCGGCTAGGGCACTGTCGGTAACGACAGATTGAGGATTCACAGACACTCCTGACTTGCCGATTCCTGATTTACCGACTTTTGAGTTGCCGACTTTTGAGTTGCCGTATCAGCCAACAGTGAGGCGAGGTTCCGCCGCAATCGAGCTTCGACTGGTTGCTCACCGGGTTCAAAGCGGCACCCGGTCAGACGTTCATACAGATGCACATAGCGGTTGCTGGTCTCGACCCACACCGCCTCATCGAGTTCAGGGATCTTCCCGTCCTCGAACCCCGCTGCCTTCAGGGCCAAGCGAACCGGTTCCTTGTCATATCCATCAGGCGGTTGACCAGCAGCCAGGCGGTCGTCAAGAGTGTCAGCGGCCCAATAGCGCGACGAGTCGGGGGTATGGATCTCGTCGATCAGCAGCAGCTGGCCGTCAGGACCGGTACCGAATTCGTACTTGGTGTCGGCCAACACGAACCCGGCGGCATCGGCCTGTTCCACCCCTCGGGCAAACAGTGCCAGTGCCGCCTCCTGAACCTGCTCCCACATCGATTCTTCCACCAAACCCTGCTCGACAACCTGGTCACAGGTAATCGGTGTGTCGTGGCCGGTACCGGTGACCGCCTTGGTGGTGGGCGTGATGATGTGCCGGGGCAGAGGCCCGTGGGCCTCAAGCCCGTCAGGCAGCGTGTAGCCGTAGATCTCCCGTTCTCCCGCCTGGTAACGCGGCAGCACGGCGGTCGACGTGCTGCCGGTGAGCCGGGCCCGCACAATCACTTCAACCGGCAGCGGCCGGGCGTCAACGCCGATGACGGCATTCGGATCCGGGACCTCAATCAGGTGATTGGCGACAATGTCGCTTGTCTGACCGAACCACCACGCCGAGAGCTGGTTCAGCACCTGCCCTTTGTGGGGGACGGCGTGGATAATGTGATCGAAGGCGCTCAACCGGTCGGTGGTCACCAGTAGACGGCGGTCGTTCGGCAGCGGCCACGACTCTCGAACTTTTCCGGACACCCGCCCCGGCAACCCCAAATCTACGGTCATCAACGTCACAGGTGACTCACGGCTCCTCCGGGAGTGCGGCAAGAGCCGGAACGATCAACTCGTTCACGCGACCACTGTTGCGGCGACCTGCGGCGCTGCTCCCACCCGTACAGGATAGCGGCCGAGATCGGCCGTCAGGACGGCCATATGGGACCGCTTGGAGGTAAAATCGGAGCGCGTCGCCTGTACAGACCAGCTGTTAGCCCGCTACCGCCCGAACACCGGCTTCAAACAGCGGAAGACAAAGATTTCTGCCCCGCATCCGGGGGTCGGGACTCTGGCGAGCCACAACATGATCCTCAGGATGAGGCATCAGCCCGATAACCAGCCCGGTCGAGTCGCACACACCGGCGATATCTGCTGCCGAGCCGTTCGGGTTCGCCGGGTAGCGACCATCAGCCGCAGCACCATCGGCGGCAACATAGGTAAGTGCCACCTGGCCGTCTTCGGTGAGCCCGTTGGCGTCGTCGCAAGTAAATCGGCCTTCGCCGTGAGCGATCGGGCACCAAAGAGGCTCGGCAAGCTCGGCGGTCCAGACGCAGTTGCTGTCCGGTGCATCCAAGTGAACCCAGCGGCACTCAAACCGGCCGGCCTCGTTGTCGACAAGGGCGGCTGCCCGCTGACCGCCGGGAAGAATCCCGGCCGACACCAGGGCCTGGAAACCGTTGCACACACCGAACATTGGCATTTCGTTGGCTCTGGCCTCGTTCATCTGATCCACAAACCAGGTCGACAGGTCGAGCCCCCAGACCCGGCCGGCACCGAGAGCATCGCCGTAGGAGAAGCCGCCGGGCAGTGCTAACATCTGATGATCGGTCAGCTTGACCGATCCATCTCGCATGGAGGACAAAGGCACCTGGACCGCACGGGCGCCGGCCAACTCAAAGGCGGCTGCCATCTCGTCATTGCGGTTGGTGCCGGGGGCGATCGGAATCAACACCGTTGGTCTCAAGGCCGGAGACGTAGCTGCAGTTGCGTTCATGGCGTTTGCTCTCCAGAGATGTCCTCGGGTGATTGATCCTCATAGCCGGGAACGTGTCCCCGGTAGGCCCGCTCGATGTCCACCAGACTCACATCGAGCAACGGGCCGACCCGCACCCTGGCATCATCGGTGACCCATCCAACCCGACGTGCGGTTGGGACGAGCGACTCGAAGCGGTCGCCGTCACCGGGTTTAACCTCGACGAAGTAACGTCCCGAACCTTCACCGAAGAGCTCCCGAGGCCCATGATCGGCAGCCAGCGACAGCGTCACACCCAGCCGCCCGGCCAAGGCCATCTCGGCGGCGGCAACCGCCGCTCCCCCGTCGCCGACGTCATGAGCGCTGACCACCAGCCCGGCCATGATGGCCTGATGCATTTGACGGTGCCGGTCGGCGGCAACGGCGTCAGGAGGCGGGACCGGCCCGCCGGCGTCGCCGCCCACCACTTCGTCCAAGTAGGAACCGCCCAGCTCGCCTTCGGTCGGACCGACCAACCAGATGTCGTTGCCGGCCTCCATCAGGCCGGTAGCCGGAATCAACGAGGTGTCGGGGGCAATACCCAGAGCCGTGATAATCAGGGTTGGTGTGACCGGGTCGTGCTCGCCGTCAGCGGTGACGAACTCGTTGTAAAGCGAGTCCTTGCCCGAGACGTACGGGCTGCCGTGGTTGACAGCGGCGTCGTGGCAACCGCGACAGGCGTCGACCAGATCGGCCAACGCCTCGGGTTCGGTGGGATCACCCCATGCGAAATTATCCAGCAAGGCGATGCGGTCAGGGTCGGCTCCGGCCACGACGGCATTGCGGATAGCCTCGTCAACGGAAGCCCAGGCCATGGCGTAGGTGTCATGACGACCCAACAGGATTGCCGCCCCGATACCGATTACGGCTCCCCGAACCGGATCGGGCGCCGACGCCGCAGCCGCTACGCCGGTGGGGACAAACACCGTGCCATCAGCCGGACCGTCCAGCTTGGTTCCGCCGTAGGGGCGAACGACCGTCGCTCCCAAAACCTCATGGTCGTAGCGGCGGACCACGTCTTCGTTTGATCGCAGCGACGGGTGAGCCAGCAGGCAAAGCAGCGCTTCCGCAGGCGAAACCTCGACCGGAACGACCTCCTGGTCTGACCGACTCGGGCGGGTTTCAGCCCGCCGTTCGGCCCGAAGATGCAGTCTCGGCCGACCGTCGTGCAGGAAACCACAATCCAGATCGACCACCGCCGTATCACCGCTCATCACCCGCAGGCGGCGATCGCCGGTCATCTTTCCAATCACGCTGGCCTCGACCTGCCAGGTGGCGGCCAGGGCAAGTAGCGCCTCGGCGTCGTTGGTGGAAACCACCATTCGTTCCTGGGCTTCGGACAGCCAAACCTCCCATGGGGCCAAGCCCGGATACTTGCGGGGAACAAGATCCAACTGAACCTCGGCACCCAACTCGGCGCCCATTTCGCCGACGGCCGATGACAAACCACCTGCCCCACAATCGGTGATGGCGTTGTACAGGCCGGCATCCCTGGCGGCGACGATGACGTCAATCAGGCCTTTCTCCACCACTGGATCACCGATCTGGACCGAAGACCCGGCGACATCGGCAGTGGAGGTCGACATGGTCTGCGACGAGAAGGTAGCCCCTCCAACCCCGTCACGGCCGACGCGGCCACCGAGAACAACAATGTCGTCGCCTACTCGTGGTTGTGTCGGGTTGGATCCGCGGGGAAGAACCCCGACACAGCCGGCGAATACCAGCGGCGTTGTGGTGTAGGAGTCGTCGTGGAAGATTGCACCGGCCAGGTTGGGCACGCCAATCTTGTTGCCGTAGTCAGCGACACCGGCGATGACCCCGGACCGAATCTGGGTGGGATGCAGTACGCCGTCCGGCAGGTCGTCCGACGGCTTGTCCTCGGGGCCAAAACACAAGACGTCGGTGATGGCAACCGGCTTGGCCGAGACACCGAGGATGTCACGCACCACTCCGCCTACACCGGTGTTGGCACCGCCGAACGGTTCCAAAGCCGATGGATGATTGTGAGTCTCGGCCTTCACCGCCAGATCAAGCTGGTCGTCGAAGACCACGATGCCGGCGTTGTCGACAAAGGCGCTGTGGACCCAGGGAGCGGCGATGGTATCGGTTGCCGCCCGGAGATAGGTCTTCAACAGGCCGTCAATGTCCCCGTTCGGAGTTGAGATAAGCGCACCGAACGTCTTGTGGGAGCAGTGTTCACTCCAGGTCTGGGCGATCGTCTCCAGCTCACCGTCGGTGATTGGTTTGCCCGTGCCACCAAAGTGCTTCTGGACGGCCTCCATCTCCTCCAAGGACATGCCCAGGCGACGTCCCTTGGACAGCTGAACCAGATCATCGGTGTCGAATTGCGACAGGTCAAAAGCCGTGACACCCGAGGCGTCGACCCCGGAATCGACATAGGCCGGAGCAAGGGCGTCCTCAGCCCAGCGTTCGATCACCTCGTTGTGAAGCACATGGCGTATCAGACGGTCCCGGTGGCTCTTTCGTAGCAGACCGTAGACAAACCATCGAGACCCAATGGACGCACGTTCCACCGGATACCCGAGAAGCTGAGCGGCCTGCACCAACTCGGCGGCCTCTCTGTCAGTCACGCCGGGTCGTAGCCCGGTTTCAAATACCGAGGCGTGCCCCTGTGCCCCGGGAGGAAGATGGTCGACTCGATGCATCCACCACTGACCCAGCGGCCGGGTCAGCAACTTGGCCACCAGGTCGGAGAGTTGGTCCTCGGTTAGATCACCCCTCAGATGAACCAATCGGTACTGAACAATCTGCGACACCGAGATGTCGAACAGCCGTGCCCGCTCCAGCGGGCTGTCGGGTCCGCCATCAGAGGTGCCCGGTCCGATGACGATGGCAAAATCTCGGTTCGTATGCTCGTTCAACCCCACCTCCACAGGATGTCGGGTAAGCCGAGCTCTCAGACACTCGTCAAGCAAAAATCGACCCCGGAAACCAATCCCGAGACGCAAGACACTCAACCAGGAGTTCATTCCAGAGCTATTGAGGCGAAGCTCTGTAACAATGGGCACAATGGCTGACGAATTCGTTCTCGGGGTTGACCTCGACGGTGTGTGCGCCGACTACCACCTCGGATTCCGAGATGTCGTGGCCGCCGAGCGAGGCGTCGATCCGGCCGAATTGGAACGGCCGCAGCAGTGGGGATACCAGCATTGGGGAGTCGACGACGAAGAGTTCGCCCGCCTTCACCGCTTGGCAGTGGTGGAAAAGCGAATGTTTCGCCATTTGCCGGTGATGAACGGTTGCCCCGAAGCGCTCTGGCGGCTCTCGGACATGGGCATCTGGATCCGGATCATCACCCATCGCCTATATGTGAATTGGGGCCATGCCGTCACGGTCAGCGACACCGTCAACTGGCTGGACGAAAACCGTGTCCCGTACCGTGACATTTGCTTCCTCGGCGACAAGCCCCAGGTTGGCGCCGACCTTTACGTCGACGACGCACCCCACAACGTCGAGGCGCTTCGCCGCACGGGCAGCACCACGATCGTCTTTGACCAGCCGTACAACCAGGGGCTGGAAGGGCCGAGAGCTGCCAATTGGAGCGAGTTGGAGTCTCTTGTCGTCAGCCTCGCCGCTGAACGACTCGACTTACAGCCTCAGCTTCCCGGTATTGACCCTGGGGCGGAGCGGCTGGACCGCCGTAAAGATGAGTGACACCGCCACTCCGACACCGTCGGCCCGACAGGTGCCGACGAGGTCACTACTACGACCGGTGAAGCGGCGGTGGTGGCGAGTCGCCGTTGAACGAACCGACCGGTGCAGTCGCCCAATTGGCGTCCGAATCAGTCAGAGAAACCAGGCGTTCAAGGTCGGTGAGAACCACCCCGAGCCAGGCGGCGGCCACGGTACGTTGACCTGGCATATCGACCAGGACGGCATCGACCCGTTCAACCAGAACCGGCCGGCCCCGAACAATCGAGCGCAAGTCAAGCAGGTGATCGATGGCGTCAATCCGGCCGATCAGTTCGCCCGTGATCGAGCTTCGAATCTTGTCGACCGCCAAGCTGAACTCGATGGTTCGAGGCGGCGTGGTCTTGGTGGCACTTTCTTGAATCACCCTCGTATCGTGACACGATTCGACACTCATGTGGAGTCACTTGGGTGAAGCCGCCTACGACATCACTCCTGGTGAACCAACCTTCGGCAGCCCCCTCCCGGGCACGCCGACATGGCCACCAGAGACCATTGGTACAGAAGCCATTACTACGGTGCTAAACGCGGCAGGTGTGGTGGCGGCGGTCGTGCTAGCCGCAGTCTTGGTGGCAGCCGCCCGAGCCAAGGCGTCCGACCGCGCCGGCACCACCAACGACTTCGAAGCTCTCGGCCTGGTCGGTGCCGGCGTTCTGTCGACCGTTGTCCCTGTGGCCGAAGTTGCAACCGCCGTCGTCCTGGTTGTGGCGCCGCCCTATGGCGGTCCTATCGCCTTTGCCATCCTTGCCGGATTCACCGTCGTCTTGTGGAGGGCACAACGACACAGCCAACGCACCGGCCGACCACTGTCCTGCGCCTGCTTCGGTGGCACCGGCTCCACACCGATCTCGAATCGACATCTTGTCCGCAACGCCGCTCTCATGGGCCTGGCCCTGCTGGCTACGGCAAGCACATGGACCCTCTTTGCCGCTGTCTGACTCTGTCGTCCAATTCGCCGGGTAAGCCGAATCGCTGCCTGCTTTCGCCCGCTCTCAAACCAGGACGGCGAACGTAAAGAGTTGGCAAAGATGCGATCAGAGCCGTTCGAGGGTTTCGGATCCGGCCCAACGCGGACATGTACCTTGAGGAAGGGCCCGGGGATGTCTCGCTCGATGCGGTGGACAATCCTCGGTGCCGTCGACGAAACAGCTGCTGCATGTCCCAATCCAGATTCATCGCCGGCACGGCGGCTGACGACCCCTGCCGAGCCGACCAGGTTGTGCGAGCCGACTCAGAGACGCGTTTTCGAATGCTGTACCAACAACACGTCGCAGCTGTAGCGGCCTATGCCGCCCGTCGCGTCCCACCCGACGAGGTAGGCGATGTCGTGTCGGAGACGTTTTTGGTTCTCTGGCGGCGCTTCGACGAACGACCGGAGCCGGCCATGATCCGACCGTGGCTCTACGGCATCAGTCGGCGGGTGATAGCCAATCGCCGTCGAGGGTCGCAGCGATGGACCAACCTGATCGATCATCTGCGGGCTCAGAGGCAATCAAAGTCGACAACCCAACCTCAAACCGAATCGGAACTGGTTCTGTTGGAAGCCCTCAACCAACTCAACGACACCCACCGGGAAGTTCTCGTGCTGGCCGGATGGGAAGAGTTGACGCCAACAGAGATCGCCGTTGTGGTGGGCATTACACCGCAAGCGGTCCGCAAGCGACTGGCCCGAGCTCGACAGCAACTGGCTGACATCATGGCCTCCGCAGACGGTATTGAATCGCCGGCTGACCGACCGGAGGAAGACGTTCTATGACCGACCGCCGGCACGATCCCGTAAGACCCGCCAGTGAAGCACGACCCACCAGTGGGATCGGAGGCACCGCCGACCCCCTGACCGAACAGATCAAAGCAGCCAATCCGGCCCGGAGTGAGGACTTCGCTCACATGGCCGACTTTGACGTCGCTATGGCCGCCTGCAATCAACTGCTCGGCCGCCAGCCTAGTGGATCGGGGTCGACCCTGGCCCAACTTCTAAGGCTGCGCCCGGCCGTGACGTTTCGGGCCGCCCTGGCCGCCTGTGCCCTGGTGATGATCATCCCCGTCGTCGGGCTGTTGAACAACGACGGCGATCCCACCGAAGAAGCGGCCGGAGGCGACAACACCCCATCGACGACGCTGGGGGCACCACCCACGACCGGTCAGCGAGCTCTCGTGGCCACCACCGTGCCCGGGGTGGTGGGCGACGCCTACTCCCCCGACGAGGTCGCTGACGACGCCGAAACCGGAGATCTTGAGGCCGGTGGCGGAACCGACAACGGCAGCGAGCAGGACAACGACCAGTCACCAACGACCTCGCAACCGCAGAACGAATCATCGTCGCAGTCGTCCGTCGCCGCCCAACCTGCGAAGCAAGAGCCACCCGTACCGCAATGTGGCGTTGTCTCCATCGAACCCGAGTTACTCGATCTGACCGGAGCGTGGAAGGTCAACGAGGACAAGGCCACCGGCGGACGCTACATCAGCTGGGAAGGCCTGAGCGCCGGACGCAACAACGGCAAGCCCACCGACGTACTGGAGATTCAGTTCGCCATCGAAAAGGCAGGCCAATACCGCTTCACATGGGCTATGCGGCAACCGGACGGCGTAAAGAACTGGCAGGGAGATGACAGTTGGGTCAACTTCCCGGACGCCAACAGATTCGGTCCGGTGTCAGGCGGCAGCTTCGACGGATTCGTCTTCGCCGAGGGACGCTCAAGCGGGACGTTCGACTACGACGCTACCGGTGTCATCGGCGACGATAAAGAGCAGATGGAGCTGGCCATCGTCTTCCACAAGCCCGGCTACTACACCATGCAGCTGGGTGGACGATCACACGGGCATCAGATCGACCGAATCCTGCTGAGACACCGCAGCATTGGTGAAGCGAAGGCAATCGTGTCACCGTGCGCCACCACCCCGATGCCCCGCTCGGTGCTATCGCCGGGCGAAACAGACTTCGAACCAGACCAGGATCTGGTGTCGCTTCACTTCGACCACGCGCCCGGAGGCGAGGACGCCCAGGGGGCGGCGGCCGCTCGCGAACTGGTGACTCGCTACAACCTGCGATCTGTGGTGGTGAACGGCACCTACGGAACCAACAAGGATCGCTACGACGCCGCGTCGGAAGAGGCCATGAACGGCATCTGGGGCGAAGACGGGTGGATCAACGCCCACGACAACCGTGAAGGTGCGGTGAAAACGATCGTCGAGCAGTGGCGACGCACTCTCGACGAGGGTGGCGATGTCTGGGTCGTCGAAGCCGGCCCGTCCGACGTCACCGCTCAGGTCACAAAGCGCCTTCAGAACATCATGGCCGACATCGACACCAAGACCAGGATTCACGTTGTTCAAAGCGCCACCTGGAGCGAGCGGCGAACAACCCAATCCGAGTTGGAGTTCATCAAGGCCAACACCGACTACATCACGCCTGATGACGGAAACACCGCCGACAACGACACCGCTGATTTGAATCGTAGAAGTCGAACGTTCGAAGCGGCAGCCCGATCGGGATGGCACGCTCAGGCCTGGGACACGGCCTTCGCCGAGCTACCGGCCACCGAACGAGTGGACTTCTCCGACATGGTCGGTTTCCTCCACATCCTGGGCGTCGACAAATCGACTATCGGATCAGTCGACGACTTCGCCGACATCATCATCCAGGGTCCGACCAACGAACCTGACCACAACGAGTAGCTCTCACGCCTCCGGCATGGAGCCGGATCCGGAACCGACCCGATTAGTCCCCGAAATTGGTGACCTGGCAGTATCGTCTCAGTACGTTTCCCGGGGGGCCTCAACCAGTGCTCCCCCAACAACCACGGAGAAACTCTCATGGCTGAAGCCGTAATCGTATCGACGGCCCGTAGCCCCATCGGGCGGGCGTTCAAGGGCTCAATGAAAGACGAACGGCCGGACGATGTCACCGCCCAGATCGTCAACGCCGCCTTGGACAAAGTGCCCGAGCTGAACCGCAATGAGATCGAAGACCTCATGCTGGGCGTCGGCTCGCCGGCCGGTGAGCAGGGCTTCAATATGGCCCGCGTGGTCTCGGTCCTGGCCGGTCTCGACGACGTGCCGGGCGTAACCGTCAACCGCTACTGCTCGTCATCGCTGCAAACCATCCGCATGGCCGCCCACGCCATCAAGGCCGGTGAGGGCGACGCTTTCGTTGCCGCCGGCGCCGAGTTCGTCAGCCGGTACGGAAACGGGGCGTCCGACAACCCGGAAGGCCAAAACGCCCAATTCGACGAGGCCAAAGCCCGAACCGTCTCAAGGGCTGAAGGTGGAGCCGAAAGCTGGACCGCCCCCGAAGGCCTGCCCGACGTGTACATCGCCATGGGTCAGACGGCCGAAAACGTGGCCCAGTCCGAGGGTGTTTCCCGCCAAGAGCAGGACGAGTGGGGTGTCCGAAGCCAGAACCGGGCGGAGGAGGCCATCAACCGCGGCTTCTTCGAGATCGACATCACCCCCATTACCCTCGCCGATGGATCCACCCTGGCCGCCGACGACGGCCCTCGTGCCGGCACGACTCTGGAGAAAGTGAGCCAGCTGCAGCCGGTTTTCCGACCCGACGGTACGGTTACCGCCGCTAATGCCTGTCCCCTCAACGACGGAGCCGCCGCAGTAGTGGTCATGAGCGACACTCGGGCCGCTGAGCTTGGCATCACCCCCATCGCTCGAATCGTGGCTTCAGGAGTTTCCGCCCTCAACCCGGAGATCATGGGGCTCGGGCCAATCGAGGCCTCCCGCCAGGCCATGAAGCGGGCCGGCATGACCATTGACGACATCGACCTGGTTGAGATCAACGAGGCGTTCGCCGCTCAGGTGCTGCCGTCGGCCAAGCACCTCGGCATCGATCATGACAAGCTCAACGTCAACGGCGGGGCTATCGCCATCGGTCATCCATTCGGCATGACCGGAGCCCGCATCATGTCCACCCTGCTCAACGGCCTTCAGGACGCCGACAAGTCCATCGGCCTTGAAACCATGTGTGTCGGTGGCGGGCAGGGTATGGCCATGATTGTCGAGCGCCTCAGCTAGCCGGTCACTTTCTGCTGGTCGCAGGCTCGGTCATAGACTCAAGGGAATGGCCGAGCCCGCCACCGCTATCGAATCTCCACAACCGCTGTCTCTGCGGCAACTCGCCGATCGGGTGGGTGCCGTCCCCGATTTCCCGGTACCGGGCATCATCTTCCGCGACGTCACCACCCTGCTAACAGACGCCGAGGCGTTTCGTTCGACGGTCGACCACATGTCGGCGGCAATCAGTGGGCTTGTAGGCGACGGGGCTACGCTCGCTGCCATCGAGTCCAGGGGCTTCCCCTTCGCCGCCGCCGTGGCCTACAAGCTGGGCCTTGGGTTGGTTCTAATCCGCAAACCTGGCAAGTTGCCCCGCTCGACCCGATCGATCGACTACCAACTCGAATACGGTACTGACAGCCTCGAGGTCCACGTCGACGACGTCCCAACCGACCAACGGTTCGTCGTGGTCGACGATCTTTTGGCCACCGGCGGGACCGCTATCGCTGCGGCAGGGCTTCTCCGTGAACTCGGCGCTCGGGTCGACGACTGCGTCTTCGTGGTCGACCTGCCCGACTTGGCCGGGGCAACCGCCCTGGCCGACGCCAAGCTGCAGGCCCACAGTCTCATTAGTTTTGCCGGGCACTAGCAGCCACCTGGCAACCCGCCCAGCGCTCGTCACTCCTCTGAGGCAACATCCACATGTCATCCTCCCCCTCTTCCAGCTCCTCCCCGTCCTCGACCGTGTCGGCTCAAGTCAACCAGTACCGACGGATCGGCCTGATAACCGGGGTCTACGCCGAACAGGAGGCGTTCCGGCCTGAAG
>JAHDFR010000223.1 GCA_020628065.1 Acidimicrobiales bacterium
CTCGGTCTACCCGGCGAACCCCGGCTGGACAAAGACGTTCCCTGGATTGACGTTCTCCGAGGCTGAGACCTCACTGAAGCGGCCGGCCGCAGCCGGCCGGACCATCGCTAGAAACGGTCACCCAGGTGACAACGAGAGAGAAGTGTCTATGAGCCGCAGACGCCTGTTGGCAGTGTTAACCGTGATGTCGGTGCTGTTGTCGTTGGCGGCGACAGTCATGGCCTTCGCCCAGGATCGGATCTTCGACGCCGACGACTTCGCGGTCACGGTTGGCTCGACGCTTCGGGAACCGGACGTCAACGACTATCTGGCTGAACAACTCAGCGCTGAACTGGTCGATCAGATGCCAACCCTGGGAATCAGCGGGCCGCTACTGGCCGACGTGACCGGTTCGGTGCTGGAGTCCGACACCGCCGTGGCTGTGGTGGAATCATCGGCCCGGGAGGCCCACGACGTCTTCTTTACCGAAGGCTCCGACTCGGTGGTGTTGAAGCTGTCCGATCTGGCGGTTTCCATTCAACTGGCGCTTCAGTCGGTCAGCCCCGATCTGGCAGACGCCGTGCCCGACCAGGTCGAGTCGCTGACCGTGGCCCTCAGCGCCGGTGACCTGACGGCAGGCACCATCCGCCTGGCCGAGCAACTACGGCTGGCCACGGTTCTTCTGCTGGTTCTGGCAGTCGCATCCATGATCGCTTTAGTAGTGCTGGAGTCGAGCTTGTTCCGCGGTTTCGCCCGGCTCGGCCTGGTGCTGGGTTTCGTCGGCTTGTTCCTGATCGTCCTGGTGGCGGTGGGGGCGGTCATCCTCGGTTCCTACGGACAGGATGGCCTTGAGCGCGCCGCCCTCGTGGCGGCTTGGCGCGTGGTGCTGGGCGATCTGGTGAGCTGGGGTTGGGTGCTGGTGGTGGTCGGAGCTCTACTGTCCAGTCTCGGTTGGGCCACCGTCAACGCCGGTAACGCCGCCGACAAAGCTCAACAACTGTTGCGCCGCCTGTTGGCTGGCCCGGCCGAGGGCAACCGGTGGGCTGGGTCGGTTCGCAGCATCGTGTTGTTGACCGTCGCTGTGTGGGCGCTGGCTTCCCCGTCGTCACTTACCTCAACGGTCGCCCGACTGTCCGGGTTCGCGCTGGCGGTGTACGTCCTGGCCGATGTGTTGGATCGGCTCGGGTTGGCCGAGCGGCTGCAGTCGGCCGGGTCGGCCGCTCTCGGCGAAGACGACCCTCTACCTCTGCGGACCGTTGGCTCACGACTCGGGCTCACAGCGTTGGCGCTTGTACCGCTGGGGGTTGGGGCCGTGCTGCTGTTGGCCAACAACAATGAGGTTTCGGCCTTGATCGACCCGGATGCATGCAACGGCCACGTCGAGCTGTGCGATCGACGGCTTGACGAAGTCACAATGGCGGCGGCTCACAACTCCATGTCGTCGACGGCAACCGGCTTCTACCTACCCAATCATCTGGCTCCCATGCGGACCATGCTCGATCAAGGTGTGCGGGGATTCATGATCGACACGGTGTACGGTCGGGCAGCTGGAGACGGCTCGGTGCGAACCAGTTTCGCGCTTCCCGACGTTGAGTCGTTGGACGCCGGAGCCCGCGCCGCGGCTGAGGCGGTGCAAGCCCGACAGGGCTCCGACTTGGAACCGCAACGCGTCTACCTGTGTCACGGCTACTGCGAAATCGGTGCCATCGATGCCATCACCGAATTGAAGGTGTTGCGTGACTGGCTCGAGCAGCGCCCCCGCGAGGTCGTGGTGCTAATCGTGCAGGATGCCACCAGCCCCGAAGACACGGCCCAAATGTTCAGCGACGCCGAATTCGATGATCTGGTGCTCACCCACAACCTTGGCGATCCGCTACCCACCCTGGGCGAGATGATCGAGTCGGGTCGACGGGTCTTCGTCATGGTGGAGAACGACGGGGGTGACGTGGACTGGCTACACCCGGCTTTCGAGTTCAGTCAGGAGACCCCTTTCAGTTTCTCTTCGGCCGAAGAGTTCAGTTGCGAGCCCAACCGCGGTGAGCCGGACAGTCCGCTGTTTGTCGTGAACCACTTCATTACCCTGGCGACCCCCGCCAATCAGACCATCAACGACTTCGAACCGTTGTTGACCCGGGCCGAACAATGCCGAGACGAACGTGGCCGTCAACCCAACCTGTTGTCCGTCGACTTTGTCGGGCAGGGTGATGTGATGGATGTGGTCGATCGGCTCAACGGCGTCGACTGACGACAGCGGCTGACCAACCCAACCAGCCGGGCGCCTTTACACCCGGCGTGGCACGCCGTATACCCTGACGGGGTGTACAAGATCGCTTTGAGCGTGAACGCCTGTCTTCGCGGCGGAACCAGGGTTGACGTGGCCTGGTGCCTGACGCCGGAACAAGTGCCCCGTTTTGATGCCACCGACGCCGTGGCCGTCACTCCTGGCGGAGGCCGCCTCGGTTCGCTGCTGGACGGCGCCATCGACAGTCGGCTGGTCGAACTATCGCTGTTGGAAGCCTCTGAGGGGCGGGTCGTCGATATTGAGCTCAACGAGATTGAGGCCGCCGCCATTGGTGTGGAGCCAGGCACCGCGCTGTCACTCTTCTTTGGCCCGGCCGACACCCTTCCCGAAGACTTGTGGCCACTGCTTTTGAACCGCTCTCCGGTGACTCTGGAAGTCACCCTCGACGGAGGCCGGGCCACCTCATCACGGCTAGGGGAAACCCCGGCCTCCACTCGCATTGTTCACACCGACGATCGCTTGGTTTGTGAATGGTGCCCGACCCCCACCGTGTTGATCTACGGCGGCGGCCCCATGGCTCACGCTCTGGCTCAAGCCGCCGAATTCGTTGGCTGGAACGTTGAGCGATCCGGGGGCACCGAGGCGGCGGTAGCCATGGCCACGTCACTGTCCGCCATTGACGGTGCGGTTGTGATGGGCCACGACACCGAAGGAGTTGGCCGGGTGCTGCAGGCTGCGCTGGGATCCGGTGCCTGTTACATCGGCTCAATCGGCCCGGCATCGTTGCAAGAGGATCGGGGTGACTGGCTGGCCTACCGAGGCGTCGACTCAGGGCGGGTCCACGGACCGGCCGGTTTCGATATCGGTGCCACCTCGCCGGAAGAGGTTGCTCTATCAGTGATGGTGGAGATGATCGCCGTCCGCAACGCCCAGTAGGATCCGACACCAGCGAACCGCGGGTGGTACGCCCTCTGGAGTGCCGTGTATTCTTACACAAGACGAAAGGGCTGGTAATGGTTAACAACCAATCAGGTGAACCGGATGTGCTGAGTAACGTCTGGGGCAACGCTGAGGAAGCAAACGTCGATGCCGACTGCAGCCCGACGAAGGTTTGTCGTAACGCCCGAGACTTCACCTTCGACGGCATCTCCGAAGACGGGGAGGGCGACGATCTGGCCACGTCGTGGCGCAAGCTCCTTCAGGCCGAAGGCAAGCTGGCCGACACCGGCTCTCCACTCCGGGACCTGGTTCTCGGTTCATCCGACGACTGATCGAGGGTGACTGTTTCCAGTAGCGGAGCGCCCGAGAGCGTTCCTGATCTCCAGAACCAACTGCGGGGTGTCGGCTACCTGGCCGACCGGGGGCTCGGCACCGCCACTCTGATCGCCCTACGACTGGGCCGACCGCTGCTGTTGGAGGGCGAAGTCGGTGTAGGCAAGACTGAGTTGGCCAAGTGCTTGGCCAAGCTCACTGGGCGACAACTGATCCGCCTTCAGTGCTATGAGGGGATCGACACTCACCAGGCCCTGTACGAATGGGACTACGCCCGGCAAATGCTGCACGTCCGGGCACTGTCGGAGCACGAACTGGCCGATTCAGACACCATCGGCGGCTTGTACAACGAGGAGTTCCTCCTGGAGCGGCCGCTGCTGCAGGCGGTCCGTGCCGGCAGTAACGCCGTGTTGTTGATCGACGAGGTCGACCGGGCCGACGACGAGTTCGAGGCCTTCCTGCTGGAGTTGCTGTCCGACTTTCAGATCACCATTCCCGAGGTGGGCACGGTGGCGGCCGAGGGCAGGCCGATTGTCATTCTCACTTCCAACCGAACCAGAGAGTTGCACGACGCCTTGAAGCGTCGATGCCTGTACCACTGGATCGGCTATCCGACCGTGGCCGAAGAGGTCGACATCGTTCACCTCCGGGCTCCCGAAGTCACCGCAGCGTTGGCTCAAAGCGTGGTTGATGCCGTGCATCGCCTGCGGGACATGGACCTGGCCAAGCCTCCGGGGGTGGCCGAAACCCTGGATTGGGTTCACGCCCTGGGAGCCATCGGCGCTGACGATCTGGACGGACAGACGGCCACCGACACTCTGGGTTCGGTCATCAAAGACCGGGACGACCTGGATCTGGTGACGTCCGATGTTTCCCGCGTGATCGACTGATTGGGTGGCTGACGCTGACTCCCTGACCGAACGGCTGGTTTCGTTCGGGTCGGCCCTGCGAGAAGCCGGGCTGGTGGTCGGCACCGATGATGTGTTGGCGTTCTGCACGGCGGTGGTTGAACTCAACCCCTCCGACTCGGAAGACGTGTACTGGTGTGGGCGGGCCACACTGGTGACCCGCCGGGATCACATTCCCATCTACGACGAGGTGTTCCGCCGGTTCTACCTCGGTATGCCGGCCGGGGCCGAACGCAAACACACCAAGGACCGCCACGCCCCCCAGGGGTCAACCGGCACCATCAACATTCCCGATGCCGAGCCGGGAGAGCGTGAATCGGAAGAACCGCCGCTGGTATTGGGCCTCCAAGCCTCATCGCTGGAGATCGAGCGGACCAAGAAGTTCTCCGCCTGTTCCGAGGAGGAGCTGGCGGCGGTGCGACGCATCATCAACCAGATTCGTCTTCAACCTCCCACCAGGCGAACGCGGCGCTACTGCCCCGACCCGTCCGGGCGGCAGTTGGACATCCGCCGGATGGCCCGAAGCGCTATGGACGTCAACGAGTCGGCGCCGACACTGCTTCGCCTGGACCGCAAGCGCAAACCTCGGCCGTTGGTGTTGCTGTTGGACGTGTCGGGCTCAATGGCCGACTATTCCCGCAACCTGCTTCAATTCGCTTACTCCATGAACCGGGCGGCGCAGAAGGTGGAAGTGTTCTGTTTCGGCACGCGGCTAACCCGCATCACGCCGGTATTGAATCGACGAAACCCGGACGCCGCCATGCGGCTGGCATCCGAGCGGGTGGTCGACTGGGACGGTGGCACCCGCATCGGCGATTCCATCGAGGCCTTCGTGAAAGACTGGGGTCGACGGGGGCTCAGCCGGGGGGCCACCGTGATCATCTGCTCCGACGGTCTGGATCGGGGCGATCCGGTCACCCTGGCCGAAGCCATGGA
>JAHDFR010000224.1 GCA_020628065.1 Acidimicrobiales bacterium
CGACCGATGACGAAACCACATCTGCCGGGGAAGCCGGCGGCAAATCCGACTCCGGCTCCGACTCCGGGTACGACAGTAAGTCCGGCGCGGACGACGGCAACAAGTCAATAGAAAAGTAGGGCGACGTGAGCATCAGCGACAACACCGTGGAGAACGAGACCGCAGCGGGAAACCCGACAAATGTCCGGGCCGAGCGCCGAGCAGACGCTGCGGCTAAGGTACCGACGGTGAGCGACATATCACCGGACCTGAACGATCATGAACTTGCTGCCGCGCTGGCGACCGCCACCGGCACGCTGCTCACCGATGTGCGTCAACAAATGGTCGAGCGTGGTACCGACCACTGGACACTCAAGGACGTCGGCGACCTCTCGGCCCATCAGTTCATCATGGAGGTTCTCGAGCGAACCCGTCCGAACGACAAAATCCTGTCCGAGGAGGGAGCCGATCTGTCCGACCGGCTCGATGCCGATCGAGTCTGGATCGTCGACCCGCTAGATGGCACAAGAGAATTCGCCGAGCCCCCCAGAGTGGACTGGGCTGTCCACATTGCCCTGGTGCAAAACGGTGAACCGGTAGTCGGCGCCGTCGCCCTACCGGCCGAAGGCATCACGCTGGCCACCAGTCCGGCGGCCGAGCTGCCGGCCCCGCACGGCGGACCACCCAGGGTCATCGTCAGTCGAACCCGTCGACCACCGGCGGCGCAAATGTTGGCTCGCAAGTTGGAAGCCGAATACATCGAAATGGGGTCGGCCGGAGCCAAAGCCATGGCCGTGGTTCGTGGAACCGCCGACATCTACGCCCACTCGGGCGGCCAGTACGAATGGGATTCGTGCGCACCGGTGGCGGTTGCTCAGGCGGCAGGGCTTCACTGCTCTCGTCTCGACGGCTCACCCATGCTGTACAACAACCCGGACCCCTATCTACCTGATCTGCTGATCTGCCGCAAAGAGTGGGCCGACCAGTGCCTGGAGATTCTGGCCAACCCTGATCGCTGACCCAACCGATCGGCGAATGGCGCCCGGTCGACGGAGTCGGCCGCCGGACCACCGGCCCACTACGGTGGCGCTATGACCGACGGCCCCGATGACGGTGAGATCGACGAAACCCCCGATCCACGCCTGGACCTCAAAGTCACGTTGTATGAGATCGTTGACCGAACTGCGATCATCACGCTCAATCGGCCGCATCGGGGTAACGCCTGGACTGGAAGGCTTCACGCCGAATACCGTCAGTGTCTGCACATGGCCGACCGTGATCCGAACGTTCGGGTCATTGTTGTCACCGGCTCAGGCGACAAGTTCTGTGTTGGCGGCGACGCCGAGGCGTTGCGCGGCCACGCCGAGCGCGGTGGATACGACACCGGTTTGGCGGCCGCCACAGCAGCGCCGTCCGCCGACGACCACAGTGAGCCGACATCCACCGGGATAACCCCGACGTCACTGGCGGCGTCGGCGGCGTCGGTGGACGCCCGGTTCCGGCCGGAATTCGCCTACCACTTCGGCATTTCCAAGCCGGTCGTAGCCGCCTTAAACGGCGCGGCCGCCGGCATCGGCCTGGCACTGGCTTGTTTCGCCGATCTTCGTTTCGCCGTTCCCGACGCCAAACTCACCACCGCTCACGGCAAGCTGGCGCTACCTCCCGAGTACGGACTCTCTTGGCTTCTCCCCCGCCAGATCGGTCTTCCACGAGCCATGGACGTGCTCTTGACCTCAAGGGTCTTCACCACCGATGAGGCCCACGCCTGGGGCTTGGTCACCGAACTGGTCACCCCGGAACAACTGCTGTCGAAGACCCTGGACTTCTGCCACCACCTGGCGTCCAACGTGGCCGCCGGATCGCTGACCGCCACCAGACACATGATCTACCTCGACCTCCACCGCGGTGTCGGAGAGTCGGTTACCGAGTCACTGAGCAGACTCAATGCCATGATGGGCACCGAAGACTACCGAAAAGGGGTCAGTGCGCTGGCCGAGCGCCGACCGCCCATGTTTTAGGTTTGGAAGAGGTGACTCTTCTCACAGCCAAACCTTTGGCTCCGCAGACTCAAGGCGAATCCACATTGCCGCCGATCTCCGTAGTATCGAAATGGGATGTTCAAGGTGGCGCCTGAGGCGCCGGCATCTGCTCAGCAACCGACACCAACAGTTCGAACGAGTTCACCCACATGACTTCACCGTCTCCAACCCAACCTGCTGCTGACGGCCATCCGTCCGATTCAGCGAGCCGGATGGGTGACCTAACGCTCGGCTCATTCTCGACCAACGGACCATGGTCGGTAGCCGACCAGGAGCCGGACTGGCTACGGACGGTTACCATTCGGCGCCGCCATCAGGCTGCCATGCTGCCGGACCTGACCAGGCCGGCTCTCGTTCCGCCCCTTAGACGAGCGTTGACCGTCGTTCGCGTTCTTGGTTCGGCCCTACTGGCCTGGCGTCTGAAGGAGCGGGGCAAACCCACTTCCCGGGCCGGGTTGTCCTATCGCGTTCGCCGGGCAGCCGAAGTCTTGGGCCCGACATACATCAAGCTGGCCCAAATCATCAGCGCCGGTGAAGGGCTCTTTCCCGCAGAGTTGGTCGAGGAGTGCAAGAAGTGTCGGGATCAGGTGCCCGGTGTTCCGTTCGCCGAGGTGAGGGCGGCGGTGGAACGAGAACTCGGGGAACCACTGGAAACCATCTTTGAAACCTTCGATCGTGAACCGATCGCCGCCGCCTCCATCGCCCAGGTTCACCGCGCCCGTCTACGACCCCGACCTGGCATAGCCGGCGGAGGCAAAGACGTGGTTGTCAAAGTGCAGCGACCTGGCATCGACGAGGTGGTTCGGCGCGACCTGAAAGTATTGAGCTGGTTGGCGCCGTTCCTGGTCGGACGCATCCCGGTATCGGCCCTGGCCAACCCGCCGGCGCTGGTGGAGCTTTTCGCCGAGACCATTATCGAAGAGCTCGACTTCAACCTCGAAGCGGCCAACATGTTGGACGTTGGCCGGGTGTTCGCTGAACTCGGCCAGCGGGACTTCATAGTGCCCCGACCACACCCCCAGTACGTGTCCCGGCGAATCCTGGTGATGGAAGAGCTGAGCGGCTTCAACTTCAATGACGTTGCCGGGATGAAGGACGCCGGGGTAGACACCCACGCCGTACTAAAAACCGGCATGATCGGCTTCCTCGAAGGCGTGTTCCTTCACGGGATCTTCCACGGCGACCTTCACGGCGGCAACCTCTTCATCATGGAAGACGGGCGCACCGCACTCATGGACTTCGGCATAACCGGCCGGCTCAACGAGCGGGAACGGATGGCGTTCCTCCGGATGATGATGGGAGCCACCACCAACAATGTGGTGACCCAGGTCGAGGCGCTGCGGGATCTTGGCGCACTGCCCCGGGACACCGACGTGCAGGCGGTGATCGCCGACCTCGGTCTCGACGGGCCACCTCTGGACCCGACCACGCTGGACCCCGACGAACTTGTGGCTGAACTCCAACGAGTGGTCAAGGCGTTGCTGGGCTACGGCGCCCGCATGCCCAAACCGTTGATGCTGTACGTGAAGAACCTGATCTTCATTGACGGTGCCACCGCAACCTTGGCTCCCGAACTGGATCTGTTCACCGCCATCACCGAGGTGGCAACCCACTTCGCCACGACTCACGGAGCCACCATCGCCGCTCAGCTCGGGATGGCCGACTCAGAGTGGAAGCTTGACCTTGATGGAGTCAAGGCCGGGATAGGCGGTCTTGATCCGGCCGAGCATGACTCGCTGACGTATGCCGAACTTCGGGACCGACGAGAGCTCATCCGCAAGCGACTGGGATCCAAGCACCTGGGTTAACAAAGCTCGGGGTCTTGTCGAGTTACTCGGCGGCTAGCCGAGCCCGACCCGTCGGCACGGGTCACCCGATACCAGCTGTTAGCATCTCGGTGTGCGCTTGGTCATCGCAGATTGCACCATCGACTACGACGGTCGGCTAACGGCTCACCTTCCCCGAGCCCCTCGGTTGATTATGGTGAAGGCCGACGGCTGTGTCTGCGTGCACGCCGACGGCGGGGCATACAAGCCGATGAATTGGATGACCGCCCCGAACACGTTGATGGAGTCCGACGGCGAATGGATTGTCACCAACCCGAAGGGTGAGACGCTGACGATCACCCTCCATCAAATTCTCAGTGATTCAAGCCACGAGCTCGGGGTTGATCCCGGTCTGCAAAAGGACGGGGTTGAAGCCCACCTGCAGGAGCTGCTGGCCGTTGACCCCGAACAGCTGGGGGAAGGCATGAAACTGGTACGTCGGGAGTACCCAACCGAGATCGGCCCGGTAGATCTGTTGTGCCGTGATGCCGACAATCAAGTGGTGGCCGTCGAGGTCAAGCGCCGAGGCGAAATCGATGGTGTCGAGCAGCTCACCCGGTACCTGGACTTCCTCAATCGTCAGCCTGACCTGGCCCCGGTCAAGGGAATGTTTGTTGCTCAGGAGATCAAGCCGCAGGCCAAGACGCTGGCCAAGGACCGAGATATCGCCTGTGTTGAGGTCGACTACGACGAACTTCGCGGTATCGAACGTCCGCAACAGCGCTTGTTCTAGCCAACTAGTCCGGACGATCACACCTGACTATCGCCGCCTGATGGTTGTCATCTCGATGGCAATGCCGTGAAGCGACACCATTGGCCGATGGCCGCATGCAAGAATAAGCCAGGTGAGTTCGGAGGACTTTGACAATCAGGGCGACGAGTCTTCGGGTAGCCCGGGCGAAGGGGACGACGGACCAAACGCCGTCGACGCTCTGCTGGATGCACTCATACACGACGCCGAGCCGTCGTCGAGCCAGGCCGCTCCTACCGCCGAGTCGGCGGCAGGCGACACTGGCGGATCGGACACTACAGATCTGGAGGAGGGCATCGTCAGCTCACTGCTGGATGAGCTGATGTCGGCGGTTCCCGGCAGCAACGACCCCGACTTCACCGAAGGTGCCACCGCCATTCCTTTTGCCAACGACACGACCGAGGAAGCAACCGGCTACATCGGACAAGCGGCGGAGCCGTTGGACGCCGAGGATCCGACGTTGGCCTTGGCCGCGCTATCAGGCAACGAAGACCCGACCGCGGCGGTGAACGCCATCACCGATCCTGACCCGACCACCGCCATCGACGCCACAAACCTGGCCGCCACCGAAGACCCAACAGAGGTCATCGACACCACAAACCTGGCCGCCACCGAAGACCCAACAGAGGTCATCGACACCACAAACCTGGCCGCCACCGAAGACCCAACAGAGGTCATCGACACCACAAACCT
>JAHDFR010000225.1 GCA_020628065.1 Acidimicrobiales bacterium
CGGTGGCGTGTCGGGGCTGAACAGCCCACCGAAGGTCTGATCGACACCGGGCACGATGGCCACGGTCTCCGACACCACTTCGCCGCTGTCGTCGACAACCAGCTGCTGTACGGCGGCATCGACGATGGCCTGACGGTTCTCATCCAGGCTGATCGATCCGTACGGTGCGTCGAGCGTCAATCCGGCCAGAGCGGACTGCAGGGCCTCGGGGCTGATGTCGCCACCGCTGGCTTCCATGGCCTCGGTCAGGGCCAGGCCGGCAACGTAGTAGCTGTAGCCAAACCCGAAGGTCAACGCCGTCGAGGGCGGAGCCGGCTCGTTGCCGCTGAGGGCGCCAGGTAGCGACTCCCAGGCAGCATCGGCGGCGGCGATGTAAGCGTCGATTTCGGGGGTGGACACGTCACCGGGCAGGGAGGCGAAGCCACCCACGTAGGCCCCGGCGATGCCCGGGCCTAGCGCTGCCGCCAGCCCGGGGTTGAAGAACAGGTTGCCGGCGTGCTGTTCGCCGTTCAGGTCACCCTTGGCGTTGACAAACGCTTCGAGGCTGGCCTGCGTGCCGGTTCCGCCAACCACCCAGAAGTAGCCGTCAACCTCGTCGGGGTCGGGCAACTGAGCCACAAACGACGAGTAGTCGGTGGTCCCCAACGGCGGGAAGACCCGCTGCACCACGTCGCCACCGGCGGCGCAGAACTCGGCAATGAAACCGGCGGCCGACGTCCAGCCGAAGCTGTAGTCATCGGCGATCACGGCTGCGGTCTCCCAGCCTTTATCGTTGTGCAGAATGTCGCCGATACCGGCGTTCCATTGGGCGCCGTCGCCGTTGAACCGGAAGTAGTTCTCGGCCTGCACCTGAAGGGTTGTCTCCTGGGCGCCGGCGGTGCCGTTGATGATGGTGATGCCCGGGTTGTCCTTGGCGAAGTTGGCCATGGCGATGCTCTCGTCACCGGACAACGGTCCGATGATCACTTCAGCGCCATCCTGTTCGACCAGACGGCGTACTTCCTGAATGGCCGTGTCGGGGGTGTCGTCACCGCAGCCGATGCCGACCAGTTCAATATCGGTACCGGCCACCGAGGCACCGGTGAAGCCGTCCAGAGCCGAGGTGGCCGAGTTGGCGGTGGCTCCGGCATGTTCGATCATGGCCAGCGTTGCGCCGCCCACAATGTCTTCGTGGAAGCCGCCGAAGGGGCCCTCGCATTCACCCATGATGGCGACCTGCAGGACACCGTCACCGTTCAAGTCGGAACCGTCGCCGGCCGGAGCTGCATCCTCCGAGTCCCCGGAGTCTTCAGCCGAATCGTCGGCCGCTTCTTCCTCTTCCTCAGATCCTTCAGAGTCAACCTCGGCGGTGTCCTCCGATGCGTCGGGGCCGGCGGCATCACCGTCGTCGCCGCCACCGCACGACGCGGCGATCAGGCATAGAGCCAGGAGCGCCGCCAGCGACCTCCAGGCCAAGTTCGGTCCATTTGTTGTCATTGGTCTCCTCCAGTGACTTGGTTATTGGGAGTGTTCCCCTGTACGGCGAACGCACGGGCCGAGGCCCGAGAGCGGTTGGCGAACTGGCGCTGCACGCGGTCAAACAGACCGGTGACGCCGTCGGGTGATGCCATGACGATGGCCAACACGAGGGCGCCGATAACGGTGTTGAACCGGGCCTCGGTGATGCCGATGCTGTCGACCAGCGGAATGTTTCGCAGGTAGTTGTTGGCGGCCACAAAGATGAAGGCACCGATCCAGGCCCCTTCCAGTCGGTAGATCCCGCCGATGACGGCGATGATCAGCAGGTCGATGGTCGGGCCGATCGAGATCGACTGGGGGTCGATCTGGCCGTTCCACCAGACGTTGACCACACCGGCGACGGCGGCGACAACCCCGGCCAGCGTGAAGGCCAGGACGCGGTGCAGCGGCACGTTGAAACCCAGGGCCGCCATGCGGACCGGCTCGTCCCGGATGCCCTGGAGGGCCAGCCCAAACGGCGTTCGGATGACGGCACGTAGGCCCAGGTAGGTGGCCAGGCTCAGCACCAGCGCCAGCAGGTACAGCCTGATCGGCTGGTCCAGGAACAGCGCCGGCGGATCGATACCGGTGATGCCGCCGAAGCCGGAGAACGTGGTGACCTGGCCAAAGAAAAAGAACCCGATGACGGCGAAAATAAAGGTCAGCATCAAGTAGTAGATCCCGGTGGTCCGGCTGGACACCGCTCCGAGAATGAACGCCACCACGGTGGCAACCAGCAGAGCCAGCACCACCGACAGCCACGGGTCAAGACCAAGCTTGAGACCTTTGGATCCGGCTTCGGACACCGAGAAGTTGCCGATCATGAACCCGGCGATGCCGTACACCAGTAGCTGGGCCATCGAGGTCATGCCGCCATAGCCCGACAGGAAGGCAATGGTGGCGGCCGCCATGCCTAAGATCAGGGTTCTGGTCATGACAAAGCTGACAAAGAAGTCCGACCCCACCAGCGGCAGCAGGGCCAAGGCCACTACCACGGCTGCAACAACAATGGCCTGGGCTGACGGCGCCTTCACTGCTCAGCCTTTCCGTACAAACCGTTGGGCCGAATGGCCAACACGGCGGCCAACAGGACAAAGGTGACGATGATGGCGTAGAACGTGTACTGGGTTGGAAGGTAGGCCGGGGCGAAGGCCTGAACCATGCCGAACAGCAACGACCCGGCGGCCGCTCCCTTCATGGATCCCAACCCACCGATGATGACAACAACGAGACCGTTGAGCAGCCAGCTACCGTCGGTGCCCGGGGCCGCTCCGGCAAACGATGCTCCCATCGCTCCCCCGACCCCGGCCAGGAACGATCCGACAAAGAAGGTGACGGCGAAGGCGGCGGAGATGTTGATGCCGAGCGCACGCACCATCTCCTGGTCGTCGACGCCGGCCCGGACCACCATGCCCATCCGGGTTCGGTTCAGCCAGAACCAGAGCGCCCCGCCGACCACCAGCGAAATTGCCAGCATGAACAGCCGAGAAGTGGCGTAGCGCTCACCCAGTATCTCGAAGAAGTGAGTGACGGCGCCCGGCCAGATCATGCGTTGAGCCAGCCCGCCGAAATTGGCCAGCAGCTGGTCGGCGATGATGATGGAAATGGCGATGGTGATGAGAGCCTGGCGGAGATCCTGACCCGGGTGCCACCGCAGAAATACCTGATACATGACGATGCCGAGCACTGACGCCGCCAGCGATCCGACCAACATCGGCACCACCCAGGACGTGATGGCGACCTCCTCGGGAACGATGTTGTTGGTTTTCCCCACCATGCGCTGCTGGACGGAGATAGCGATATAGGCCGCCAGCAAGAACAGCGATCCGTGGGCCATGTTGACGGTCCGCATCAGTCCAAAGATGAGGGTGAACCCCGACGACACAATGAACAGCAGACCGGCCAGAGTGAATCCGTCAAGCATGGTGACGATGAACTCACCCGGCTCGGCCACGGCGGCGCCGGCCGATGTTCCGGTGGCGAAGACCAGGATCCACAGCGCGACGGCTGCACACAAGGCGCCGACTACGGCGGTGCCCGGTGACAACCGGTTTCGAGTCGGCAGGGCCGACTCAACACGATCGCTCGAAAGCTGAACAGCTTCGGCGCCTGAACGCACCTAATCCCCTTTGTCCGAACCCCGTGCCCCCGGATGGATCACGGCCTCAGATCGAACGTAAATGTCACGGCCTCCATCTGGAAGGCCCGAAAGAGGGACCGTGACTGCTCTATAGAACCAGCGCGAAGGAACTACTTTGACGCTTGGTCTTGGCGCCGATGATCGGGCGACTCTAGGTTTGGGACATGATCACCGAGTCACTAACGATCAGCCGCCGAGCCTTCGAAGAAGGGACGGGTTGGCTACTCAAGCCGGAGGGGGCCTGCAAAGGCGACGTGTGCATCCCGCTTTCCGACCAACCGATGGTTGCATCGAGTGACAGTGACAGCAACAACGACTTGGTGGACCTCGTCGGTATCGCCGAGCAGATGGGGCTCCCGCTGGTGGCCGACGATAAGAACGGTGTGTGGGCGCTCGGTCCGGATTCGGTTGGATCCCGCACGCTGGTTACCGCCGAAGCGCCCGAGCTGACCCTTCCTGACCTGGACGGAAACCTGTTCTCGCTGTCGTCGTTGCGGGGGCAAAAGGTGTTGATGGTTGCCTGGAGCCCCTATTGAGGTTGCTCGGCTGATCTGCCCGTGTGGCAGAAGTTTCGCAACGAATTGCATGGGGATGGTCTGGAGATCGTGACCGTCGGCCTGGAGACGGCCGGGGCCGAAGCCTGTCGGCCGTTCATCGAAGCGGCGGCGCCCGAGCACCCGTCACTAATCGATCAGGCTCACCGCTCGGCCGAGCTGTTCGGGTTCATCAACATCCCCAACGCAGTGTGGATCGACGAAAGCGGGGTCATTGTCCGGCCGGCAGAGACAGCGCCGAGCCCGCCGTCCATCGAGCGGGAACGGCGAAGTCCGTTTGCCGGTATTGAACCACCCGAGCATCTGTTGGCCATCGCCGGTGAAGCGGTCAACATTCAGAGCAGCCCGGCCGAGTATGAGGCGGCAATCAGAGATTGGGTGGCCAAGGGTTCTGACAGCCGGTTCGCTCTATCGGCAGATGAGGTGATCGCCCGGTCTCAACCTCGCAACGCCGACGCCGCCCGAGGTCAAGCCCACTTCGAGCTGGCGGCGCACCTGGAGAAACTTGGCCACCACGACGATGCCGTACCCCACTATCGGGAAGCCCACCGGCTCACCCCCGACAACTTCAGCTACCGCCGACAAGCTTGGTCGTTGGAACCAGCCGGCGAGGGCTTGGACGGTCCGGTGACCCGATTCTGGCAGGGTCCGATTCCTGGCTCGGAGGACACCTGGCCCTACGACAGCGACTGGCTTGCCGATGTGCGAGCCAAGGGAGCCGAGAACTACTACGAACCGTTCACGCCATGAGCGGTCATTGTTCAGCCAACCTCCTCAGGAGAGGAGCTCACTGTGACCGACCGGGGTAAACCGGTGGCCCGTCTCGTCCCTTCGCCGATGCCACACTGCAGCGCGGCTTCGACGAGGGGTGGATTGAGGCCCCCGACGTACAGGCCTGGCCTCGGTTGACCGGGTCCCGGCCAGCACCGCGGTGATGACCGCGCTCGAAGAAGTCCGGTTGCTACGGCAGAAGGTTCGCTAGGTTGCAACCTCTAGGCCAATCACGTGAGCGGCGGCTTCGTACACGGCCATCGCCCTGTCATGGCCGCCCATGTGGTTCGTGACGTAGGCGAAACCGAGTCGGTGATCGAC
>JAHDFR010000226.1 GCA_020628065.1 Acidimicrobiales bacterium
AGCCGACTAGAAGGTCTAGAATTGATGTATGGCCACTAACCTCTCCGATGTTGAGCAGGAACCAACTACTCAGCTGGTGATCGACGGCATGACCTGTGCTGCGTGTGCCAGCCGGATTGAGCGGCGCCTTAACCGCCTCGATGCAGTGTCGGAGGCCCGAGTCAATTTCGCCTTGGCTCGTGCCGCTGTTGACCACGACGGTTCGGTGGACCTTGCCACCTTGACCTCGGAGGTGGAAGCCCTCGGGTACTCGGTGGTCGCTCAAGAAAGTCAGTCCGAGGTGGAGGATCGTCGCGAGAAGGACCTGGCTTTGCGGACCAGGGTTGCGTTGACCCTGGCACTGCCGGCCATGGTTATCTCCATGGTCCCGGCGCTCCAGTTCAACCGCTGGGAGTGGGCGGTCGCCGTTTTGTCGACGCCGGTCATCCTGTGGGCCGGTTGGCTGTTCCACCGGTCGGCTTGGCTGAATCTCCGTCAGAAGGCCACCACCATGGACACGCTGGTGTCGCTGGGTTCGTTGTCGGCTCTAATCTGGTCACTGGTGGTGCTGATTACGGGTGTCGGCGATGGACACGTCTATTTCGAGACCGGTGCCGTGATCGTTGCCCTGATCCTGCTGGGCAAATGGTTTGAAACCCGAGCGAAGCGTCGCTCGGGGGATGCCATCAGAGCTCTGGCCGATCTCGGTGCCCCGACAGCCGAGCTAGCCGACGGAACCCGCGTGCCGGTTGAACAACTGGAGGTGGGGTCAGTATTCGTCGTCCGCCCAGGAGAACGTGTGGCCACCGACGGGGTGATCACCGACGGTTCGTCTGCTGTGGATGCCTCCATGGTCACCGGCGAGCCGGTGCCGGTTGAAGTCGGCCCGGGCGATGAAGTGATCGGAGCAACGGTCAACGCCAACGGCTTCTTGACGGTGCGAGCCACCAAGGTTGGGTCGGACACCGTTTTGGCCCAGATCGTCCGATTGGTTGATCAGGCGCAGTCGGGGCGGGCCGATGTGCAACGGCTGGCCGACCGAGTCTCGGCGGTGTTTGTTCCTACCGCCATCGCCGTCGCCGCCATCACCCTCGGCCTTTGGTTGCTTCTGGGCAATGGAGCCGATGATGCATTCACCGCTGCGGTAGCAGTGTTGATCATCGCCTGCCCATGTGCACTTGGCTTGGCTACGCCGCTGGCCATCATGGTCGGCACCGGACGCGGAGCGCAGATGGGGGTAATCATCAAAGGGGCTGAGATCCTAGAAGACACCCGCTCCGTCGACGCCATCGTTGTCGACAAAACCGGCACGGTCACCGAAGGGGCCATGGCAGTGGTGGACATGTCCGCCCCGTTGCTCGACAGTGCGGAAGCATCGCAGGTGCATGCCATGGCGGTGGCCATGGAGTCCATGTCGGAACACCCCATTGCCGCCGCTGTTGCCGCGTCGTCTCCGAACCCGGCTGAAACCATTCCATCAGTTACGCACTTCGAGAGCCTCCCTGGATCCGGCGTCGCCGGCACGATCGACGACACCCGATTCGGGGTTGGTCGTCGGCAACTGTTTGATGAGGTTCCGGCGGAGGTCGAGGCCTTCGCCGCCAAAGCCGAGGCGTCAGGTTCCACTGCGGTGTTTGCCGGTCGCAACGATGTGGCCGAGCAGGTGTTTGTGGTGAGCGACCGCATCAAAGAAACCTCGCATGCAGCTATTGCCGCATTCACCGAGCTGGGATTGTCGACGACTCTCCTAACCGGCGACAATTATCGGACGGCTCGGTCGGTTGCCCAATCCGTAGGTATTGAAAACGTGATTGCGGAGGTGTTTCCCGATGACAAGGCGGCCGTGGTGCGTGAGCTTCAGGCCGACGGTAGTCGGGTGGCCATGGTGGGCGATGGAATCAACGACGCTCCGGCTCTGGCCCAGGCCGACTTGGGGATCGCAGTTGGAACCGGAACTGATGTGGCTATCGAGGCTTCAGACCTGACGATCGTCAGCGGTGACCTGAGAGCCGTTGCCGATGCCATTGCGTTATCCCGGCGAACGCTGACCACCATCAAAGGAAACTTGTTCTGGGCATTTGCCTACAACGCAGCGGCCATTCCTTTAGCTGCGTTCGGGATTCTGAACCCGATGATTGCCGCCGGCGCGATGGGGCTGTCGTCATTGTTCGTGGTATCCAATAGCCTTCGCCTTCGCACCTTCGAAGGATTTCGGGTCCGGGCTTAAGCAGTCCGGGCCACCGAACCTTCGACGATTGGAGTAATCGTGAGTCCTAAGACCGTCTTGTCCGTCCCCGACATCAGCTGCGAACACTGCGTGAATGCCATAACCAGCGAGGTGAGCACGGTTGATGGGGTGGAGGATGTCAGCGTTGATCTGGAAGCCAAACAGGTGACCGTTGTGGGGGGAGACTTCGGATCGATTGTGGCCGCCGTTGACGAGGCGGGCTACGACGTTGCCGATGGATCCACAGTAGATATCTAACCTCATCAACCCCTGACCGCTGACCGCTGACCGGGCCGGGTTAGAGATCGAAGTCGAGGCCGTAGGCGGCGATTCGACGGTAGAGAGTTGCCCGTGAAATGCCCAGCTGTTCGGCTGCCTCGGTTCGGGTGGCTGTCGCCGCAATGGCGGCGATGATGGCTTGAGCCTCCTGTTGTCGAAGACCGTGTAGCGGCAAACGGCGGTCATCCAAGCGAATGTGGCGAGGTAGGTGGCGAAGAGAAACTGCCCCCGACCTCGATCGGGCGAACGTCGAACGCAACACCTGGCGCAGCTCCGTGACATTGCCCTCCCAGGACTGGCGCCGCAGAACGCTGATCACCGAAGGGGGCAGCTGACTCTTGCCCAACGTCGTCGCCAGGTGTTGAGCGATGGCAGGGATGTCGTCGCGTCGTTCGCGAAGAGGGGGTACCTCGACCCTGGCCACGTCAAGAGCGGTCAGCAGCGCCGCGACGCCCTGGCCAACGCCTTCATATCCGCCACGATTGCTGACGGACGCAGTCGAACAGGTGGCCAAGAGTCGCCCACGTCCGTCGTTGGTTCGAGCCAGCGTCACCAGCGCAGCAGCTACATCGTCGGGTAGCTCATCGGATCGGCGGAGCACGACTGTCCGTCCGTCGGCCAGAACCCGACGAATGTTGGCGACCCAGCTTCGAGGACCGTCCAGCAGGACTTCAGCGCTGTCAAAGTGCGAAATGGAGTCGCCGGGAGAATCCGTGGCGATCGCTCGCGCCACGGACTGCCGTCCGGTGCCGCGTTCACCCACTATTAGCACTGGTTCCCGATGGTGCTTCGCTGCCAGAGCGTCGGCCATCGTTGCGCGCCAGCTTGGGCTGGAGCCGATTAGGCCATTGAAACTGGAGCCCAATTCCCGGCCGGAGGAATGAGTATGGCCAGAAGTTCGCTGCTTAACAGGAAGCAGTTCAACCACTGCTCCTTCCAGTTGTCCACCTCGATGAAGTGGATGGCAACGTAGCCTGAGTGTCTGCCCGTCGCTGGTGTTGAAGCTGATCTCTGTCGTCGTGACGGAACTTGTTGCCGACTTGACCCTGTCCCAGAGTTCGGCCTGGTCGACGCCGGCCAAGCTGCGTTGAGCCACTGGTGTCGCTATCAACACCTGGTTCCCCAGAGCGGCCATCGCCTGGCTCGTCGACCGCCGGCGGAACAGGAACTGCTCCAACAGAAAGCGTTCGTCGTCGGTGGCCTGCTCAAGAAGACGCCGAGAGATCTGGCTCGACAACGTCATGGCTGTCGCCAGCAACAAAGGGCCGGTGTCCTCTACTGGGCAAAGAAGGCCAACGGTTCCCGCCACCCTTCGGGTGATCGGGTGAACGATTGGGGCGTTTGCGCAGGTGAATGCATGAAAGCATTCAAGGTGATGCTGGGATCCGGTTACCAGTGCCGGTCGCCTGGTCTCGAGGGACGTGCCGACCCCGTTCGTGCCAACATCGGCTTCGGCCAGGGAGTAGCCCCGGTCGATGCAACGATCGTCCATCGAAGCCAACGTTGATCTCGCCGGCGCGTGGCGGTGGGTGATTCGTCCCCGGCGGTCGGCAAGCACCAGGCCCAGGGAGCTATCGGACAGCTGAGTTTGGAGTTCTTGCAGCACCGGCATGCTCAGGCGTCGAATCGCTTCGCTAGCCGGTCCCGGGTCGCCCACATGAGGAATTTCAGCGATTGCAGGATCGATGCCGTACAGCTTTGAGCGACGTTTTGCCGCTGCCATGTCGGCGGCCGAATTGTCTGTTGTAGACGCCATCGCCCCGAAGCCCTTCCGGTCGAGCTGGTCGGTTTCTGCTTAGTAGACCGTAGAACACGGCCGAAGTATTGTCTCGCCCTTGTCTCATCTTGAGACATTCGTGCTGTGGCTGCGAGCCCGACAATTGAAACAACAAGTAGTGGGACAACTAGAAGTGCCCGACCGGCGAGGCCAAGGGGAGCTGCCGGACTATGGAACAAATGCGGCTCTTTCCAGCGCCGCCATCGCTCAAAGCACCATTATCAGCACACGAAGGGGGTGAGGTCGAAATGGGTGAGCCGACGACGGTCGGAATCGTGGCCAATCCGGCCTCGGCCCGAGATATTCGCCGCATCGTGGCCAGCGGCGGTGCCGTCACGACCTACGACAAGGTGAATCGCCTCGATCGGCTCATGAGCGGCTTGGCGGCCACTGGCGTGGATCGGGTTGTCTCCATGGCTGATCGTGCGGGTATCGCCACCGGCTTACTACGCCTGTCGAAGCGTCGGTCGGCCGCCGGGTGGCCGAAACTCGAAATCGTTGACCACGAGATTTCCGGCTCGGAGCTCGACTCCCGGGAAGCCACAAAGGTCATGGTCAAGGTTGGAGCCTCAGCGATTGTCGTCCTCGGTGGTGACGGTACAAACCGTGTGGTTTCCACCGTGTCGAATGACGTGCCACTGGTGTCGCTGTCGACCGGGACCAATAACGCCTTTCCCCGCCCGGCCGAGCCGACCGTGGCCGGTATGGCGGCCGGTTTGGTTGCCGGCGACGACCGCTGTCGGGAGGCGGGAACCTACCGAGCCAAGAAGCTGATCGCCGAGTGCCGAGACCAGGTGGAGGAAGCGTTGGTTGACGTTGCGGTTCTGGACGTCGACCGGGTTGGGGCCGGAGCAGTCTGGGACATCAACTCGATCTCCGAACTGTATTTGGCCTTTGCCGAGGCCGACGCCATCGGCTTGTCCGCCATCGGAGGGCATCTCCAGCCAACGTCGAGACGAGCGCCAGTTGGCCTGACTGTGGCACTAGGCCAACCGGTCGC
>JAHDFR010000227.1 GCA_020628065.1 Acidimicrobiales bacterium
GACTGGTCGCTAGCTTCACTTGCTCTGTGGACTGGTCGCTAGCTTCACTTGCTCTATGGACTGGTCGCAAGCTTCACTTGCTCTATGACCCAGTCACCAGGTGACACATCCGTGATACGGGCCGAAGGCCCGTCGTTCGCCGCTCGCTTCGCTCAGTTGGCGGCAGAGCGGCCCGACCAACCGGCGATCACCATTGGGGGCGAGGTCACCACGTTTCGCCAGCTCGACCGGCGAGCCGAGCAGGTGGCCCATCTCATGCTCGATCTCGGGGTGAAGCCCGATGACTTCGTGACCATCGCCGAACCGAACTCGGCCGAGTTTCTGATCGCCGGTGTGGCCTGCTGGAAGATCGGGGCCGTCCCCCAACCGGTGTCATCGAGGCTGCCTGGCCTTGAACTGGAACAGATCGTCGACCTGGCCGACTCTTCGCTCGTTCTCGGCGCCACCTTGGAGGGCCGGACCTGCCTGCCCACCGGCTACGTCGCACCGACGACAACCGGTCCCGCCTTGAGCGAGCGACTGGGCGCCGACCCCGAGGAGGTGGTGGCAACCGCATGGAAGGCACCGACCTCCGGCGGCTCCACCGGGCGACCCAAACTGATCGTGTCCGGGGACGCTTCTCGATATCGACCGAGCTTGGCCGGGCTGGGTGAGGTTATCGGTGCGCTGCCGGGAGAGACCATGGTGGTGCCCGGCCCGCTGTATCACAACGGGCCGTTCATCTGGTCGTACCTGACGCTGCTGGCCGGCGGACATGTCAAGTTGCTGCCTCGCTTTGATGCCGAAGCCACCTTGGCCGCAGTGCAGGAGGCCAAAGCATCGGCCATCTACCTGGTGCCAACCATGATGCAACGAATCTGGAAGCTGCCGGATGACGTGAAGTTCGGCTACGACCTGTCGTCTCTGAAAACCGCCTTTCACCTGGCCGAGCCGTGTCCGCCGTGGCTGAAAGATGAATGGCTGGACTGGCTCGGGCCGGATGTGCTGTTTGAGTTGTACGGCGGGACCGAAGGGCAGATGTTCACCGTGATCTCCGGTCGAGAGTGGATGGAGCATCGAGGTTCAGTGGGCACGCCGATCTCGGGCGAAGCCAAAATCTGTGATGCCGACGGCAACGATCTTGGCCCCGGCCAGGAAGGCGAAGTGTGGATGCGGTGGGTTGACCGCGACACTCCCACCTACCGATATCTGGGCGACACCACCGAGTCCCGCGACGGGTGGGAGTGCCTGGGGGATATGGGCTGGATGGACGACGACGGCTACCTCTACTTAGGTGACCGACGCAAAGACATGATTCTGGTCGGGGGCGCCAACATCTATCCGGCCGAGGTTGAGGCTGCCATCGGCTCCCACCCGGAAGTGTTGTCGTCAGCCGTGATCGGACTGCCCGATGTGGATAAGGGCAACCGAATTCACGCCATCGTGCAGCGGGCCGCCGACTCCGAATTGGCCGAGGACGAGTTGATGGTCCACCTGGCTGAACGGCTGGTGACCTACAAGTTGCCCCGCTCCATCGAATGGTCGGACAGCTCTCTCCGCGATGACGCCGGCAAGGTACGGCGGGCGGCCCTGCAAGCCGAGAGGACGGCGTAGTTAAAAGGTTCTTCGAATTGGGGGAACCAAAAGGCCGTTCGGTGGCGTTGAACCACCGTGAGCCTATTGTCCAAATCTCAGCCAGGTCGTTAGCGGTGGGTTTGGTAGCCGTGAGCCCGGTTGCGGTGGGACCGGGGTCGCCGTCCAATCCCGTACCTGTAAGTGCATCAACCGCTCTGCGGTCAGCTCTGGCTGCACCCTCGCAGCTAGCATGTGCTGACTCGGGGATGCGGGACTTTGACGACTTCTATGTGACCCACCGGGATGAGATCGGCCGGGCGTTGACCTACACGTTCGGGGATCAAACACTCGGTTTGGAGGCGGTGGACGAGGCAATGGCCCGCGCCTATCAGCGGTGGGACTCGTTAAGTGGCACGGCAAACCCGGCCGGCTGGGTCTACGTCACAGGTAGACGTTGGGGTCTGTCGTGGTTGCGAGGGCGCCGACGGGAACGAAAGCGGGAGGTTGCGGTGGTAACCGACGGCTCTGATTCCCGCTGGGCCGGGGTCGCCCCGGACCCGGCCGTTGCCGAGCATGTGCATTTGATGAATGCGCTCAGCCATCTCAATGTCGATCACCGAACCGTCGTGGTATGCCGGTTCTCGCTGGGGATGTCGGTGGCCGAGACGGCCAGTGCGCTTGGGGTCCGGGAAGGGACGGTCAAGAGTCGAATGGCCAGAGCCGTCGAACAGCTACGCCACATAATGGGTGAGAGCGACGGATGAGGGAAACAGCTGACGAGACGGACGGTTTCTCATGAGTTTTGAAGACGACCTTCAACGAAGCTTCGACACTGCCGACTCGGCACTCGAACTCGAGTCCGGCTTGCTGGCAGGCGTGAAGCGGCGGGCGGCCAGGCGAACCCGTAACGCCCGCATGGTGGCCGGAGCGGCCGCGGTTGTGGCTGTGGCCGTTGTCGGCCAAGCGGCCTTGAGGTCTGACTCGGCTCCGATTGAAGTAGCCACCATCGACGACTCGGTGCTGGCCGACACCTCGGTCCCGGATGACAACGCCACCGCCAACGCCACCGCCAACGCTGATGATCCGGTCAGCGAAGAGTCCGAGTCGACAACCGAGGAGCGCCCTGACGAAAGCGACTTCGACTACCTCGGAGCCTTTGTGGTTCCGGCCGGTGAGGTTAACGGGTCGACCTTTGCCTTCGGTGGCGAAGCATCGGCTTTCAACCCGGCAGGTGATCCTGGCAGCGTGGACGGTTTTGACGGTTCGCTGTTCATGACCGGACATCCCCGCCAACGTCCCGGTGTGGCCGAGATAAGTATTCCCGCTCCGGAACCACACTCGGGGGAGACTGCCGGGTTGCCGGTGGCATCGATCGTGCATCCCTTCGCTGATATCACCGCCGGTCGAGGTGACGATCTGGTCGCCTCCCCGTCGGTCGGCGGTGAAGGCGAGTTCCGATACGGCGGACTTGAGGTTGTCGACGGGCCTGAAGGCCGGCGACTCCACTGGTCCATCTGGCAGTACAACAATGTTGCCGACAACGTCGTGCCCGGTCACGGTCACTCCAGCCTCGACCTGTCGGCACCGGACCCGCAAGGGCCCTGGTTTCTCGGTGATGCCAAGAACCTGCAAACAGCGGGATATGTATTGTCGGTTCCCGAAAGCTTCGCCGCCCGCAACTTGGGTGGGCGTCGACTTCTCGCCGGGTACGCAGTGGAGCCACCGGGGGCCACCGGCAGTCTGGCTCCACCGTTCTATTCGTTCCAGCCGCCGGTCACTGATGCGCCGAACGCCACAATCTCCGATGTCGTCGAACTGGTCTTCAACGGGCCCGATCAGCCGCTGTCCGACTACGGCCGAGCCGACGTATCGCCCGGGGCCGCATGGATCACCACATCAAGCGGCGGTGAGGCCGTCATCACCGTTGGCCGTCGTGGCTTGGGAGAGGTTCGGGAGGGGGAGTCGGCGACCGGTGACTGCAGTCCCTACGCCGGTATTCACGCCGACCCGTACGAGCCGCAGATTCTGTTCTACGACCCTGCCGATCTGGCGGCGGTGGCGGCAGGTCGCATGTCGGCTCACGAGGTTGAGCCGTACCGTCGATGGAACCCGGCTGAACACTTGATTCCGACCTGTGCCTGGTTCCTGAGCTCGGTGTCGTTCGATCCCGGCTCCGGTCGCCTGTATGTGGTGCAGGCCGAGGCTGATGTTTCGCAGAGCGAGTTCGATCCGGTGCCGGTAGTCCACGTCTTCCAGCTCTAATCCGAGAATTTCTGTCGATTGGTGGGAACCGATCCGGTGGCGGTGGCGTTGAACGGTTATGCGCAGCCTTCACGCAAACACCGGAAGCACCACTCGGCGGGTGGTCGGCACTTTGGTCGTGGTTTCAGCCATGTTGTTGACCGTCCTGCAGCCGACGGCGGCTGAGACGACAGTCGACCCACTCGACACAACAGCCGAGGCCGGAGTCGTAACGATTGGTGACCCGGCGTCAGGCATGTTGCCGACCGGCACCGTGTCAGAGCTCTTGACCATCAACGACCTGAACTACCTCGGCGCTTTCCGGCTTCCATTCGGAACGTTCGGAGCATCTCGGACCGGTTACTCCGAAGGGGTAATCGGACTCGGGGCGACCGGGGATTCGCTGTTTGTTTCGGGCCACGCCCACGATGTGGCCATCGGCGAGTTCCCGCTGGCCGACCCTTCCCCGGCCGGAGCCCTGGACGAACTGCCGATAGCCGGCAACCCAACAGAGCCGTTCTCCCTCGTCGTTGAACGCGCCCCGACCGGCAACCCGCAGGCTCTTGATCGGCTGTCGGGCATGTATGTGGTTGACGGTGCCCTGCTGGTCAACGGGTACGAGTACTACGACGCCGCCACCGACAACACCCACACCACGCTGTCGGTGGATGATGCTGGAGCGCTGGCCGACTCGCCGGTCAGTGGTTGGGCGGAAATGGCCGGGGCCGTCCATTCCGCCGGTTGGATGTCGGCTGTTCCTGCTGAGTGGCAGAACGCTCTCGGTGCCAGCCATATCAGCGGGCATGCCAGTGGAATGCCCATTGTCTCCCGAGCGAGCTTCGGGCCATCGGCGTTCGCCGTGAACCTCTCGGCCGACATGGCGGGAATCGGTGCCGCCACACCTCTGGTTGACTTTTCACTTGACGAGCCGCTCGACCCGGACTTCTCCAACGACACCGGGACCAACGACCTCTGGACCCACCTGTCGCGAGCCGTCTACGGTGTCATCGTCCCCGGAACCAGCACCTATCTGACAATTGGATACTCCGGTGGTCACGCCAGCGGGGTCTCCTACGGTGATCCACCGTACGGTGGCTACAAGGGCTACTACCCGAACCAGGTGGATGACGTGTCGCCCTACTACTGGTTGTGGGACGTCAACGATTTGGCTGCGGCTCGGGCCGGTGATGTTGCTCCCGGTGATGTTCGCCCCTACGCCCACGGACCGTGGGATCTTCCGTTCATCCAGATGGCGGGAAATCGTCTGGACAAGGTGGGTGGAGCCACCTTTGATCCGGTATCCGGTCGGCTCTACGTGTCGCTGTCCGGTGTCGACTACTCCCAGAACGAATGGGAGCCCAATCCGCTGATCCTGGTATTCGAACTCGGTGAACCATCCGAACCGCCGACCGATCCTGAACCGGAACCGCCGACCGATCCGGAACCGCCGACCGATCC
>JAHDFR010000228.1 GCA_020628065.1 Acidimicrobiales bacterium
CGGGGAGCGAAGCAAAGAAGCAACTCGTCGAGCATCTCAAGTGCGAACTCCGGATCGAAATGGGAGAGTCGCCCCCGGGCGGCTTCGGCGTCGAAACGGTGGATGGCGATCTCGCTGGCTTGGCGACGGGCCCACATCACCAGCGGTGACGGTGCCGGTAGGAAGGTCAGGCACTGGTGGTCGGGCGGGGTGGTGAGCAGCACGTCGACCAGGTTGACCAACGTGGCTTCATACCAGTCGACCAGCCCGGCGTCGGTCGGCCAGCCTTGGGTGTACTCGGGCCAGTAGTCGGCAAGGTCGGACAGTTCCTTGACCGTGATCCACCGGTCGCTGGGGTGGACGATGTTGGCCGCCGCCCACAGGTGCACCATGCCAACGTGGCGGACCAGGTCTCTCAGGTTCCATCCGGGGCAGTCGGCCACCGGCAGGTCAAGGTTGCCGGCTCTGGCCACGTCGGCGAATCGTCGACCTTCGTCGGCTACGGCATGAATGTAGCGCTCCAGGCTCCACTCGGGGTCCTCGCCGCCGGTCGTTGGGCCGGTGGCGTTTCGAGCGTTTGTCAGGCAGTGGGTTGGGGTGGTTGTGGTCATGTCGGTTCCTTTCGTCGTGCCGGATGTGGTTCCGGCGTTTCCGGTGACAGTACCGACGGCTCTGCTCGCGGTCTTGGAGTAGCTCTGGAGGGTTGGTGGAACATCAATCCACGAGTTCTCCACCGTTCTTCCATGTCGACTGCCGGCCTTTGATGCAGGCTGGTTGTTGATCTCGACGATGCTTCGCCGTTCAACTACGATCAGGCTCGCAACTGCGGGCGACCAGCGGAGACGCTGGAGCACTGAGTGGCCGGGGGAGGGAACCCATGATCTTCTCGTTCGCAGACTATGAACTGGATACCGACCGGATTGAGTTCCGCCACGACGGCGTGGGCGTGCACATCGAACCGCAGGTCTTTGATGTTCTGCGGTATCTCATCGAGCATCGTGACCGGGTGGTGTCCAAGATCGAGTTGTTGGACAACGTGTGGGGTGGGGCGTTTGTCGGCGACTCTGCTTTGACATCTCGCATCAAGTCGGCCCGTCGACTGGTGGGTGATGACGGTCGGTCTCAGCAGGTGATCCGCACGGTGCAGCGGCGGGGCTATCAGTTTGTGGCCGAAGTGTCGGAGAGCGCTGGTGTGGCCGGGGGAGGAGACGCCGCTTCTGAGTCCGACATCACGCCTCCCCCTTCTGGCGTCGTCAGCTTCCTGTTCGGTGTCATCAACGGGGCTTCGCAAAGTTGGGAGCGTCACCCCGATCTGATGAGCGCGGCCGCGGCCCGCTACGACGAGATCCTGCGTCAGGCGGTTGACAATAACTCCGGCGCGGCTTTCACCTCGGCCGTTGACGGTGTGGGGGCGGCTTTCGTGTTGGCCAGCGAGGCGGTTGCCGCCGCCCGGGAGGTGCGCGCCGCTGTTGATGATGAACCGTGGCCGGAGCCGCTGCAGCTTCGAGTGGGTCTTGGTGTGCATACCGGCGAGGCGGTGGTTCTGCAGGGTCGGTACTACGGTTCGGAGGTCAACCGGGCGGCCCGGGTCGTGGCGGCGGCCCACGGTGGGCAGACGCTGGTTTCCGACGCCACGATCGGTCTGCTCAACGACGATGACGGACTCACCGATCTTGGCCTTTGCCAGATCGATCGGGACATGCCGTTGCTGCGGTTGTGGCAGCTGGATGGCCAGGCTTTCCCTCCGTTGGCCGGGGCGTCGACTCCGACGCCGCCGGCGCTTCGGACCGAACTGATCGGTCGGGAGTCTCAACTTGAGGCTGTGGTCGAGTCGGTTGCCCGTCATCGCCTCGTCTCCATCGTGGGTCCTGGTGGGGCCGGCAAGACCACGTTGGCGGTGGCGGCGGCCAACGCGGTGGATCGGATGACTCATGCTGCCGGTATTGCCTTTGTCGAGTTGGCGTCGCTTGACGATGGCAATGACATCTTCCGGGCGCTGGTGGACAAGACCGGGGTTGAGGGGGCGGCGGCCGCCGACCTGGGTTCGCTGGCCGCTCATCTGGCCAGACGGCCGATCCTTTTGATTCTCGACAACTGTGAGCATGTGCTCGATGAGTGCGCCGACATCATTGATCTGTTGCTCGACGCCGGGGGCGAGGCCACGGTGCTGGCCACGAGTCGGGAACCTCTTGGTATCGATGGTGAGGTGGTGGTGCCGCTGGGTTCGCTCGACGCCTTCGGGCCTGAGCTTTTCATGGCCCGGGCGCTGGCGGCCCGCCCCACCCTCGGCCTTGCCGCCGATAGTGGCGGTGTCAGTGATGCTGGTGTCGATGCCGACGATCCGCGGGTGGTTGACATCTGTCAGGCGCTTGACGGTCTGCCGTTGGCCATCGAGTTGGCGGCCGCTCAGCTCCAGCATTTGACCCTCAACGATCTTGTCTCCCGGTTGGATGCTGCTCTTGAGTTGACCCGGGGCGGTCGGTCGAGGGGTCGGAGCCGCCACGTGACGTTGGAGGAGACGATCTCGTGGAGCTATGACCTGTTGGATGAGTCGGGGCGGTGGCTGTTGCGCCAGCTGGGTGTGTTTCCGGGAAGCTTCGATCTGGAGGCGGCCGAGGCGGCGGGCAGGGCATCGGACGAAGCGGTGGGCGAGACGGTGAACGGCTGGACCGGTGGCGTGCCCACGTTGCCCGCTTTGGCTGATCTGGTGGCCAAGAATCTGGTGGTGCATGAGTCTTCCACCGGTCGTTATCGACTGTTGGAGACGATTCGGGCTTTTGCCTGGCGTCGCCTGGTGGGGGCGGGGGAGGCCGACGACGCCGCTGAGCGGTTGCGTGTTCACGTCGTCGATCGGGCCACGGCCCGAACCCGAACCGATCGTTGGCTGTCGGGCTGTCACGCCGCCGCTGTTCGGCTTGATGTTGACAACGAACGCTTCGCCTTCGAACGTTCGATCCGTATCGGGCGAACGGTTGATGCCCTGGAGATCCACATTGGTTCGTCGTACCTGTTTCGCAACACGTCGAGCTGTGTCGACGGTCGTTGGTGGGTGGACGCCTTGAAGCCGGTTGAGGACCAGCTGGCCCAGCGAGATCGGTTGTGGTTCACCATTGTTCAGGCCGACTTGGCTCAGGGGACGGCGGATCATAGGGGTGGGATGGATGCCGCTGCTCGAGCGTTGGCGTTGACCAAGTCGGTCGATGACCCGGCGGCCGAGGTTATTGCTCGCCACTTCGAGGCCGTCCACCTGATTGTTCCGGCTCCGGCTGAGGCCATGGCCCGGCTCGTCGACGCACTTGATGTCGCCCGTGCTCTTGGCGATCCCCGTCTGGAACAGTTGCTGGAGGCGTTCATGGCGTTGGCCGAGTTGTCGGCCGGTAACGGCGATAAAGGTATGGCGATTGCCGAGACGGTCGGCCATCAGGTTGATGGTGACGGCTACGAGTTTTTCATTGCCCATTTCGCTGCTTGGACGTCGTCGCTCATTCAGGCTGATGTCGAGCAGCTCCGGTACTGGCTGGAGCGTCAACGCCGTCACTTGCTTCAGATAGGTCTGTCCCTGCCATGGCAGTTCGAGTGGAGCACGGGTTTGGTCGACGCCGTCGAGGGTGGCGACCCGATTGCCGGTTTGCAGCGAACCCGTGATCTGGCCAACGTCGAGGGTCACGACCTGGACGCTGACATCGTGCTGGCGTTGGCCACCATTGAGCGCCACGGTCAGCGGTGCCGGGAGGCGGCCGAGATGCTCGGGGCGATTAAGGGTCGTGAGCTTGGGAACTTGTCGCACTACATTCTGGCCCGGTATCTCCGTAACGATCTTCGGGCCGAACTGGGCGACGAGGTTCTTAGAGAAGCCATGGCCGAGGGCGCCCGGTATGAGCCGGGCGCCATTCTCGAACTGTGGGGCTTCGACAAGCCAGTTTCCTAGCTGAGCTCTAGTCGACTTCGAATAGGCTCACTCAGGCTACATCATTAAATTTTTGAAGTCTGGGCAACTTTGCTTGCTTTCGTCAAATTCTCGTGATAGAACCATGTCGGACTGATTTGGGGCCTGCCTTGATCGGGGGCATTCAGTCAGGGTGGAAGTGAATAGCTTGGGCGAATCGCACAGGGGCGGAACCCGGTGGGCTGATTTTGCGGTGCCTCCGGCCAAATGGTCGGGGCCTGTTTCAGCGCACTGCCGTTGTTGGCGACTTGCCGTTTAGGGAGTTGACATGGCTAATAGGCGGACGGCGGATGTACGGAACACTGGCGACACCGGGGGTCGGTGGCGGTTGTGGCGGATTGGGCTGATTGCTGTCGCCGTGGTCTCCATGGTGGCTACGTCGACGCCGGTGTCGGCCGAGTCGTTGTCAGCTGAGCCGCCTCGGCCGCAGTCGAGCGCTGTGGCCGCCCAGTCGTTTGCCGATGGCACCAACGACGTGGCGGCGGCCGACGATGGGCCAAGTCGGTCGACCGATCGGGCTAAGTGGCTGGCTGATGATCCTGACGCTCCGACAGAGGAGCAGCTGCGGTTTGGACCTGATGGGGTGGAGCCGCCCGGGTTGGATGTTGCTCGTACTCGGCCGAAGCCGGTGTCGATTCTGCGTGACGGTGATGGCCGTTCGGAGCAGTTGAAGCCGCAGCCGGCGCGGGATTTGGGTCCGTGGGTGCGCGATCTGCTGGATGAACCATCGGAGGTGGTGTTGAAGCCGGGCAAGCAGGTCGAGCCGTTCGCTCCCGGCCATGCCGTTGCCTTTGGAGGCGACGGTCCTCCCGGTCGGGCTGTTGGCAAACAGACCGAGGGTTCCGGTTTCGATGGCAAGGTGGTTATCAACCGCCCGGGTAACGGCAATGGCATTGGGGTGGAGATGCGGTCTCTGAACGCCGCCGCCACCCGTGAGGCGTCGTCGGCCGGTTTCGCTTTTGATTTGGTTTTTGATCGCAATCCCGGGGTCGGCAATGATCGTGCGTTGATGGCGGCCGATTCCCCGGTGTTGGGTGAAGCGGGTGGCTGGTCGATCGAGTTTGATCTGGCCGCCTTCGACTCTCTTGTTGACCCTTCGGCCGTTGGCTTTGTGGTGAACATTGGCTGCAACCCGACCGGGAAGTGCAAGGATCGCTTGATTCTGCCGTCGGTGATCGACGACGAGGCCGGGACTATCACGGTTGAGATCCCGGACAATTTGGTGGCGGCCTTCGCCTCCCGCGGACGCGGCCAGGCTCAG
>JAHDFR010000229.1 GCA_020628065.1 Acidimicrobiales bacterium
CAACAGCCCCACACCAACATCGACCAGCCACCCGATTATTCAGCAGTCTCCTAGTTCGTTGGCTAGTCCACGCTAGATCTGGTGCCGGGGCTGACCTTCCCTCCTCAGCCCCGGCGCCAACCCATCAGGGACGAATCAGTGGCAGCCCGGCGTCGTTCCAGGCGATGATGCCGCCTTCGATGTCGGATACGTCGGTGAATCCGAGTTCCTCCATCATGGCTCTGGTTTGACCGCTGCGATTTCCGGACCGACAGTACAGAAGGTACGAGGCGTCGGGGTCCAGGTTCGCCAACTGGTCGGCAAAGTCCTCGGCGTAGAAGTCGATCATCACCGCCCCGTCGAGGTGTCCGCCGGCAAACTCTTCTGCCGTACGTACGTCGAGAACAACAAGTTCTTCAGCACGATCCTGGTGTATGGCGGCCGCTTCCGCAGTGTCGACCACTCGGATTCCTGCTGCTTGAGATGCCTCGTTGACGGCACGTTGCGTGGGTTCCGCCGTGGACGACGGCTGGCCGCATGCGGCCACGGTCACGGCTACGGCCACAGCAGCGGCCACGGCAGTACCGAGCCCACTGCTCAAGGCGATTGTGGTGCGGTTCTTGGTCATGGGGATCTCCTGACGTCAGCGGTACCAGTCAAGCAAAGTTGACTGACCGTCTAAATGACCGTACATTCGTATAAACGAATATTAATCGGAATACCCACAATGACCGCGCCACCCCAAGACCTCTTACCCAAACGCCTCACCGCACCGGCGGGAGCAGACGTCGTGGCCGGACTCACTGTGGCTTTAGTCGCCATCCCCCAGTCGCTGGCCTACGCCGAACTGGCCGGCCTGCCAGCCCAATATGGACTTTACGCTTCAGCTCTTCCAGCCATGGCGGCGGCGGCGTTTGTCAGCTCCAGATATCTGCAGACCGGCCCGGTGGCACTCACCGCTCTGTTGAGCTTCGGCGCGCTGTCCAGCGTGGCCCAACCGTTCTCGCCCGACTACATCCGACTGGCTGCGCTGTTGGCTCTGCTCGTCGGTCTGTTCCGGCTCGCCCTCGGCTTGGCAAATCTTGGACGTCTCAGCTACCTGTTGTCCGATCCGGTTCTGACCGGATTCACAACCGGGGCGGCCATCTTGATCATCTCCTCCCAGGTACCCAAAGTCCTAGGGGTGCAAGCCGGTGGGCGGGGTGTCCTGGCCGATGCCGTCTCCGCATTGGGCGACCCGTCAGGCTGGCAGATGGCGGCCTTGTTGTTCGCAGCGACCACCGCGGCCGCGGTCGTAGGTGGCCGCCGGCTGCATCCCCTCTTTCCCGGGGTCCTGGTGAGCGTGGCGGGTGCTGTGATGGCAAGCCGACTACTGGGCTACAGCGGTGCCATCGTCGGCGAACTGGACGGTGGCCTGTTGCCGCCGTTCACCATCAACTTCGCCTGGGAATCCGTGCCTCAGCTCCTGTTGCCTGCACTGGCCATCGCCCTGGTTGGCTTCGCCGAACCGGCGTCAATCGCCCGAACGTTCGCCGCCGCCGAGCGCCTTCCGTGGAACGCCAATAAAGAAATGTTCGGTCAGGGCGTAGCCAACATCGCCTCGGCGCTGTCGGGTGCTTTCCCGGTTGGCGGCTCGTTCTCCCGCAGCTCCCTCAGCCGTCTAGCCGGAGCCCGCAGTCCCTGGGCCGGAGCCCTGACCGGCCTAGCCGTACTGATCGCGCTACCGCTGGCCCCACTGCTGGAGGCTCTTCCTACCGCCGTTTTGGGCGCAGTCATCATCGTGGCCGTGGCCGGACTCATCAAGTTCAACCAGCTGCTGGGCTACATCTACGAGTCGAGGCCTCAAGCATTGGTGGCGTTCGGCACTCTTCTCGCCACGTTGGTCTTCGCCCCACGAGTCGAACTGGGTGTGATGGCCGGCATCGCTTTGGCCATCGGTGTCCACCTCTACCGCGAGCTGGCCACACTAACGGTCCACAGTGAGCAACTGGGCGAGACGCTTCGGGTTTCGCCCCAAGGAGTCATCTGGTTCGGCACCGTACCCGAAGTGGACTACCAAGTCCGCAACCAGCTGGCCGCCCACTCCGGCGCCACGTCCGTTGAGTTGGATCTCAGAGGCGTAGGAAGGCTCGACTACACCGGAGCGGCCGCTCTGGCCCGTCTGGGTGAGGAGCTGAACGAAGCGGGAATACTTGTTCGCCTGATCAACGTTCCACCGGGAGCGGCTCGGGCCGTCCGGGTTCACTTGGAACCGTTAATCGAATCCACCAATCAACACTCGTGAGGGAATCCATGAAAGCGAATCACTAGGGGAAAAATGTTTGATCTACTACCGGACAGAGTGCCGTGGTTCATTGTTGGACCCGGCCTGGGCCTTCTCATTGTCGGCATGTTCATGCTGGCCAACCAGCCGCTGGGAGCCAGCGGAGCCTACGTTCAGACCTCCGGTCTGCTCAGGCGTCGTGACGGTGTCGCTGTTTGGCGGGTCTGGTACTTCGTGGGCATGGCCCTCGGGGGGCTGCTGGTTACCTCGGTGCTGCGATCCGGCTGGGAGGTACGCCCGGGCTATGACTCGATGAACGCCGTATTCCCCCTGTGGGCCGTCGTTCCGATGGTGTTCGCCGGTGCCACCCTGCTCGGCTACGGGGCTGCGGTGGCCGGAGGTTGCACGTCAGGTCACGGCATCTGCGGTACCGCGCAGCGTTCGCCGGCCAGCGTCGCCGTCACCGCCACATTCATGGCCACCGCCATTGCCACCACGTTCGTTCTGCGAGTCCTCACCGGGGGTGCGCTATGAACCCGACTGTCAACCCGGCTATGAACCCGGCTGTGAACCTGAACTCGAAGATGAACATGAACGTCATCGGGTTGTTGTTCGGCATCGGCTTCGGCGGCTTCTTGGCGGCCGGCAACCTGCACGAGTACGACACCATCCATTCCATGCTGCGTCTCGACGACCTGTACGTCTACTTCATGATGGCGTCGGCAATCGGTGTGTCCGCACCATTGCTTTGGCTGCTCGACCGGCGGCGCATCAACACGCCGTTCGGCGGCGAGCTGGCCCTGTCCCGATCCAAGCCGGAGGCCAAGCACTTCAAGGGTGGCGCCATGTTCGGCCTGGGTTGGGCCATCGCCGGCACGTGCCCGGCTCCAGCACTGGTCATGTTGTCCTCTGGCGCCTGGCTCAGCCTTGTTGCCATCCCCGGTATCTTCCTGGGGCTACATCTGCGGGAGCGCCAGCAGATGAATGCCCTCGGAGGAACAGGTCACGCCGGAGACGGCGAGCATCGAGAACTGCAACCAACCGGCAGCTGCTAACCACTGCACCTCCGAGGCCGGCCCTGCCAATCAAGCTTGAGTCCAGGCCGCCCCGGAGGTGTAGTGGCGCATGGCCCAGTTGAAGGTCAACACACCGACGGCCATTAGGGCGACGGCTACCCCCAACTGCAGAGCCAACAGTCCGGGGCTGAACTCGTCGACCAACCGAACGGGAACCGCTGACACAAAACCGGCCGGGACGATGATGTACATGAAGAACCGGGCCCACGGCCCGAAGATGTCAACCGGGTAGAAGGCGAACAACAGGATCGCCTGAAAACCCTGCTCGCTGACCACATCGTTTCGATAGCGCAACCCGACGGAACCGACGGCGGTCAGGAAGCCGATCAGCACAGCAGCACCGCTCAGCGACCCCACAACGTAGGTGGCAGTCCTGACCGGTGTTGGGTTGGCGGCCAGCAGGAACAGCACCGGCCCAAAGACAAAGTCGCCGATACCGCCCGGCTTCACCCGCCTACACGCCAGATATGGCAACGTTGGGATGGGCAGAGCCAGCGCAGCGTCGATTTCGCCGGTGTCGGCCATCTCGGCCAACCGACGAACGTTGTTGAAAAAGCCGAGCACCAGCCCGGCGGCGGTGGCCAGGACGGCCAGCAACAGGCGTATTCGGTCTCCGTCCCACCCTCTAACGGTGCCCACCTCATCAAAGAAGAAGGCCCAAATGATGATCCAGGCAACGTTGTTGGTGGTCATGGCTCCCGCCCCCGTCCAGAACGCCGCCCGGTTGGAATAGGCTTCGTACCAGGAGTTGGCCAGCAACCGACCGTACACCCGCAAAAGCGACCGGGGTCGAATGGCTACAAGCTCCGCCGACACACCCGCTCCTCCCCTCGCCGGAATACCAATGCCACGACACCTAGGGCGACTGTCAGCCAGAACAACTGACGGACAATCAACGTCGGCTCAACATGGCCGGACGCCAAGCGGCCGGGCACATATACGGTTGCCATGAACGGCAGCGCTCCGGCCACCGGCTCCAACCATGGCGGCAGCGTCTCCAGTGGAATGATGAGCCCACCGAGAATGAACACGGTGCGGTGATACACCAGCCACATCCCGGAAATGTCGCCCAACCAGAAGGCCACGCCGCCGAAGCTGTACTGCATGACAATGGACAGCAGCGCGGCCAGGCACAGCGCCGGTAGCGCCAGCGTCAGGGCCACCAGATTCGGGGGTGGTCCGGCCAGAGCCACGGCCAGCACAGACCCGGTAAGGGCGCAGGTGAGCGACACCGGCAGGATCTGACCGAACCGGAAAAGCACGGTGGGCAGACCGGCATACACCGGGCGGGAAAACCACACCTCAACCGACTCATCAGCGATTGGTTTGGCAACCTGCTCGATCAGATTGCTCGGTACCGGGATCAGGGCCGCTTCGGCAGCGGCGATGTACCAGAAGATGGCCACCGCCGTGTAGCCCGCCACCGATGGTTCGCCTCCCCCGGATACCGATCCACTGTTGTTCACCAGGACGGCAACCCGCCACATCGACGCCAGCACCGAGGTGACCACGACAAAAAACAAGGCCCTTGCGGCGAGTGCAACCTTATCGGCCGACGTCAGAGCGAAACCGGCTGTGAAGCTACGCCACAAGACCCGCAGTAATGAGACGACACGAGTATCAGTGTCAGCGTGCAGAGTCGTCACAGCGAGCCACGTTCTTCGGTATACAGCTCGCCCAGGCTGGACTCGACCCGCCCGTCAGCGTCGCCAAGATCAGCCACTGGACCATCGAAACGAATGCGACCGTGGCTGATGACGATGACCCGCTCGGCTACCTCCTCGATGTCGGCGGCGTCGTGGCTGGTCAGAAAGATGGTGGTGCCGAGATCGGTATTCAGATCGGCC
>JAHDFR010000049.1:0-1703 GCA_020628065.1 Acidimicrobiales bacterium
GTGAACCTCGGATCGTTCGCCAACACCGACGAGCAACTCGAACTGGCGGTCTAGCGAGATCACCGCCGGGCGCTCTGACCCGTCGCTGTGACCCGTCGTCTTGCCAGGCTGTTAGAGCTCCAGTCTCCTAGAGTTGGTGAATGCTCAGCGATGTGCCAGGAATCGCCGTCGGGCACTGGACCGACTTCGAGGCCAAAACCGGCTGCACCGTCATTGTTTTCCCCGAAGGCGCGACGGCCTCCGGTGAGATCCGGGGTGGGTCGCCGGCAACCAGGGAGTTCGGGCTGCTGGAGCCAACAAAGGCGGTGGCCGCCGTCGATGCCGTCGTTCTGTCCGGCGGTTCGGCCCACGGATTGGCTGCGGCCGATGGGGTGATGGAAAGACTCGAATCGGCCGGCCGAGGATTTCCCACCCGCTTCGGCCGTGTCCCAATTGTCGTCGGAATGTCTCTGTACGATCTCGGAGTTGGCGACAGCGGGCGTCGGCCAGGACCGATCGAAGGAGGCTTGGCCTACGACGCGGCCACAGTGAACGCCCAAGCCGAACTTGGGCGGATCGGGGCCGGTGTCGGCGCCACCGTCGACAAGTGGTCGGGAGAGCCGAAGCCAGGAGGCATCGGTGCGGCGACCGTAACCGCACGCCCACGAGATGGTGGCGACGTCGAAAGCCCCATCGACACCGCAATCATGGTCTCAGCCATGGTGGCGGTCAACGCCTTCGGAGCGATCGACCACGACGGCCAAGGCGATCCCGGCCCTCCATCTGTTCCAGCCTTCGATATCGAACCCGAAACCAACACCAATACCACCATCGGCTGCATAGCCACCAACGCCAGCCTCGACAAGGTCGGCTGCCAGTTACTGGCTCAAGCAGGCCACGACGGTCTGGCCCGAGCGCTTCACCCGGCGCACACCCCGGTTGACGGCGACGCCCTGGTGGCCGTATCCACCGGAGAAGTCGAGATCGACGGACTTTGGGCCCTCATGTATCTCAAGCTGTTGGCCGAGCAGGCGGTAACGAGGGCCACCCGGTCGGTAGCCTGAACGGCGTGGTTGCCAGCAACAAAACACCCACATCAACGGTCCTCACCGCATTAACCGACGGGCCGGAACAGACCTTGGCTTTAGGTGCAGCACTGGCTGACGCCCTCGTCACCGGTGACCTCCTGGTGCTGGCCGGCGATCTTGGTGCCGGCAAGACCAAACTCGTTCAAGGGATAGGTCGAGGCCTCGGGGTCGAAGAGGCAATCACCAGCCCCACGTTCGCTTTGGCCAACCGCTACGAAACCGACCGAACCGACGGAGCGTATCTTCATCACCTCGATGTGTATCGGCTCAACGTTGTCGGCGAGGTAATGGATCTGGATCTACCCGACCTGCTCGACAGCGGCATCACCGCCATCGAATGGGGAGAGCAAATCGAAGCGGTGCTGCCCACCGAACACCTACTGGTAACCCTCGAGTACTGCGACGACGGCCCCAACGGAGACGCAGACAACGACCTATCGGGCGATGCGACGGCGATCGAAGATCATCGGATCATTCGGTTCACAGCGGCCGACGACGCCTGGATGGAACGCATGGCCCGCCTCGCTGAAGTGCTACAACCCTGGATAGCAGTACCGAACACCGATCGGGGACAAGACTCTTGAGCTCAGAAGTTCTCGGCCTGGCTGTAACAACCTCAACCGGAGTCACCGGAGT
>JAHDFR010000049.1:1803-14304 GCA_020628065.1 Acidimicrobiales bacterium
GCGGCCGTCGGCCTGATAGTGGGCGACGGCGCCGATCTCTACAACGAGATCTACGCCAGTCGGAGTGAACTGACGACCCAAGCGGGATGTAACCCCGACCCGAGAGTCATGTTGGCGATAGCCGCCGACCGAGAACCCGGCCCCGGCAAAGCAGTAGCCCCGCTTTACCTACGGGACCCCGACGTCAACCCGAACGTCAAAACCCGGCCGGTGGCTGATCGCAACAACCAGCCGGACACGACGGGCAAAACATGAGCGACCCCACAGTCAACAAGCTGCGGATACGAGTCATGGAACCGACCGACCTGACGGCGGTTGCCATGTTGGAAGCCAAAGCGAAACCAGATCCATGGTCATTGGCGCTGTTCGCCGGGGAGTTTGATGTATCCCCTCAGGCTCGACACTGGCTGGTGGCTGAGCTGAACGTGAACACCGACGACGCCGGCGACTCGAAAGGTACGGATCTCGTCGGCTTCGCCGGAGCGATGTTTGTGGCCGATGAGGCCCATGTGTTGAACATCGTGGTTGATCCGGGCAGCCAAGGCCGGGGGATAGGCCGGGTGCTGCTGTCCCAACTCCTTCTCGATGCCGTAGACCGAGGTGCTGTTTCAGCCACGCTGGAGGTTCGTTCCGACAACCAGGCGGCTCTCGCCCTCTACAGCAACGTCGGATTCGAGAAGTCAGGCACCCGACCCCGGTACTATGCCGACGGTGCTGACGCCGCCATACTGTGGATGCACCGGCTCTACCGGCCGGAACGTTCCGCCCACCTGGCCGGCCTGGCCCGAATCGCCGGTACAACGGACAGAAACCAACGGTGAGTGGACACCGGACGCAGCCGGTAGCAGGCTGACAAGCCAGTAGCGTTGAGTGCTATGGAGCGCACTCTGTTGGCTATCGAGACCAGCTGTGATGAAACGTCAGTGGCCATCGTGAGAGGTCCCGGAGCCGTCGACGACCCGACCGCCGGGCACTCCGGTTTCGCCCCCACCGAAGTGCTGGCCAACGTCGTGACAAGCCAGATAGATCTGCACGCAGTGTTTGGTGGTGTCGTACCGGAAGTTGCCAGTCGAGCCCACCTCGACAAACTGGAGGCCGTCACCGAAGAGGCACTCGAAGCGGCCGGGATTGCGGCCGAAGACATCGACGCTGTGGCCGCAACCTGCGGACCTGGACTCATCGGGGCCCTGCTCATCGGAGTCAGCGCAGCCAAAGCCTTCTCACTGGCCTGGGGTGTTCCCTACGTAGGTGTCAATCACATGGAAGGACACCTGTTCGCCACCTTTCTGGAACAACCCGACCTGGAACTTCCGCTGGTTGTTCTTCTCGTGTCGGGAGGCCACACGATGTTGGTCGAGGTTCGGCGCCCCGGGGTCTATCGCTACTTGGGATCGACCACCGATGACGCCGCCGGCGAAGCATTCGACAAAGTGGCCCGTTATCTGGGGCTCGGTTACCCCGGCGGGCCGATTATTGATCGGTTGGCCACCGAAGGTGACCGGGAAGCCGTGAACTTCCCCCGTGGGATCATCGACGAGGGGCTGGACTTTTCTTTCAGCGGGATGAAGACCGCTGTCGTCAACTTTGTCCGCAGACACCCGCACGTTTCCAATGCCGACATCGCCGCCAGCTTCCAGGAGGCGGTAGTCGACGTGTTGGTCACCAAGGCGATCCGTGCTGGGCACAAGGTAGGGGCTCGCACACTGTGCCTCGGTGGGGGAGTAGCGGCCAACTCTCGACTGCGGGAACGATTCGCTGAGGCCGCAGCCGAAGAAGGCTTTGCCGCTCTGGTTCCCGATCGTGCGTTCTGTACCGACAATGCCGCCATGATCGGGGCGGCGGCGTTGTGGCGGCTGGCCAACGATGGGGCCACCCCGCTTGATTCAGGGGCCGACCCTTCGCTGAAACTGACCCTGACCTAAAACGCAGTTGGGGCGGGGCCGAAGCCCCACCCCAACAGGTAGTTCGTTTAGCGATCAGTCACTCAACGTGACCGCTCACTATGGCGAACGTGATCAGCCAGCGGCACGAGCAACGTCGAGCCAGGCGTCAACCAGGTCACGGTTGGCGGCAACCCAGTCGGCGGAAATGCGCTCGACATCGGCCTGAGCCTGATCGGAGTTGGTCAGCTCAACGCCGGCAATAGCGACGTCGATCAGAGGCGGAGCAAACTCGTTGAACAGAGCCTCGGCAGCCGGGTTCTCGGCCAGCCATTCCTTGTTGGCGGTGATCTCGATGTCAGCAGCCAGCCAACCCAGCTGGCAACCGTCGGGACCCTCAAGGCAGACATCCGAGCTCAGCGAGGAGTAACCCACGACACCGTCACGCTGCTGCGAGTATTCCTCGCCGCCCTCGTCGCCATTGGGGTTGGAGTCGTCCAGCACGCTGTCAGCGTTCATCGACAGCCACATGGTGGTCTCACCGGGGATGGCCTGAGCCAGGTAAGCGGTGGGGGTCCAGGTGTAAATGATGGCAGGCTCGCCGGCTTCGGCCTTGTCCAAGAACTCAGCGAACATGGCGTCGTAGCCAGCCTGAGTCTGCTCAAGGTTTTCCCAACCGGCGTAGGTGATCTGGGCAGCCATGATGTTGTCACAGGTCCAGTCTTCGGGGCAACCGTAGAACTCGCCCTTACCATTGCCGTCAGAATCCAACTGGCTGTACAGAGCCTCGTCCTCGTTGATCTGGTCGAGAGTGGTTACACCATTCTCTTCAGCCCAGGACTTGGTCACGAGCATTCCCTGCAGACCGCCACCGGGCATCAGTGAGCCCTCGAGGCGAACCAGGTGATCGCCGACGCGGGTACCGTCGGTGCGCTCACCCTCCCACCATGAAAGGTGGCCGGGATACCAGCTGTTGGCCCAGAAGTCCATGTCACCCTCGGCCATGGTCTGGTAACCAAGGTCGGGAGCGAACTCAAGTCCGTCGGGGCTCGAAACGTCGTAGCCCAGTTCTTCCATGATGTCGTGGAGGATCTGAGCGTGAATGTAACCGGAGGACCAGTTGGCGCGACCCATGTTTGCGGTCTTGCCGGCGCCTGGCATGGCGGCGTCGCCTTCTTCCATGGCCTCTTCGGCTGCTTCTTCGGTCTCTTCCATAGCCTCTTCGGCTTCTTCAGCGACCTCTTCAGCTGCTTCTTCGACCTCTTCAGCAGCCGTATCGACTGCCTCTTCGGCCGAACCGCACGCTGCTGCCACGACCGCGAGAGCGGCCAAGAGGGCAAGCAGGAGCGTGAGTTTCTTTCTAAGCATTTGAAATGACTCTCCCTTGTTTCTCGACTACCCACCGCGTAGGACGCGACAGGTCCCCTCATTATAGGGGCTAACCTACTGAATCCCGAATCAGGGCCTCGGCCCTGACCCGGGACTGTGTAGAGCCTCTACGGCGTACCCGACCCCACAAGGTCGGCATCGGCCATCGAACCACCGCCGTCAAGGGCGATGTCCACGTCGTCAGCCACACTTCGGCCCGGGCTGTCGGAGTACACCTTGCGGCGGACAAACTCGCCGACCACCGACCGACCGGCGGCGAACAGAGCGAACGCTCCGGTCAAAGTGATGATGGACCCGGCACCGGTAATGGCCTGAGGCTCGGCGCTTCGGGTGAACGACAGAATCCACGCTGCCGGAATGACCAGGGCGGCCAAGCCGAAGCCTGCAGCCAGGGTCGCCCCGATCCAGCGACGTCGCTCATCGCCTCCGAGTAGACCCGAGGCCACCAGAACACCCAGCGCAGCCAAGACGGCCAGAGCAATGGCGGGAATACCCAGACCCGGGCCCTCCGGGGCGAGACTGTTGAACGTCGGAGAGGTTCCCGCTCGAGCGGAGTTGATCAGGTTGGTAATGGCCTGACCGTTGGCCAGCTGCTTGTTGATGTCATCACCGGCCTCCTCCTCCAGTCGTTCGATCTCCGCCTGAATTTCAGGCGTGATCAACGAATCGAGGCGCTGGTCGATCAGCCAGGCGCTGATCGAGCCGATGCCAATGATCGTTAGCCCAAGCACGGCTCCGGCAACCAGAGGCCACGAGATCGACAATTTGAACGGTCGACGAGTCTGATAGGGCGCGGCCAACACGGCGATCAGCCCACCGATCACGACCGCCGCCGTCGCCGCAACCGCCAGATAGGCACCGACGCCGTGACTGTAGGACTCCACAAACGACGACGGCCTGAGCAACAGATAACCCAGGGCCGAACCGAACGCTCCTGCACCGGCGATCAAGGCGCCGTCAGCGCCAAGTCGGCGCGTTCCCTGCGTCCAGATGTCGGCCATGATCGCCACCGCGGCGATGGCGAAGATGATCAAGCCGATATCCAGCAGAGGCCGGAAGTTGACGTTCAAAATGTTCAGAACCCAAACCAGGACCGCTCCCGCACCCAACAGAGCGAACATCACGCCCTGGATTCGGGCGAACAGACGGGGAAGCCCATCTCCGATGGTGACCAGCGGCCGGATTGCTGCCGCGGCGGCCAGTAGGCCGAGGAGCAGAACAATGATGGCGAACACCGAACCGCCGGTGGCTTCGAAACCGGTGAAGCTCTGACCAACGAGACCGGTTTCGTCGCTTCGACGACCCCAAGCCGAAACCAGTCCGGAGTCGGAGCCCCAAGGTAGGAACACCGACACCATGGCGGCAATGCCGCCGAGCGCGGCCAGCAGCAATCCCATACGCTCACGAGCACTAACCGGTGCCGGTCGCTCATCGCCACCGACATTGGCTGCTTCAGCCGCTGCAGCTTCAACTGCGGCCGCTGCCGCAGACTCGGCCGAACGTTCGGCCTTGGCGGCCAGAAGACCCTCAGGGTCGGCCCGGTAGGTCCAGGCTTCACGGATGCGGCCGAACAGGCCAAGACCGTCGTCCGACTCGCGCTGGCTGATTCGGTCCAGCACCACCGCAACCAGGAAGAAGGCCAGTCCACCGGAGGCGGCCAGCGGCAGGTTCTGGCTGTTGATGGCCCGAAGCAGCAGCTTGCCCAGTCCGCCGGCACCCATCAGCGCGGCGATGCCGAGCATGGAGATGGCCAGCAGCAGCGTCTGGTTGAGACCGGTCATGATGGCCGGTCGGGCCAGAGGAATCTGTACGTCGGTCAACACCCGGCGTTCGGAGGCACCGTACGAGCGGCTGGCTTCAACCACATCGTCCGGAACCTGACGTACGCCGAGGTTGGTGAGACGCACCATCGGAGGCAGGGCGAACACCATGGTGGCCATGGTTGCCGACACCTCACCGATCTTCCAGAAGAAGATAAACGGCAACATGTACACGAACGGGTGAACCACCTGCATGGCGTCCAACACCGGCCTGACCACGTTCCAGACGGCGTCCTTGCGGCCACAAAGAATCCCTAGCGGCACGCCGATCAGGGCGCACAACAGCACCGAAATGAAGACCATGCCAAACGTCTTGGTCGTCTCAGACCAGTAGTCCGGGCCGAGCAGGCCGCAAGTGGCCACCATGACCGCCGAGGCCAGGCCGACCTTGACGTTACGAACGGCCGAACCGATGATGAAGAAGAAAATGGCCACCCAGAACCACGGGATGTCCATGATGGCCGTGCGCCCCGGGTCGGTGCTCATGAGCAACTCGAACAGGAAGTCGAATGGCCACTTGATGATTTCGATCGGGAGTTGGAGGTTCTGGTCCGTCCAGTCCACGATCTGCTTGATCCACTCACCGAAGTGGAACTGGAAGCCGTCGAGCCAGGCGTTGTCGAAGAAGCCTGGCGTTTCGGCCACCTCTTCAGCTGTCTCGTCAGCTTGGGCGGCGATGTATGCGATAGATCGGATCGAATGAGACATCAGAGGTTGCTCCCTTCGAGCACATCCGCTCCGGTCTCGTCGCCGACCTGAAGCTCAGCTTCGGCGTTGAGAACAAGCGCGGTCGCCGCAGATGCGCCGACTCCGGCGTAAATCTTTCGGCGGGCAAAGTGTTTAATGGCCGATCGTCCGATGGTGAACAAGACGAATCCGCCAATCACGGAGATCAAAACACCGGCACCGGTCAGGGCGTTGGCGTCATTGAAGTAGTCGGTGTCACCAGTACGGGAGATCGACATGGTGAACGCCGCCGGAATGATAATGGCGGGCAACGCCAAGCCGGTGGTCAACGTTCCCCAGTGCCAGCGTCGCTGATCTTTCAGACCGAAGACGCCTACCACCACCAGAGCAGTGAGCATGGCGGCGACGGCGAAGGCAAACGTAGGCCAACCGAGACCGGGACCGTCGACGCTCATGCCCTTAAAGAACTGGCGGTTACGGAAACCGCCACGCTCGTCGACCACCCAGGCGGCATACGAACCGCCGAGCACGACCAGCATGCCGGCGATAGCGCCGGCCGCTCCGCCGTTTGATCGAGACGTCGGCAGCGGACGCTGCGACAGGTAGGGGGCGGCCCGCAGGGCCAACAATCCACCAATGGTTGCCACCGCCGCACCGGCGATGGTGACGAACAGTCCGAACTGCAGTGAGTAGCTCACACCGAACGGCCCCCGAATCGAAGCGAACCCGACCGCGGTGCCCATCGTGGCCAGAGCCATGATCAGCGCACCGTCGGCCCCCAGACGAGGTGTGCCCCGTACCCAGGTGTCGATCACCACAAGAACCGCGATGGCGGCGAAAGCCACCAGAGCGGCCGATTCGATGACATCAAAGTTCACGTCCAACAGGTTCAGAATGAAGATCAGTACCAGCGCGGCACCGATGACGGCCAGGCCGATGCCCTGCAGCCGATTGATCGGCTTGGACAGGTTGGCCAGCGATGACGGCATCAGCGGCCGCAACGCGGCCAGAGCGGCCAGAACGGCGCAGGCAACAATGGCGATGCCGAAGAAGCTTCCGCCGGATCCGGACACACCGGTGAGCATTTGGCCGGCTAGGTCTTCGTCGGCCACCCGACCCCAGGCCGAAACCGGACCGCCGTCGGCGGCCCACGGTAGGAATGCGCCCACAGCGGCAACGACCGAACCGAGAGCGATCACCATAAGGCCGGTGCGCTCCTTGGATTCGACCGGGAAGGGCCGTTCGGCCGGTTCAGCCGGCTCTTCGACAGCCAGACCGGTGTCGGCGGCGGCGTCCGCCGCGTTCTGGGCCTGTTCGGCCAGGAGAGCTTCGGGATCGGCCCGCAGACGCCAGGCCTGTCCGATACGGCCGAACAGGCTGAGGCCGTCGTCGGCCTCCGGCTGGCTGATGCGGTCAAGCACAACGGCTACGAAGAAGAAGGCCAGACCGGCGGAAGCGGCCAGGCCGGTATCAAGGTTGTTGATGGCCCGGAAGATCAACTTGCCAAGGCCGTCGGCGCCCATAAAGGCGGCGATACCGAGCATGGAGATGGCCAACAGCAGCGTCTGGTTCAGTCCGGTCATGATGGCCGGTCGGGCCAGAGGAATCTGTACGTCGGTCAACACCCGGCGTTCGGAGGCACCGAACGAGCGGCTGGCTTCAACCACATCGTCGGGTACCTGCCTGATACCGAGGTTGGTGAGGCGCACCATCGGTGGCAGGGCGAACAACATGGTCACCATGGTGCTCGACACCTCGCCGGTGCCCCAGAAGGCAATGAACGGAAGCATCCACACAAAGGAGTGGACCACCTGCATGGCGTCCAGGATTGGTCGGGTTACACCCCACACCGCATCGCTGCGGCCGCAGAGAATACCGAGCGGGAGGCCGACAAGGGTGCAGAGCAGCACCGAAACGAAGATCATGCCGAAGGTCTTCGACGTCTGGAACCAGAAGTCCTGCCCGAGGAAACCACAGGCGGCCACCATCACGGCCGACATCAAGCCGACCCTGGTGTTACGCAGGACCGAGGCCAACAGGAAGAAGCCGAGCACAACCCACACCCAGGAGATACTCATAATTGAGTCCCGGGCCGGGTTGTCGTTCATTATCAGGTCGAACAGGAACTCGAACGGCCACTGCACGGCGTTGAGCAGCCATTCGAGGTTTTCGTCCACCCAGTCGACGGTTTGGGTGAACCAGTCGCCGACGGGAATCCGGAACTGGTCAAGCCAGTTGTTGTCTTCGAAGTCCCGTTGGGCGGCTATGGCGGTTACCGGTCTACCGGTAGCTAATAGAACGGTCATTACATGAACACCTCGCGTTCGAAACCGTCGATCAGTGACTCGACACGACCCATTTCTTCGATCATGTCCTTGGGCTTGAGCACACCGACCAATTTGCCGTCACCATCGGTCACGGCGAGGATCTTGCCTTTGCCGGCGTGGGCGTAGACGTGGTTGAACTTGGCGTCCGCCGTGGTGGTGTCGAACTCGGCTGAGAAGGCGGCGCCAAGGCCGTCTCCATTGGTGGCGGCGGAGTAGACGTCTTTGGCCATGACCAGTTCGGTGGGGCGCCCGTCGGAATCGACCACGAACCCACCGTCATCGCCGATGGCGGTGAGCAGATCCTTGGCACTCATCGAACGGTCCACCTTCACCGGCTGGGTCATGACGGTTGAAACGTCAATGACTCGGCCCTGGTCGACGTCCTGGACGAACTCGGCCACGTAACCGGTGGCCGGCTTGGTCAGAATCTCATCCGGGGTGCCGACCTGAACGATCGCGCCGTCCTTCATGATGCAAACCCGGTCACCGATGCGAAGCGCTTCGTTCAGGTCGTGGGTGATGAACAGAATCGTCTTCTGCAGTTCGGCCTGAATGGCCATCATCTCGTCCTGCATCTGACGGCGGATCAGCGGGTCGAGAGCCGAGAAGGCCTCATCCATCAGCAACACGTCGGGGTCTGAGGCCAGCGCCCGGGCCAGGCCCACACGCTGCTGCATACCGCCCGACAGTTCGCTGGGGCTTGAGTTGGCGAACGCTCCCAGGCCGACCAGGTTGAGCGCCTCAAGCGACGCCTTGTCCCGCTGGTCCTTGTCAACGCCCTGGACCTTCAAGCCATAGCCGGTGTTGTCGATCACCGAACGGTGAGGGAACAACGCGAAGTGCTGGAACACCATGCCCATCTTCTGCCGGAACTTCTGAAGGTCCTGGCCCTCCAGGCGCTGAACGTCGGTGCCGTCAACCAGCACCTTGCCGTCAGTGATGTCGTGCAATTTGTTCACCGTGCGGATGGCGGTTGATTTGCCGGAGCCGGATAGGCCCATCAGCACAAATGTCTCACCCCGCTTGACCTCGAACGAAACATCGGTCATACCGACCACGTGGTCGGTGGCCGCCTGTACTTCGTTCTTGGTCAGCCCGTCCTTGGCCAACTTCAAGGCCCGACCTCGGGGCTGAGGCCCGAAAATCTTGTAGACGTTCTCCAGACGGATGATCTCGTCAGCGCCGTTTGCACTGGTTGTCGTGCTCATTCTCACTGCTTTCTGCATGCTCTGAGGTAATCAGTAGTCAACTTCGGTTGGGCGACACGCCAGTGGCTGCGAACATCGTTCGCCGAACGATGGGCCGCAGCAAAGCCAGTTGCCTCTCCCGTCGCGGCGCCCATTTCGCCGCAAACCCAGTGTGCCCCCTTGCATACAGGCAAGTCGTAGTAGCCCGGCCACGAGACGTGGACCGGCTTCGTCGGTTATCAACCGAGACAATCATTGACCTGTGTTGCGTTCCGTTGGCCGCACCTTGTTGTCCGACGGTAGCTTGTCCGACCGGGAATATCCAGAGCGGACAGCATCTCGCAACATTTCGTCACGGGAGGCGCCCACCGGTAGACGGGCGGATTGATAGGGGTTTGATCCATGTCCCGGTGCGCTCCGTACTATTGACCCCAGGACAATACGTGAGGACATCGTGACCAACGACAGCGGCGCCGAGAGTACCGAACACAGCCACCACTCCCCGGTGGTCTCCTCGGACGATGTCACAACTACCGTCTGTCAGCTCTGTGGTCAGCCGACCGGGACGGCATCGGCGAGACGGGGAGAAACGGTCAGAGGTAGTGTCGGTGCCGGAGCCGACGAGCCCTTTATGCTCGACCCCTTCGACCACTCATCCGATAGCGAGGAGTCAGCCGCAGCGCAGGAGTCGGAGGCTACTCGAGCTCCCCGTTGGAGCCGTCGTGTGGTGATCGGTGCCTTACTGGCCATCGGCATCGTCGGATACGGCATCGGAGCGTTCCTCAGCTCGCCGACAGGTGAAGAGCCGGACTCGGGAGCGAACGAGTTGGCTGAAGACGCCGTGTTCGACAGCGACGAGGCCGGTTTGTTCGGTCAGACAACGGGCGACAGTCCGGACAGCACCGACGTTGATGGCCAGGACGCCGACGAGATTCCTTCCGGCGACCCGAACTTTCCACCCAGCGACGAGCACCTCGATGCCGACGAGATCTCTTCGTTGTTCACCGATCGCCTCGGTGGTGACCGTGACTACGCCATTGCCTACGTAGCCGAGGATGGCCTGCACACCTTGGGTTCTTGGGGAGCAGCGCAGCCGACGGTCGAAACCGCCCACACCTTGGATCAGGCCCTAGGCAACCCTCTCATCTCCGACGGCAGCCGCACGTGGGCCATCGACGATACGCAACCGGAATCGGCATACATCGTTTCTGCCCGCTTCGAGGTGGTCGAGACCGAGCTATCGGGAAATCTGGCGTTCATCCGTAAAGAAGAGGATCGCATCGAAGTTGGTATGACCGCCTACGGTGGTCGCCAAGCGGGCCTTCGCATTCCCAACTCCAGTGACGTACTGGCCGTTCCCGGTCGAGGTCTCCTCGTCACTCCGGCAACCGGTGGGACATTCACCGTAGGAGCGAATGGTGAGATGCTCCTGCTGAGCGAAGACCGGGTGGTCAGCGCCGGGCTGGCCAGCGAGGTCTACCAGCGATGCGATGACACGCTGACGTGCGAACTGTACGCCAGCTCGGTTGACGCTGACGATGTCACCGTTCTGACCTTCCTCGACTTTGACGCCGACGCCAAGGTCACCATCTCGCCCGACGGTGCCCACGTCGCCGGTCCCGCCTCCGGCCAGGGCAGCCTTCGCCTCGTCGGTACGTTCGAAGAGAGCACAGCCGAATTCGGCGACTACAGCGTGTTGGCCACCGGGTGGGCACCCGACTCGTCATTCCTGGCGGTGGCGGTCCCAGGCGAGCTGCTGATTGTGCCGGTCGATGGAAGCGACGTGTTGTCGATACCGCTGCCGGCAGACCCCAATTCCGACGAGCTACTGATTTTCAACCTGTAGGTCGGACGGGTCGGTTGGCCGAGTGGTTGGCCGCTGCCCTTGAGGGTCAACGGCATGACGGCGGACGACCCTGTAATCCTCAAGGCATCGTTCGGCCACCGGCATCGGCTGTTGGAACCGTGTTCGATCCCGCTCGGAAACGAACAGGCTGGGAGGGATCCGACGATCGAACGATTTCACATAGGCGTCGCCGTGCTCATCAAGCTTGTCCCACGCATTGGAGAACACCCACCCTGTCGGTCCGGTGACATCACGAGCCGCCCTGGCGATCGGATTGGTCATACCGCGGCGACCGGCCCGGCGAGCCCTCACTTCACGCCAGAAGCTCTGCCACCGTTGCCGAAGAGAGCGAGTGGGCTGCTGCTCGATGGTGGTGGAACGCCCGGAGAGGCTCATGAATAGATTCTAGCATCGGGGTCAAGACGGAGATAGGCGAGATCGTCAGGTTGAGTCCGCAACTGGCGACGCAGGCGATGAAGACGATTGGCCACTGCCCCCGGCGTGTGACCCGTTTGGGCGGCAATGTCGGACAGCGGGTACTCCTGAACCCAAGCCAAGTAGGCCATTTCCGCTGTGACGATCGATGACGCTCTGTCGGTGTCGAGGTTCCGCAAATGCCTGCCCAGGTCGATAATCGCTTCGCTTCGTCCGAGATGATCATGGTTGGCGTCGTTGGACTGAAGAGATGGCGGCGATTGCTGCTGTCCGGAAGCCCATCCGGCAGGCGAGGCTCGCCACAACCGTTGACGGGTGTCGTTGATGAGGTTGGCCGCCACCCGGGTGCCGCGGCGTTCGAGGTCCAGCCTGAGTGCTGACTCAATGAACGTAGCTTGAACGTCTTCGCAGGCATCTCTGTGGCTGCCGCTCAACGTCCACGGCCACTGGAGCACGGATCGGGCCAGGCGCGCCAGCCCGGGGCGAAGCTGGACCACCAGGGCGGCCACGGCGATGTCGTCGCCATCTTGAGCCATCGACACCAAGCGCCGCTGCATGACGTTCACCGTTTCCAGCGGTTTGTTTCGAGGCTCTGCCAGCTCGGACATCGTCCAACCGTCGAACTCACGGTATTCGAACCAACTCTGAAGCAGCCGCCGGCCTTCAGGGCAGACGGCCCACCGCTTCCACCGGTCGGCCACGGCCGGATCGAGTGGCGGTGCGACAGTCCACCACGATGGATGAATCGGGCCGGTGGTGAGGTCCGATGATGGATCGGGAAGGCTCGGTGTGATGGCTCGAAAGGTGGTTGGGGTCGTCGTCGCAGTCATGACGTCAGCAGAGGCCACGACACTCCCAGCCCCGCTACCGAAGCCCTACCGAATCAGCTACCGAAGCCCTACCGAAACAGCTACCTAAGCCCTACCGGAC
>JAHDFR010000049.1:14404-22110 GCA_020628065.1 Acidimicrobiales bacterium
CTACCGAATCAGCTACCGAAGCCCTACCGAAACAGCTACCTAAGCCCTACCGGACCCTGGGCTATCGGCCAAGAGCCGCTTCCACCTCAGCCACTGATTTGGCCCGCGAATGGTCAAAGTCCCGGTGATCGTCGTAGGGATCCAGCTGCACCACCTGCATGCCGGCCGAGCGAGCACCGTGCACATCCGACTGCACAGTATCGCCGACATAGACCACCCGGTCAGCCGGGACGGCCAAGGCCTCCAGTGCCGGGGTGAAGATCGCCGGGTCAGGTTTGGCCAGTCCGATCAGCGTGCTGTCGACAATAGCGGCGACGGAAGGAAGCGGGCCGGGGCCGACCTGACAAACACCCAGCCGTTCCATCTGTTCCGGTGCTGTCCCGTCATTGTTGGAGACAATGGCAACCGGCAGACCTGAACCAGCCAAGCGATGGAACGAAGCGATGTTCTCCTCATGGACCCAATCCCAGGCAACCCGCATGGCTATCCGAGCCTGATCGATATCCGGCTCGGCGACCCCCACAGCTCCGAGGTACGCCCGATCGTAGGTGACCCAGTAGTCGGCACTGGCCTCGTCGACGGCCCCGTCCACCTCCTCGTCCGCCGCCGCATCCAAGACGTCCAGCAGAGCTCTCACACCCCGGTGATGGGCCCGACGGAAAACCTCCAGGTCTTCCGGAGGTTCCAATCCCAGCCGGTTCATGCGGTCCAAGACCGGATCGGGATTGGGATAGCTGAACACCCCTCCGATGTCGAACACGGCCGCGGCCACGGTGTCGGGACGGAAGGTCACAAACGTCAAGTTAGCAGTGTGTTCTCCTCCGCTCAGGTCGATTCCGGGTGCCGTCGGTTGTCCTGAGATGGTTCGCTTGCCCGAAAACGCCAACGGTCGGACCCGAAGGCCCGACCGCCTTGCCTCGGCAATGTTGCTTCCCGAGATTCTGTTTTGGAATTGCGGAGGACTGGTCCTGCGGCCCGGCCGTTTCGCCGGGCCGCAGGAGGATTGTTGACTACTCTCCCTCCCCGTTAGAAGAGGGGAGGGGCGGGTTTACTTGATTCGGAACTCGATGCGACGGTTCTCCGCCTTGCCTTCGGCGGTGGTGTTGTCAGCGATCGGATCGTTCTCGCCGTAGCCCACTGGAGTCATACGGTTCGTGTCGATTCCCTTGTTGACCAGATAGTCGCGAACCGCTTCGGCTCGGGCCTGGCTCAAGGTCTCATTGGCTGCCTCGTCGCCATCGGAGTCGGTGTGGCCGGCAATCTCGACCTCGACGTCGCCGTTGGACTCCAGGTACTCAGCAGCCTGATCAAGCACCGCTGTGCTGTCAGCTGTGATGTTGGCCGAGTTCACCTCGAAGTTGATGGGGTCCAGATCCAACTCGGCGTTGATGGTCGACGCCGACTCGCTGTCGGCTTCTTCGGCGGCGGCAACGGTGATCTGGTTGTCGATATCGGTCACGTCGGCCAAGCCGGCCACCGCGTCAGCGGCGCCTTGGCGTGCGTCGTCGGTCTCGACTTCGCCGGTGAGTGTCACCGAACCGTCTTCGGCCACCACGCCGGTAACACCGGATCCGTCGAGCGATGCGTCAACATCAGCCTGAAGGGTGTCAACGTCGACACCATCAGGAGTGACTGCGTCCGCTACGTCATCAGCGGCCTCATCAACAGCGTCAACCGCGTCTTCGGCTGTCTCTTCGACCGCTTCAACGGCGTCTTCGGCTGCATCGGTTACGGTGGCTGCGCCGTCTTCAAGGACATCTCCGGCATCAGATCCGCACTGGCTGAGCAGCCAGGCCAGCACAGCCAGAGCCACTAGTGCGCCCAATACCCAGCCGAGCCAGCCGAAGCCGCCCCGTCCACGACCGCCGCCGTCACCGCCGCCGGAGACTGCGTAGTCCCGGTCGCCGATGGTGGTCACCGTGTCGTTCACTCGTCCTGTTCCAGCTTTGACGGTGCTACCGACACGATCGGAGGCCGAACCCATGGTTGCCGCAGCGGCGGCGCCGGCGCCGACCGCTCCGGCTCCAACGGCTCCGGCGGTCGCTCCGAGTACGCCCTTGTCGAGCAGTCCCCGCTTTTCCAGCGTGACCCGCTCGTCGCCCAACATCTGAGTCAAACCGGCTTCGTCGAGACCGTCATCGGCCGCCCGGCGTGCGACAACGCTCATGATGATCGGAGCGATCATGGGAAGGGCCTTGCCGACCAATCCCGATCCAAGACCGGTTTGGCGGGCCAACGCCGAAACCATCCCACCGGTGCTGTTACCGAACAGCCCATTCAGCATGGAAGATCCGGTGTCGGCGTTGCCGCCGGACAGGAACGAACCGATGTTGTCCGTTTGAGGTAGACCTCCCGATCCCAACATGCCCATGAGGGCACCTGCTCCACCGGGTTGCGACGCCCGATCCGCCATGCCGCCCAGCATTGCTGGAGCGGCGGCGTTAACTAACGAGCTGGTCTGGCTCGGATTGGCTCCGATAGCCGAACCGAGTGCGCTCATATTCTGTCCCTGACCCATCAGGGACGTTACTGATTCAAAGAGTGATGCCATTGTGTCGCCCGACCTTTCTAAGGTATGCGTAATGTGGCCACCGGCGGTGCCATTGCCCTACCGGGCTCGTCGAACATCACCTCTCCCTAGAGATCTTCTCGTTGCGAGCTGAAAGATTCGACGGCGCAGCATAAGACTTACAACGGTGTCACTTAGTCGCGATGAACCGTATGACCTACGTCACCAACGGTCTGGCGGTCGCCCGCAAGATTGGCTAGGCACGTCGGTAGCGGTGAGCGACAAACGGAGTATTCGACACCGTGCAATCGACGTCTTTGCCCCGTACATCGGCCACCAGCTCAGAGCCTTCGTGAGCAACGGCAGGATCCACATAGGCCATGGCTACCGGGGCGTCCACCGTCGGCCCGAAACCGCCACTACATACCTGGCCTATTACTTGGCCGACAACGTGATCGGCTCCAGCCGAGCCATCGCCGGCACTCGACCTCAGCTCGCTAGGGGGACGAACCGGCCGTTTGCCCGTTGGTCGAAGACCTACCCGGACTCTCGTCGGGCCGGTCTCCATTTCCCTTCGAACCCGGTCGGCGCCGGGGAAGTCGGCGGCCTCAAGGCGCCGTTTGGGGATCGACCACATGAGATCGGCCTCGACCGGGCTGGTTGTCTCATCCAGATCGTTTCCGTACAAGCAAAGACCGGCCTCGAGCCGCAACGTGTCGCGGGCGCCGAGGCCAACCGGTTTGACCGACGGGTGATCCAGCAAGCGCCGGGCAAGAGCGTCGGCATGATCGGCGGCCACTGCGATCTCAAAGCCGTCCTCGCCGGTGTAGCCCGAACGTCCCACCGCCACCTGTATACCCGACAGCTCAGCCATGATGTTGTCGAGGAAGACGCTTCGCTCGATGGCCTCCGCCGAATCGCCCTCAGCCAGGCTCACCACCGCCGAGGCTGCTGCCGGTCCCTGCACGGCAATGAGTGCTATGTCGGGTTTCTCGACGATGTCGACATCGGTGAGAACGGTACTCAGATAGTCCAAGTCGGCGTCACGGCGGGAAGCATTGGCCACCACGGTCAGATGCCGACCCCAGTTGGTGACAATGAAGTCGTCAACCACGCCGCCGTCGTCGTTCAACAGCAGGCCGTAACGCTGCCGGCCTTCGGCCAGGGTGGTCACTCCGGCCGGAGTGACCCGCTCCAGTGACCGAGCGGGGTCGTCACCCCATAACTCGATGACCGTCATGTGGGAAACGTCAAATAGTCCGGCCTCGGTTCGACACCAGGCATGCTCGGCCAGAACGCCTTCATACGAAACCGGCATGTCCCAGCCGGCAAACGGTGCGAGGCGCGCCCCCAGCTCGGCGTGCAGACCATGGAGAGGAGTTCGGGCCAGGGCCGGCTCTGAAGTTGATGAAGTCTCTGAAGTCGAGGAGTCGCTCACGGCCCGACACTACCACTGGGCATGGCCGTACTCCGAGCCTCATCCGCGGGCAATAAGCTGGAAGAGTGTCCACCGAGTTCGTTAACCCTCCGATCGACGTCGGCGACCTGCCACAAGTGGATAACCACACCTTCGAGCCCCTGCATCCCAATTTTCTGCGGGCCAAGATGGCCGGTGCCGCCCTAACCGTTGGCGCCATCGTTGCCGTCGTTGCCGTCGTTGCTTCGTTCGTCCAGTCGGAGGGCGGGCGAACCAGTGTCGTTCTGGTCGCCGGCGGAGTCGCCCTGCTTTTGACGATCCTGACCGCTGTTCTGCAACGGGTCGCCATTGGCTATATGGGTTACCTGGTTCGGGAGCATGACCTGTCCTACCGCTACGGAATCTTGTCTCGCACCACCCAAACCATCCCTTTCACCCGGGTCCAGCACGTCAGCATTGACCGTGGCCCGGTCGAGCGTCGGCTGGGACTGGCCACACTGCGATTGCGTTCGGCCGGCGGGGTCATCGCCATCGCCGGCCTTAGCGTCGACGCCGCTACCCGGTTACGGGAGGTCGTGGTGACCAGGGCCGACGTGGAAACCGACGATCCCGATGACGCACCGGCGACCGCCGACCGTAGATCGGGTGACGACATCGCCCCCGCTCCGCCGGCTCAGCCGCCCCCACCTACACCGGGCGACGGCCCAACAGCCGGTCTAAGCCGAGGGGCCCAAACGGTAACCCCGCCGTTCGATGAGTGATCTCGACACGGCCGGACGGGACCGCGCCGCACTGTCCGAGCCGTCACGACAGTCGCCGCTGGCGGTGGTGTTCCTCGCCTGGCGGGTGGTTCGCGGCATAAGCCTGGTGAATCTGGTTGTGCTCGGCGCAGTGATCACCACCAACCGCTTGCCGTTCTCGCTTCTGGTTTTGGCCCCCCTGGTGATTGGGGCGCTGGGCGTTCTGGGCTTGATCAGCTGGTGGCGCTACACCTTTGTCGTTGAGGGTGACGAGTTGGTCGTGGCCAAAGGGGTGGTGTCGCAGAACCGGTTGGTTATTCCGCTCGACCGGGTTCAAAGCGTTTCCCTCGAGCAGGGATTGTTGCACCGGGCCACGGGACTGACCCGAGTCGGCCTGGACACCGCCGGATCAGCCGAAGTTGAGTTCTCCATCGATGCCATCCCACTCGATCAGGCCGAGGCGCTACAGCGACTGGCCGCTGACTACCGCCGCCAGTCCGAGGCGACCGAGGCCATCGGCGACCCGTCAACAACACCGGGGCTGACGCCGACGTCGACCAGCGAACCGGAGGAGTCCGAAGTGCTGGCCCGACGTGACTTCGGGCAGCTCGTGCGTATCGCCTTCGGTCACTGGCCCTGGGCCGGGCTGGTCCTGTTGGCCCCTGCTCTGGCAGCGGCCGACGATCTGGCGGAACTTGTGGGACTGGATGTGTTGAACCGACTGGAGGAACAAGTCGGGGGGTCGGCCGACGCCCCCGTGTCCTCGGTTCCCATCCTGCCCATCATCGCCGGAATTCTGGCGGCCATCGTCGTTGGTGCGGTGCTCAGCTGGGCCCTCCAACTGGTACGACAGATTTTCACCGACTGGGACCTCACGGTCACTCGCACCGGACGTGGCCTGCGACGGGTGGCGGGTCTCACCAACCGAACCAGCGTTGGCAGCAGCCTTGATCGGGTTCAGGTTCTGCGTACCTCAGCCATCCCAATGCAACGGTGGCTTGGCATTAGTCGTTTGAACCTGGTGACCGTTGGCGACAACAACTTGGTCGTGCCCGGAACGACGAACGCCGAACTCAACCGGTTCCGGGAGCTGGTGTTCGAAGGCCCTGAACCCGAGCTGGACCGACGTTTGTCCCCGGCGATGGTTTTCTTAGCGGTACGCAATGCGGTGGTGGTCAGCGTGCTCGCCGTTGCGTTGCTGTCCCAGTCGCCGATCGGTTGGTGGTCGGGCTTGGCCGTACTGGCCATACCGATCGAGTTCGTGCTGGCAAGGTGGCGATTGCGCCGCCAGTTCTGGGGTATGACCGCCAACCGGCTTGCCCGGATCAGTCGGTTTGTCACCTATCGAACCGAAGAGATCGACCCGATCAAAGCCCAATCGGTCACGGTGCGACAGTCGCTCTTCCAACGCCGCCGGGACCTGGCCAGCCTGCACATTCGAGCGGCCGAAGGCAGCTTCGAGCTGCCGATGATCCCGCTGCACGAAGCAACAGCGCTTCGAGACCTGATCCTCTACCGGGTTGAGTCCACCGGACGTTCCTGGATGTAACCAGGGCTTCGGTCCGGCGAACATCGACTCCAGCTAACCGGCGTCCCGCCATGGTTCGATCTCCGGGGGCCGGTCGGAGTTGGTGTACGGGTCGGGGTATGTTCCGGCCGGTTCGGTCGCTCCGCCTGTTGAGCCCGTCGCCACCTGATCAGCGAACCAAACCACTTCGGCGTTGATCAGCTCAAACGCCCTGTGAGCATCTATCGGCCCCGTGTCTTGACCCAGCAGGTGACCCCACGGCGACAACAGCGCACCGTCACTGAAGTCAAGATGATTGGCGCCGGCAATCATCACGTCCCTTGTCGGACTTCCCTGTTGCTGTGTGGCCGTCGCCATTTGAGCGAAGCGCTGATGGTTGATGGGTTCAAAGAAACCGAAGCTGGAGTGACCGAACAGCCCGAGCACCGGGGCATCCACCCCTTCGGACAGAGCCTGTTCCGACGTCGGCAACATCCAGGCGTCGAGACCGGCGACACCGCTGCAGCGACTGTCACGAAAGCAGAACTCGAACATCGCACCGGCTCCGGTGGATTGTCCGATAGCCACCACCCGGGCAATGTTGATCGGCCCGAGGCTGGTTCCGGTCTCGCCGGCAGCCAGCGCATCAAGCACCGCCGAGGCGTCGAGCGCCCACGACACTCCCAGCTCCCGCACCGCTGCGTCCTGTTCCTGCTGGGATTGGCCGTCGCCGAACAGCCCCGGATCGAACTCGACCACGGAACCGTCGTCCAAGGACGTGGCGAACGCCCCTCCGGTGTGATCGGGGGCGATCACCAGATAGCCGTTTGAGGCCAGCGCCTCGGCCAGGAAGGTGTTTTGTTCCTTGAACCCACCCCGACCGTGCGAGAAGACCACCACCGGCCATGCTCCCGTTTCGTTGCCTGCCGGAGCCAAGGCGGCGCCCGACACGGCGTTGCCCGCAAAGAGGCGGGCGTGTGAGAGAAACCATGACGGCAGACCGGCCCTGGTGGCCAACAGTGGCAGGCGGATGTCGGAGCGTCCGAGCCACGAGGCTTTGGAGCCCGACAGATCGTTCGTGGGATACCAAACCCTGACCGGCAGTGGACGATCTCTGGTGACGTCGAAGATCTGTCCGTCCATGGTTCCTATGGCCGCTGACGGCCCGACAGGTTCGGCCAAACGTGGCATCGGGAGGAACGTCGGAAGGGCTGCCACCACGGCGACACCGATGAGGCCGAGAACAGCGCGGAGCGGATGACGTTGAACTTCGGGCGACTGCATAGCCAGGCGCCCAACGTCGATCAGGACCAATAGGACGACAGCGGCATAGGCCGGGATCATCTGCCAACGCCAGCCTTCGAGTAGAACGTGCGCCACCAAGATGAGGGCGGCCAGGACGGTTGGAAGCAACCGCGCCTGCAAGCCCCAACCGGCGGGGGCGAAGCACGCCAGGGCTCGAAATCCGAGCAAAACGACCGCTGCCAATTCAAGAAGTCTCACCGCTCGTCAACAGTAGCCCGTCGGTGGTCG
>JAHDFR010000049.1:22210-29785 GCA_020628065.1 Acidimicrobiales bacterium
GGCGGGTTGGCCGAAGCGGCGTCCGGTCTCGTCCGGGCGCTTCGCCAAAGCGGTGTCACCGTGAACGTAGTCATGCCGGACTACGGCGACGTGGTATTGGCCGACGAGCGAACCATCACTGTTGATGTCCCTGACTGGGTCGGCCAATGCGGCGTGCGGGTGGGCAGTCACATGGCGGCCGGTCAACTCACCCTGGTCGACGTTCCCGGCATGGCGAGACCACACCCGTACGTTGACAGTGACGGCGGCGGCTGGCCCGACAACGATCGGCGTTTCATGGCGTTTTCCGCTGTTGTCGCCGCCTTGACCGACAAGCTCCAGCCTGATGTGGTCCATCTGAACGACTGGCACACCTCGGCGGCGGTAGCGATGTCGGCCGAGCGTCCTCCAACGGTGCTAACCATCCACACCCTCGGATACCAGGGCATAGCGGGCCCGGAGTGGCTCGACCAACTGGCCGTCGGACAGGAGCATTTCGAGTGGTACGGCGATATCAACCCGCTGGCCGGTGCCGTCGACCTGGCCGATCGCTTAATTGCCGTCAGCCCCAACTATGCCGCCGAGATCGTTGAGCCGGAAAGCGGCATGGGTTTGCATGATCGTCTGCTCGCCAGGGGCGACCATTTGATCGGTATCCGTAACGGCATCGACGCTTCGACCTGGAATCCGGCTGTTGATCCGATGATCCCCAGTCGATATGAGCTGGCCGACATGACCGGCCGCGAAGAGTGCCGCGCCAGCCTTCGCTCACGAGCCGGTTGGGCCTCGGACACCACTCCGGTCATCGGTGTGGTGAGCCGTCTGGTCGAACAGAAAGGCATTGACCTGCTACTGGAAGCGGTGCGCTTCCTTCCCGACATGCCGGCCCGTCTGCTGGTACTGGGTGCCGGTGACGCCCAGGTGGCGGCAGGCCTGCGGGCCGCCGCCGACGCCAACCCCGCCCACGTGTGGTTTCACGACGGTTACGACGAGGAGTTGGCTCATTGGATCTTCGCCGGTTCGGACTTGTTCGCTATGCCCAGCCGCTTTGAGCCATGCGGTTTGGCCCAGATGCAGGCCATGGCCTACGGCTCGATACCGATCGTCACCGAGGTTGGTGGACTGGTCGACACCGTGTTGGACGCCGACCGCTTTCGAACCACCGGGACCGGATTCACCACGGCCGTCGATGTCCCGGCCCTGGTTGACGGCCTGCACCGAGCCGTTCGGGCATGGCGACACGGCGCCCGTCGCAAGTCGATTCAACGCCGGGGAATGGAGATCGACTGGTCCTGGCGGGAGCCGGCCGAACGCCACATCGAGATCTACCGAGACCTGATGTCGTAGCCGACGTCAGGACACCTTCTGGCCCTTGGCCAACACCACGATGCCACCTTCGGAGATGTGGTAGCGAGCGGCGTCGTTTTCAGCGTCGAAGCCAATCTTGGCTCCGGGCGGAACCTCGACGTTCTTGTCGAGCACGGCGTTTCGTACTTCGGCCTGCGCACCAATGGTTACGTTGTCGAGCAGCACGCAGTTTTCCACCCTGGCGCCACCGTGCACCCGAACGCCGGGTGACAGGACGGACTCACGCACCGTGCCCCCCGAGATAACCACACCGTTGCTGAGCAGCGATCGGCGCACCGACGAGTTGCCGAACGAGCCGTCGTTCACCACCTTGGCCGGGGGAGCCACCCGGCCCTGAGTGAAGATGGGCCACTGATCGTTATAGAGGTCAAAGGCCGGGAAGTCATCGACTAGGTCCATATGGGCGTCGTAATAACTGTCGATGGTGCCGACGTCACGCCAGTAGTGGCTTTGGTGAAGCTGCCCGGGAACCTGGTTGGTGGTGAAGTCGTAGAAGTGAGCATCGCCTTTGTCGACCATCATTGGGATGAGATCGCCGCCGACATCATGACGAGTACCGGGCTTGCCTGCGTTCTCGTGAAGCAGCTCAACCAGAAGGTCGGCAGAAAATATGTAGTTGCCCATCGATGCCAGCGCTTCGTTGGGGTTGTCCGGCATGGTCACTAGATCTTCTCTGGCCGGCTTCTCGGTGAAGCCGGAGATCTTTGTGCCCTCGCCCGGGGAGATGATGCCGAACTGCGACGACTCTTCGGCCGACACTCTGATACCGGCAACCGTCACCCCGGCTCCGGACTCGATGTGCTGATCAAGGAACGGGCGGGGGTCAATGCGGTAGATGTGGTCGGCCCCGAACACGAACACATAGTCCGGACGCTCATCGTCGATCAGGTTGAGATTCTGAAACATGGCGTCGGCCGAGCCCATAAACCAGTGAGGACCCTGGCGCATTTGAGCCGGTACCGAGGTGACGTAGGCCCCGAGCAGAGTGCTCAGCCGCCAGGTCTTCGACAGGTGGACGTCGAGGCTGTGGCTCTTGTACTGGGTGAGAACCACAATCTTGCGGTAGCCGCCGTTGGCCAGATTCGATAACGGAAAGTCGATGAGACGGTATTGGCCACCGAACGGTACGGCCGGCTTGGCTCGATCGGCGGTGAGCGGCTGGAGGCGCTTGCCTTCTCCTCCAGCCAAGACAATGCTGAGAACGCTGGGACGGGCGGACATTTCGCCCATGTGGGTTCCTCCGGGGGTCGTTGGGACGTACACGGCCTGTATGGTCCGGCGACGCCTATCCGCCCGGATTTTTCAGGCCCTAGTAGTACTTTCTCACATCGAGGGCGATCTAGGAAACCGGAGCAAAAACTTGTACCGAAAGGCCCGGCAGGTCGACTTCGAGGCAGTGTGGCCGTCCGTGGGTCGGTTGGGGTGAGGATGCGACGACGGCCGCTGCTTCGCCGTCCGAGCCTCCTGCTCCCGAGCCCCCGAATGCGGCATCATCACTGTTCAGGACTCGAACCCAATCACCGGGCAGGTCCACCCCGAACCGATACTGCGATCGTGGCACCGGAGTGAAGTTGATGGCCACCACTGCCCGGTTGTCGCCGTGGCGTCGATTGAACACCACCACACTGTTGGCTTCGTCATCGCCGACAACCCACTCGAATCCTTCGTCGCTGCAGTCGCCGCCGTGCAGGGCGGGCAGTGACCGGTACAGCTCGTTCAGTTTGGTCACCAGTCGGGTGATGCCGGCGCGCTGCGGCTCGGACGCCTGGAACCAGCTCAGCTCGGCCTCGTGGTTCCATTCGCCGCTTTGGCCGAACTCACCACCCATGAACAGCAGTTTCTTGCCTGGAGTAGTCCACTGATAGGCCAGCAGTAGCCGGAGGTTGGCGAATTGCTGCCAGTGGTCACCGGGCATTTTGTCCAGTAGAGAGCCTTTCCCGTGAACCACCTCGTCATGCGACAAGGGGAGTACATAGTTCTCCGAGGTTCGGTAGACGGCGCGGAACGTTATGTCGTTGTGGTGGTGGGTTCGGTGGATGGGGTCGCGCGACAGGTACTGGAGAGTGTCGTGCATCCAACCCATGTCCCACTTGAGGCCGAATCCCAACCCGTCCTGATCAACCGGGCGGGTGACGCCGGGCCATGCCGTTGACTCTTCGGCGATCACCTGAATACCTGGATGGTGGAGGTAAAGGGTGCGGTTCAGTTCCTGAAGGAAGGTGATGGCCCCCAGGTTTTCGTTGCCTCCGTGTTCGTTGGGGATCCACTCGCCCTCGTCTCGTGAGTAATCCCGGTAGAGCATCGAGGCCACCGCGTCGACCCTCAGACCGTCGAGGTGGTAGCGATCCATCCAAAAGTGGGCGCTGGACAACAGGAAGCTGCGAACCTCGTTGCGTTCGTAGTTGAAGATGGCGCTGTCCCAGTCCGGGTGGTGACCGAGGCGAGGGTCGGCATGTTCATAGAGATGTGAGCCGTCGAACCGGGCCAGGCCATGCTCGTCGGTGGGGAAGTGGGAGGGAACCCAGTCCAAGATCACGCCGACGCCCCGGTTGTGGAGCTCGTCGATCATGGCCATGAGGTCGGTGGGTGAGCCGTAGCGGGCGGTTGGGGCGAAGTAGCCGGTGGTCTGATATCCCCAGGAGCCGTAGAACGGGTGCTCGGTCAGCGGCAGCAGTTCGACATGGGTGAAGCCGAGATCGGTCACATACGACGCCAGCTGGGCGCCGAGAGCGCGATATCCGCCCGGTTCATAGCGCCACGAGCCGAGGTGAACCTCGTACACCGACATTGGCGCGTCAAGCGCGGAGCGTTCGCCTCGTTTCGCCATCCATTCCTCGTCGCCCCAGCGGTAGTCGAGATCAGCGATGACGCTGGCGGTTCGGGGAGGTTCTTCAGTGGCGAAGGCGTACGGGTCGGCTTTTTCCACCGTGCGCCCCGCCGCGTCGGTGACGGAGAACTTGTATCGATGGCCCGGTTCGGCCGCCCTGGTAATACGCCACACACCGGAAGGGTCGGGGTCCATGGCATCCGCCGGTCCGGGTGACCAGTTGTTGAAGTCCCCGACGACGGCGACAGAGCTGGCTGAAGGAGCCCACACCCGAAAGGTGACGTCACCGTCGTGGTGGTGAGCCCCCATGACGTCGTGGGCCGCCACATGGGTCCCTTGATTGAATGACCACGCATCGTCAGCGGTAAAGGCTCGCACGCCAACCGATGCTAGGCCCTATTGGGTCCGAGGCCCTAGTGCTGTACGACCAATACCGGCGGCTCGGTCGGTCGACGGGGTGGATACTGCGTTCGTCCGGGGTGGCTGGCAGCTTCAACAAGCCCGAATTCGGTCGATAGAAGCAGTAATGGATACATCGGTAGGCGACCTCTTTGAGCGCGTCGACTGGGAGGCGGTTGTGGAGAAGGTTCCGATCGCCACCCTCGTCGTGGATGCGGCCGAAGGCACCGTCGGCCAGGGCGATCGTACGGTGATTGCCAATGCCGCGGCCAGGAGTCTGCTTGGGCTAAGCCGATGTCAATCGCTGGCAGCGGTGTCTCCGCTCCGGCTCGTCGACCTTTCCGTCACCAGTCCTGTCCGTCAAACCGTGCACAGCCTGGAAACCTTGACCGGCAACGATGGTGGTGATGTGCATCTGAGTTCTGTCGGCGGCAGGCGAGCGGCTTACACCATGTTGGTGCAAGCCGCTCCTGACGGGGTGACGCTTGTCCAGTTCGCTCCCTGTGCTGCCCAGAGCGAGATCGAACGGGTTCTCGATCAACAGCAACGCTTCCGCGCCGCACTTGTGGAGCTCAGCCAACTGGCGTTCGAAACCACCGACGACGATGAGTTCTACCAACGTCTGATCGAGCGAGCGGTCGAAGTCGTGCCTGGTGCCCAGGGGGGCAGCGTCCAGCTGAACATTCCCGGCACCGCCAAGTTTCGATTTGTGGCCGCCGTCGGCTACGACCTCGAGGGCCTGAAAGCCCATGACTTGGAGCAGGCCCATTTCTTTCGCGACGCCTGGAACCCGATCGCACAAATCGTCAGAAATTTCGACGCCGAGGGCCGCAGTCCGGAGATCACCGAGTGGTTGGAGACAGTAGGTCGGTTGTCCGACATCGTGGTCAACGTTTCGGCGCCGGTGTTGTCCGGGGGTTTTCCGGTCGCTTTCCTCAGCCTCGACAACTTTGAAGACCCGGATGCCATTTCCGAAACCAGTGTTGAGATGACCACCGTGCTTGGAAGTCTCATCGGTGAGCTTTGGCGCCGCCGTGAGCTGGAGGCCGAGCTTCGCAAGGAGCGGGAGGCCTATCGCCACCTGGCCATGCACGATCCTCTGACCGGCTTGGCCAATCGGCGCAATCTGGAGAAGCGGCTGGGAGAGAACCTGGCGGCGGCCTCGAAGCGCGGGTTCCCCAGCGCCGTGTTGTTTCTTGACGTTGATGACTTCAAAGGGGTAAACGATCGTTTGGGTCACGACATTGGTGATCGCCTGCTGCAGCGGGTGGCCGAAGGGGCGTGTCGGGCCGTTCGGGCCGGAGACGTCGTCGGACGGTGGGGAGGAGACGAGTTTCTGCTGCTTCCCCATCGAGTCGACTCGGTTAACGAGGTCATGGCACTAGCGGAGCGAGTTCTTCTTCAGTTCGAAGACGAAGCCGATTTGGGTGACGGTCTGAGGCCCCGGGTTCGTATCACTGTTGGCGCCGGTTGGTCGGCCGACTCGGCCGCAGACCCTGAGGCCCTGGTTCGGGCCGCCGATGAGGCGCTGTATGAGGCCAAGTCGGCCGGCAAGGGAGTGGCCCGCCTCAAGAAGGTGTAGCCGGGGCGGCGGTAACCTTGCTGTTATGAGTGTGTTGCTGTGAGCGTGCTGTCATGACCGGTACCCGGCGAAATAGCGCCGACGTCGGATCACTCTCACCATCGGGCCGACGGTGGGTCAAGTGGCGATCGGTCGCTGCCCTGGTCCTGTGGACACTCCTTGTTTGGGTCGGTCGGTTGAGAAACGTGATGGCGGACGAGGCATTGGACGCCGAGGGCAGATGGTTGAGGCTTGCCTTGGCCGTGAGCTTTGTCTTGCCCGCACTACTCATCGCCTTCGGGATTATTGCCGTCCTGCGGCAAACAAACGCCCAATCGGCGGTGACGTCAGCAGTCGGTCTTTTGGCCGTTGGCCTGTCGGTCTGGACCATTTGTGTTTGGGTTGTCAGAGGTCTCGACATTGTGCTGGATGGATCGTACGACGCCGGTTTCCGGCTGATTCACTCGATTCTGGCCGTGGTGAGTATTGCGCTTGCCGGTTGGGTGATCAGCCGCCGCTGAGCCGTCTAGCGACGTGTGACGATTTCGGAACAAAAACCCTCCTGTCAGCGTTGGTAGCCCGGCACCCAGGCCATAGGATTAGCACTCGAATGGCCCGAGTGCTAACAGCAGTTGTGGCCGTCAAGTCCGACTGATCCGGGGCTCAAGGCACGGCAGGGTGAAGCCCAACCGTTGCTTGAGTCTCGACATCACGTCGTGTTCACGAAAGTACAGAATCAGTACAGCCACGAGTGCTGCGCCCAAATGGAGCTATCTGCATGAATCTGCAACCACTTGATGATCGCATTGTCGTCAAGCCGAACGACGCCGAGGCCACCACGGCCAGCGGTCTGGTCATTCCCGACACCGCCAAGGAAAAGCCCCAGCAGGGCGAGGTCCTGGCGGTAGGCGCCGGCCGTCGTTCCGACTCCGGTGACCTCATCCCCATGGACGTCTCCGCCGGTGACACCGTTGTGTACTCCAAGTACGGCGGCACCGAAATCACCATCGACGGTGACGACCTGCTCATTCTTTCCGCCCGTGACGTTCTGGCTGTCATCAAGTAACACGACGCCACTGCGAATACTGCGAATAAAGGACGTATGAAATGCCAAAAATTCTGAAGTTTGACGAAGACGCTCGCCGCTCACTTGAAGCCGGCGTGAACAAGCTGGCCGACGCCGTCAAGGTCACCCTTGGCCCGAAGGGCCGCAATGTGGTGCTGGACAAGAAGTTCGGCGCCCCCACCATCACCAACGACGGTGTGTCCATCGCCCGTGAAATCGAGCTGGAGGATCCCTATGAGAACATGGGCGCCCAGCTGGTCAAAGAGGTAGCGACCAAGACCAACGACGTCGCCGGCGACGGAACCACCACAGCCACCGTTCTGGCCCAGGCTCTCATCAAGGAAGGCCTCCGCAACGTGGCCGCCGGAGCCAACC
>JAHDFR010000230.1 GCA_020628065.1 Acidimicrobiales bacterium
ACAGGCTGCCAGAGCCGCCAAAAAGCCGCTCCCACCTTTGGTGATATCATGTGTAGAAATTCCCTCACCGCTCCGCGCAGCATTGGGTGCTCTACCTTCAGCCACCAGCCCTACTGACACGAACTGCCCACATCCCACAACTCGCATCCAGCACTCGACTATCTTCCGAGGATGCGCCTGATAGGGTCCGCCGCTCTTATCTGCAGTCTCCTTACGTTGCTGTCATGCTCCGGAAGCACAGCAGTCGACGAACCACTTGCTCTGGTCACTTCTCCAACGTCTACGGCGACGCCAACGACAACCATCCAGAGCCCTCGAGCAGTAACAGAGATCCAGGGATTAACGACACTGAACCCGATGCTTTGTCCGATCTCAGAGCTTCCTGTCGCCCCTGACAACCGGCTTGCATTCTCGATGCAAAAGGGTTCGGGCGTCTGTCTTGAAGCACTTTTCGACGGCCTTCAAGAAGCCGGCACCGGCGAGTGGATGCTACTCGACCAACAAAAAGACGTCTTCGACGCCTACCTACTCAACACCGTCCTAGCACTCGAGTCCGGATCGATCGACTACTGCATTGGCGAAGAGAACCAAATCATGATGTCCATGACCATAAACACTGGCGAAGACGCCTACGACTCCTTCGTACTCACCCCGGCTACGACAACCGAGTGCGCAGCGGCCGAAGAAAACGCCCGACGTCTTGGCCTAACTGATGGATAGCGACTGACGTACCCCGTCCAGGTTCCGGAACGGAACCTGCAAATGTTTGTCGGCTTGGAATGAGGTCCGTGGTACACAGTCGTGGTCATGACCGTGGTCACTCGGGTATCGCATCAGTCGTGTGCGTGGTACATCGATTTGGTGGTCCTGTAGGCCCCGTCAACGTCGTTTTTTGTGCGCTGAGGGCTTCTCCGTGATCGGATGGACGTCGTGGTCGCTTGCGTGATCCTCACTTCTGCTCACACACCTGCTGGATACACATCACTAGTGTTGAGTCGTGCTCCGCCGCTGCACTGTGACCCCAATTGTTTTGGCATGCCTGCTGCTCGTATCAGCATGCTCTTCAGAGGCGTCTCCGCCAGAGATCTCTTCTCCTGCTCTCCCTGTCGACGATCAACCGGCCTCGGCAGCGGCAAATTCATCATCGCCAAGGTTTGCCGGATCTCAACTACCTCGCATCAGTATCAGCGATCCAGAAAACGGGGTCTTCGCACTCGATGGTCCAACGCTTGAGGAAAGAGCCGGCCGACTTTGGCAGCTCGACAACTGGCAGGTCATAGCCGGTCAACCAGCAACAATGATCGCTACCGACATCGATAACACCCTTTACAGCTACACAGTCGACACAACCAGCGGACTCGTCCAGTCCATCACAGCCACCTTCGATGTAGACATCACGGACGACGTCGCCTACTTCGTGGCCGGACCTGCGCTCAAGAGCGCATCGCTGGCAGGGCCAGATGACGACACCGGAACCAGTTGGGCACTAAGCGTCATAGACACACTGTCCTCTGGGTCTGTCCACCTTGACAGCCAACCAATCACTTTCACACCACTAGACGAGCTAGCGGCCACGATCTCCCTCGATGAGGCAAATCAATCCATCCAGATTGCGTTCCAACCACCCAACCAGCTGGGAACGCAATTCACAGACGACACGATCGCCACCTCAACGACCCAGCCAACAACCGCTCCACCTTCGTCATCGCTCCCAACCGTCACGGCCACCACCACTCCAACAACCGCTACCGCCGAGACCTCGACAACCACAACCTTGACGACCGAGGCGCCGACTACCTCCACCACAAGGCCGCTGCCAACTACAACTACGTCGACTACCCAGCCAGCGCCGAAACAATCTGCACACCCCGGAGCCTTCTGTTCGCCCGTCGGAGCAGAGGGCGAAACAGTCAAAGGCACTCCCATGGTCTGCTCTACAACCAGCGACGACGACCAAGCGCGGTGGCGCAAAGCCTGAACCAACTACGGCGGCAGGGCATGATCGCCAATAGGGAGCCAGGTCAACAAACCTGACTGCCTATGTAGCTACACACCTAACTTGCTCCGCAATGCAGTCGTCATTCGAGTGGTTCCGGGCTCGGTGGCAGCTCGATGACGGGTACGGCCCCGTCGGGCCCGTCTCTGGTGGTCGCTACGACTCGCAGCCCCCTAGCTCGTAGGGTTTCGACGATGCCTTGTTGGCCTTCGTAGTAGCCGGCGAAGATCACATCGGTTTCGGCTCCGAACCGAACGATCCATGACAGCACTGTTGGTGACAGCTCGGTCACGAGCTCAGCGTCTTGCATCGTGGCCACCAGGTCGTCATCATCGGTGTCGTCGATCCCAGCCCATGCGGTGAGTGCTGGGGCGATGTAGACCCGTTTCGCTCGCTTGGTGACCCGGTAGAACTCTCGGACTCTCCGTTCGGCTTGTGGGTCGCCGTGGCGGGCCATACGCACCAACTGGCCTGGCGTGAGTGATCCCTCCCTGCCATCTTTGAGGACGCCTCCGGCGAGTTCTTGGCCGACGGTCCAGGCTTTGCCGAGTTTGGTGATGTAGTGGCCGACACCTCGGGTGCCTTCACGGTTCACCCAACGACGCACATCAACCGCAATGTCATCCACCACCGAACGGCCGAGCAGTTTGGCCACCCTGTCCGACCACAGTTGCTGCACCGTCCCCCGAATACGAGCAACTTGGGCATCGGTGAGATCAGTGTCGAAGACCATGAGGCCGTGCCAGTGCGGGTGCCATCCGTTCGCCCCGAACGTCGTCTCAATCGACCGGGCAACCCCGACGTAGTCCAGGTCGTCTGCGACGTTGCGCCATGCCCGATGAGAGAACATCGCCCCAGCGTTCGACACGACGGGAAATAGAGCGTCCAGCGAATCGCTGGCCCAATGCGGCAACGTCAACGACACCAACAGCGACGTGGCCCCCACAGCGTCCACATGATCCTGTATGGCCTCGATCTGCTCACCACGACCCGACAGGATCTTCGGGGCGCATAGCGGGCACAACCACACCCCTTTGCACATCAACACACCGGAGAGAAACGCGTAGTCCGGTGTGCGCCGAATCTGTGCATTGACCACTCCCCCGGTCCCATTCGGCCTCGCTGCCATTGAACACTTCGACAACGACGACCCCGACAGCAAACCACGCAGGTATCGAAGGTCGCCATAGCGTTCCGCTTTGCGATCGAACGCCTTGAGGGCGGACCATCCGTCACGCCATGTGCCGCCGGTTTCGACGTGCCGGTCGAAGATCGTGTGGAGAGCGGAAACGGAACTCCTACTCATACCAAGAACCGGCGGAGCCAAAAACACATCAACTGATTCCGCTGCTGTGGTGATGGTTGCTGAGCTGTGAACGGTGGCGGTGTGAGTCATGGTGACCAAGAGTGAAAGAGAAGACGGAGTGTGAGGGTGGGAGAAGGAGGTGAGGGGTTTGAGGGATGGGTGAAGCAGAAGTAGTGAGAGGGATGAGAGGAGGCGGGTGTGGGTTGTCGGGCGAGCTGCGCTCGCTACCCCTCCACCAGGCGGCGGGGCCAGGAAGTGTCGGGGTCGGCCTCCCTACGGTCGGCCTACCCGACAACCCCCACCCGAAGACGATGCCGGCGACCGGCTTTACTTGGTGCGGGCCTGGACCACAACCGTGACCGACAACAGCACGGCGATCACCATGAACGCCAACACCGTGACGACGCTGAGGCTCGATGATGCGGCCGCAGTGACCGATAGAGCAGCCCAGACAGCGACAGCCGATACCGCGATCGTGATGGCCACGGTGAGGGCGTGCATCAGGTCTGGGTGACCGGCCAGTCGGGTGTAGCGAATATGAATACCGCTGGAGTCGGTGCGGACGGTCCACCCGGTTTCCGCTTCGAGGTCTTCCGCAGTGAAGGGAGAGGTTGCGGGTGCTGACGCTACGGGTGCTGGTTCACTTCCAAGCACCACGAGATCCTGGTCGAGGTCGATGAAGAGCGGTGCACCGTCCTGTTCGTCCGGTGAAACCAAGCCGGTACCGGCGATCGGAGCTGGTTGTGATCCGGGGGTTGGTTCCTTCGCTGGCCGCTTCGGACCAATAGCTTCACCAATGCCGACATCATGCACAGCATCAACAGCAGCGGTGTTGTGGGCGATGATGCGGCGACGGCCAGACCCATCCGTAAACGCTGTAGTAGTTGTGGTGGTGGTGGTCATCGTGGGGGCTCCAGAGGTTTAGGCGGCAGACGCCGGAGGCGTGTCTACGTAGCGGGTCATAAGGGCGTGCTGAGCCGGTGTGATACGGCCGGCTGCGGCGGCGGTGTCGGCCTTGTCACCGACCGATTGCAGGGCGAGCAGTTCGGGCCATGACCACTGCAGGAAGGCGTAGCGTTCGGCGTGGGCTGCGACATCAGCCATCTCCACAAACGCAGAACGGGCCAGCTCGGTGTGTTCATGATCCCCAGTACCGACGATCCATAACATGCCCGGCACACCAGGCCGCACATCACGCAAATCAAGAGCGTCAGCCCTGCCTTGGCCCAAACAGACAGCGAGTTGTTCTTTCGACGTCACCCGATGAATGATCCGAATATCAAGCTGGGAACGAATCTGACTGGGCAGCACCTGCACCTCCGGGTACTGCGTGCACACCACCAGGTCGATGCCGAGCCCGGCGCCCATACGAGCCAACGTCGCCACATCAGCCGTGCGGATCTTCGACAACGCCTGTTGCCCCTTGAACTGACTCTCCAACTCACGACCAGTAAGGGTGCGGTCGATCGCAGCAGTGTTCAACCCCGCCAAATCAGCGAACTCATCAACCGCCACCACCAGCCTCGGCCCATCAGACGGCAACCACTTATCGCGGCCCTGCAAAGCGAGATACTGTTTGCGGGCTTCCAACACCTGCAGGCACTTGGAGATCACGGCGTCGATCTCAGACAGAGTGCAGGCCACCTCGGTGAACCTCGGGTGCCACGGCTGAAACCCGGTCATCTTCGGATCCAAACCGACGATGGCGCAATCCGCTCTCGTGGCGAACGCGCACAACATCGCATTACACGTGAACGTCTTCCCCGATCTCGTCACCC
>JAHDFR010000231.1 GCA_020628065.1 Acidimicrobiales bacterium
TAGAGCATCACCTTGCCAAGGTGAGGGTCGCGGGTTCAAATCTCGTCGTCCGCTCGCAGGTAGATCAAGGCCCCCTCAGTGGGGCTTTGATCGCGAGGTTGGGCTTACGGCGTGGGTAGCGACAGCTCAAAGCAGGTTGAACTGGCTGAGCCGGTTTCGTGTACCCGTGGTTTGGCGGTTCTGGTGACTCTGGCGTTGCTGGGCGCATCGTGTGGGGTGCTCCCGGGCGGCGGTTCTGAAAGCGCTGATGCGCTGGAGAGCCAGACCGCTCCCGAACGTGACGACGCTGACGACGATTCGCCGACTGTCGTTCAACAGACTCCGCAGTCGCAGAGTGACGAAGAGTTGGCTGCTGGACTGTTGTCACTCAAGCAGCGCTGGCAGGCTGTACGAGCTGAGAACGTAAGGGTTCTGACCAGCTCGCTTAACCGCGAGTCCTCGGCCGATGCCGAGGACTCTGACGTGCTCTCGTCGGTCGGGGACTTTGAGTTGGATCTGGGGGAGTGTCCATCCGATTGGGATGACAGCGCCGGGGTGGACGATGACAGCATCCGCATGGCGTTAGTGGTGGCGCAGACAGGAGCCCGTTGGCCCATCAAGGCAGTGGGCGAAGGCCTGCGTGCCTACATCGAAGCCATAAATGACGACGGTGGGATCGGCGGCCGGACGATTGAGCTTGTTGTTCGAGACGACGCAGCCGATCCGGAGCTGACGGCCGCGGTGGTAGAGGAGCTCGTTGCACCAGAGCCGGATGAAGAGACCGATGAAGAAGAGGCGGCCGCCGCTGCTACCGCTGAAGCCTTCCTCGGCGTCATGACCGTGGGTGCGCGTCCTTCTCTGGTGGCGATGGAGATTCTGAACGAAGCGTGCGTGCCTCATCCTCTCGCTCTGGCGTCGCATCCCGGCCTGGGGGATCCGGAAGAAAACCCGTGGACTACGAGCCTGCAACTGGCCTACTCAACCGAAGCCCTGCTCTGGGGCAATTGGATGAAGCGGAATCTCATTGATGAGCTGCCGGTGTCCATAGGTTTGGTCGTCGTCGACAACGAGTTCGGAGACATGTACGGGTCGGTGTTTGCCGATTGGGCCGAGGCAAGCCTCGACGTGGTCAGCGATCTGACCGTGGTTCGTCACGATCCGGTGGGGGAGGACTTCACCGAGGATCTGACCGAACTGGCCGAGTCGCCGCCAGACATCTTGGTGATTGCAACCTCAGGCGAGGCATGCACCTCTTTGTTGCGAGACGCCGGTGCTCTTGCGCTGACCAACCGGGTGGCGACCATCGTCTCGTCCACCTGCAAAGATCCGCAGCAGTTCATGGGCCCGGCGGGACGCTCCGCTGAAAATGTTCTGATGCTGGACGGCAGTGTGAAGTCCACGGTGAATCCTCGATTCCAGAATGATCCGTTTGTGGACGAGGTTTCAACGATTCTTTCCGATGCCGGAATCGACTCGTCCAACCCTCTGGCCGGGACCGGAGCGGGGCTGGTCGGTTGGACGTTGGTTGAGTCTCTTCGTATTGCGTCGGAGCTTCCCGGCGGTCTCACCAGGTCTAACCTGATGCTTGCTCAACGGGCGCTGGATCTGGAGCATCCCTATTTGCTGGACGGAATGCAGTTCGCCAGCCGTGGCCTGGATGACGCGTTCTTCATCGAGGCGTCCGAGCTGAGCCGTTTTGATGCTTCGGAGGGCGTTTGGATCACGGAGCCGATTGTGGTTGACATCAACGGCGGTACACCGACGTGTTCCTGGTCCGGTCGGGCTTGTGAGTAGCGGCGCGGTGCGGAATCGGCTCGCAAAGTCGCTCCACAACCAGTTCTAAGAATCCTCCAAGATGTGGGCAATTGTCCCATCTTGTCGACACGGAAATGTAAAATCAAAGCCGATGGCTCAGGTGGAAAGGGACCCCGAACGGGCAGCGGCAGCTCTGCTTACCCGGCGTGCGCTTATGCGTCCCGTGCCCTCGAAGATCGAGGAACTCATCGGTGTCGATCGTGAGACCGCTGTAGCGTCGATCCTGGACGCCCCGCTTGACGACGCCCAGGCCCCGGAGGCGGAGAAGAGCGAGGCGACGCTGACCTGGTGGCTGAACCGGATCAGCGAGAACATCAACGGCTTGCAGGAACGCATGACCTTCCTGTGGCACACCTTGATTCCCAGCCACCGATACGCCGTGGGTAATCAGGCGTTTGTCGGCATGCAGCTCAACATGATTCGGTCACGGGCCCTTGGTAATTTCCGTGATCTAATGCAGGCCTTCGCTGCTGACCCGGCGATGCTCAAGTATCTCGACGCCGAGAGTTCGACGGCCAAGAAGCCGAATGAAAATCTGGCTCGGGAGATCATGGAGCTGTTCACGGTCGGTCTTGGTCACTACACCGAGGAAGACGTCAAACAGGCGGCGTTGGCGCTGGCAGGGTGGCGTGTCGACGGCGACGGCGGCCGAGCCTACATCGAGCCCAAGCGGGCGTACGACGGGGACACTACGTTTTTGGGCGAAACGAAAAGGTGGGATACCCCATCGATTGTTGATCGGCTGTGCGATCATCCGGCGACCTCCGCCCGCATGGGCTCTCGAGTGTGGTATCACTTCACCGGCCAATACCTGTCTGGAGACGCCCAGGCTGAGCTGGGTGCTTGGTGGCAGGGGCAGAATCTTGAGATCAAGCCTCTGCTGCAGCGGATCTTTCTCGACGAGCAGTTTTGGGCCAACCACTACGTTCGGCCGCGAACCGGCTTCGAGTACTACGCCGCCATCCAGAACATCTTGAACCTCGATCCGTCACAGCATTGGCGGGCCAAGGAGCTCGGCCAAATGGTGTACGAGCCACCTAACGTCGGCGGCTGGCCCGAGGGCGATCGCTGGCTTTCCCCAGATTCCATGTTGCGTCGTTCGGGAATGATGTTCTCGTTGGACTTCAAAGATGTCCCTAACGGGCTGACCGCTACCACCGAGGAGATCCTCGACACGTGCGGGTTGTACGTATTGAACGATCAGATCATTGCCGCCATGGCGGCCACCGCCGACCATGTCGACAAAATCGGTGAAGAGGGCCCGCCACAGTTGAAGTGGCGGATCGCCATGAGTTGTCCGGAGTTCCAGTTGCAATGACCGGATCTGACTATCAAGACTTCAACTACGGCGATGATGCCACAACGGCAATGCCCGTTGCTGACGAAGGTGCAGCCGATGAGTTGACCGCTGCGGCCGAAACGGCCGGTCCGGCCTCGACGGCCGATGGCACTATCACACGCCGCAAGCTTCTCCAGGGTCTTGGCGCCGCTGGAGCGGTCGGTGCCGGCGCTTGGTGGCAGTTTGTTCACAATGGTAACCAGCCGCAGTCGGCCGTTGCCTCGAAGCGGGTTGACACCAGCGTCCTGGAAATCGGATCCACCGATGCCGCCCAGACGCAGTCACTGGCTGCCGGCGATGTGGATGATCTGCTGAGCCAGTTCGGCGTGGCCGACAATGTTTTGTTGACTCCGGCACCGATTGATCAGCGCGTCCTGGTTCTCATCGAGCTGGAGGGTGGCAACGACGGTCTGTCCACTGTCGTTCCCTACGCCACCGGCGCCTACTATGACCGGCGACCGAATCTTTCGATCGCTCCAGAGTCTGTCATTCCGATCGATAGCGAAGTCGGGCTGAATCCTCAGCTAGCACGTCTTTCACAGCGCCAGGTGGCGGTTGTGGAAGGGGTCGGGCCGGTTAACGGCAACCTGTCGCACTTCGAAATGGTCGAGCGCTGGGATTACGGGTCGACCCAGGGTGGCAACGCCAGTCGCGCCGGATTCCTCGCCCGAGTTGTTGATCGCATTGATGCCGGAAGTCCGGTGACCGGGCTATCAGTGGCCGGACATACCCCTCGTTTCACCAACGCCTCGGCCTCCACGCTTTCCATCGAGAATCTCAATGCACTCAAGGTGCTGACGCAGGACGACTGGATCTATCCGATTTACCGTCAGAGCTTGGCATCGGTCAGCGGTGGTCCGGTGGCCAACACGCTGGCTGGCACATGGGGCCAGCTGTTCTCCATGGGGCGGTCACTCCAGGGCGACATTGAGCGCTACGACGGCGATAGCCCCATCGTCAAGAACGGTGGTGGCCTGGGTCGTCAGCTGGCGATGGCGGCAGCGCTGATAAAGGCTGATCTCGGCATCAGGGTCGTTCACGCTCGTATGGGCGGATTTGACACCCATGATGGTCACAACGGGCGCCACGAGCGTCTCATGGGCCAGCTCGACGGCGCAGTGGATGGCTTCCTTCAGATCCTGGAGGATGCCGGGCTCGCCGATCGGGTTCTTGTGGCCACCACCAGCGAGTTCGGCCGCAGGGTCAGTGAAAACGCCAGCGGCCTGGACCATGGAGCGGCTTCCACCATGCTGTTGTTCGGCCCGGTCGCTCCAGGCCGTGTCGGCGATCCATCACCGGTCAGCAATCTTGATGACCGAGGCAACCTGAAGACGACTATCGGGTTTGACCGGTATTTGGCCAGCCTGGCTCAGGAGTGGCTGGGTGTGGATGCTGGAGCTGTACTGGATAACGCGCCGGCCCCTATCAGCATTCTGGCCTAAGCGCTCCAACCCCTCATTTGCAAAGCCGTCGGGGAAGAGCACGAGAGGTGACCTGTGCTCTCGGCTGGTGAAACAAAGCTGGCTTTTGCACTCGCCGGGACGAGTGCCACAAGCGTCAGGAGGCTGGCGCGGCCGGCAGTTCCAAGCCGATTCTGCTGGCGTCTTCAGCGCAGAAGACCGTCACTGCGGCATCGACTACAAGACTGAGTTCTTCGGAACCCAGTTCCTCGTTCTGCGCGGCCGCCAATGCCTCATTGCGGGTCGTCGTGTAGTCCTCTAGGGTGTCGGAGTTCTGGGCATATCCGCAGGCTGTCTGGCCGAAGGACAGCAGCTCGCCGGAGCTGAGCGCCGCCGCTGTTATCTCAAGATTCTCCAGCTGGGTGCGGAACTGATCGATGAGAACGGCGTCCTGTTCGCTGACAGCGGGCTGTCCGTCACCACCCTCCGTCGTCGAATCGTCGGTCATTGTGTCGCCGTCG
>JAHDFR010000050.1:0-3853 GCA_020628065.1 Acidimicrobiales bacterium
AGGTGCAGTGGCATCCGGCGAACACCCAGTCGCCGATGCGTTCACCGGCCTGGTATGCGCCGCCGGCAAAGCCTCCGGAGTACTCAAACGTGTTGGATGTGTATCCGGTGGTGTTGTAGGCGATCATGGTGTGATCATCAGCGTCAAGGGTTTGCACAATGTGCTGTTCGCCGACGGCCCATACGGTGTTGTCGCCGGTGACCACATCAAACATCTCGGGCTGGGCCGGGGGATAGTTGCGGGGAATGTCGATCTTGCCCGGCTTGGTCGCACCCGTGGTGTCATCGACGGTGTGAAAGTAGCCGCTATTGGCCTCACCGTTGACGGCGTTGAAGTAGCCGGCCATGTGGACTTCGCCCCGTGACGGGTCAACGTCGACACCCCACACTCCGGATCCGGTGACTTCTGGCTTCCAGCCGGTGTCAATGGTGCCCGAAGCGTCGGCGTAACGGATGGCCTTGTAGGCTCTGGTCCGCTTGTTGCCGCCCCTGGCGTGAGAGAAGTTGCCGACGACGTACAGCTTCGATCCGTCAACCTGGAGGTCTCGAGTCATTGCTCGCTTGTCGGACCACGGACGTTCCAGTGAGCCGGTGAACGACGAAACAATCTCGCCGCTGTTCGGGTCAAGAGCGACCAAGCCTTCACGGGCCGTTCCGTTGACCTGAGTGAACTCGCCACCCACGATGAGCATCCCGTTGTACGATTCGAGCGCGTAGACCGCTCGATCAAGCTGGGGGCGCCACGTGCTGATCCACTCACCGGTAGTCACGTCAAAGGCGGCGACGTAGGACTGGGAGATTCCCGTGGCGTCATTCGACTCCTGAACATTGAGAAACGCTCCGCCAACGAACATGCGGTTGCCGATCTGGGCGAAATCCCAGACCAGGACATCAAGCGATTGGGTTTGAGTTTCGGTCGGATTCTGTTCGGCCACACCCCAGCCTGATTCAGGCACCCGGTCCAGCTTGGTGATGTCAAAGCTGACCTGGGCCGATGTTGGCGTTGGTGACGCCGTGGCGGCCACGGCGGCAATGATGAAGGCCAGGACGGCCACGATCGAGGCGGCCCGGGTCCGGCGACCCGGACGGCGTTGAGTGGTCTGCGGATCATCGACCGCAGCGTCGGTGGTTGCGTTGATTGGACGGCTCATAGTTCGTAGCCACCTTCGGTACAGGCGGAAAGGAAGGCAACCAGAACCGCAGGATCAGCGGTCTCCGCCCCATCGCTCAGCGATTCGGCCCACGGGCCCATCCCGGCGACAGCCGAAGAGGCGGCGCGTTCGGCCGCTCGGTTCATGCGGTCCTTGGCCTTGGTGGTGTCGCCCTCGTCGTGGGCGGTCACGGCCACCTCCACGTCGGCGCAGGCCAGGCTGGCCGATTCGTCCAACTGCTTGAGTTCCCCGGCCTCATTTCGGGATCGGCCGTCGCGAAGGCCAATGCGTTCACCTGGGGATGGTGCATCATCGAGAGGTTCGAACTGGCCCAGCAACTCTTCGCCGCTGGCCTCGCCGTCGACAGCCTGCCCATTGCCCTGCCCATTACCTTGACCGTTGCCCTGGTTGCCGTTGCCGTCATTGCGGTTGGCCTGACCATTGCCGTTGGCGGCGGCCTGGGCCAGAGCGTCCCTGGCTTGATCTACCGCTTGAGCCGGCTCCGGCAGGTCGGGCGCCGGTAGCAGGTCATCCGGAACCGGTTCCGGTTCATCCGGGCCCTGACCCCGATCTTCGCCGTTGGCCGCTGCCAGCTCGGCGGGCTGATCGTCGTCCAGCGCGTTGGTGGAGTCCGTGCAGCCCGCACCGAAGACAATAAGTGCCGCCGCCAGGGCAGCACCTCGCCATGGCACGTGTCGCGTGAGAATATTGCATCGCCCAGTAGTGGTAACCATGTCCTCCACTGTTACCAGTGGCGGCCTCGCCCGGGAATGGGGCGGACGCGCCAATTCACACCGTGACTATTGGGCTGGAGGGCCCAGCGAAACTGGGCCATCAGGGCGTCTTGTGACGATCTTCGGCTACAAGACCGGAAAAGCTTTAGCCAGTGCGGCCAGGAACCGATTGTTTTCGGCTTCGGTTCCGACGGTGACCCGAATCCCGTTGTTGGGGAACGGTCTAGTGACCACCCCCTGGCGCTCCAGCGCCATGGCCACCTCTGCTGCTTGCTCACCCAGCGGGAGGTAGACAAAGTTGGCCTGAGTGTCGGGTAGTCGGTGGCCCCGGGCTTCCAGCTCGGACACCAGCCGCGTCCGCTCGGCCAGCAGTGAATCGATGAACGGTTGGTAGTCGTCCCGGTGGTCGATGACGGCCATGGCCGCTGCCTGGGCGGCGCCGTTGACGGCGAACGCCAGCAGAATCTTGTCCATTTCGGTGACCACATCGGGGTGGGCCACGGCGTAGCCGATGCGGAGTCCGGCCAAACCGAACGCTTTGGAGAACGTCCTGGTGACGATCAAATTGTCGTGATCTTCGGTGAGATCCAGCGGATCGCCCAGAGCGGGGTCGGAGAACTCTCGGTAGGCCTCATCGACCAGCACAATCACGTTGTCTGGGATTCGGCTCAACAACTTGGATATGTCGTCGTTCGAAATGGCGGTGCCGGTTGGATTGTTCGGCGTCGCCAGCAGGACCATCTTGGTCTTATCGCCTACTGCCTCGGCTACGGCGTCGAGGTCAAAGGCGTGATCGACCAACGGTGGGTTCACAGCTACACCGGACATCATCTTGGTGTACACCGGATAGGCCTCGAACGACAGCCAGGGAAACACCACCTCGTCGCCGGGGTCGACGAAAGTCAAACACAGCTGTTGCAGCAGTCCGACCGAGCCGCAGCCGACGGTTATTCGTTCCGAGTCGACTCCCAGCCAAGCACCTAGGCGCTGGCGGAGTTCGGTCGCCCGGTGGTCGGCATAACGATTGGCGCCCAGGGCCGCCTGCCCGGCTGCCTCGGCTACAGCCGGCAACGGGGGATACGGATTCTCGTTGGAAGCCAGCTTGATGGCGTCTTCGATGCCGTGCTCGGCGTTGGCCTGCTCGGCTGACTTACCCGGCCGGTAGGCGGCCAGCGCCGCCACCGAGGACCGTACCCCTTCTACGCTATTGGTCACTGATTCCTCCTGTGGGTTCGGTCCGCTGCGTAGTCCACCTACTCCAGGCGTTGTGGTGCAACCGGATGGTTCAACCCGCCGGTAGATCTAGGCGACCTTCGACCTGGGCAATGTGCTACGTTAGTGTACGTGAAGTTCCTTTGTGGCCGTCCCGGCTGTGGGCGAGAATCCACGGCGACGCTACAGATCGACGCCATTAGCGAAATCGTTTCGTTGGTTGATCCCAAAGTTTCCCGCGACGGTGTGCCGCTGTGCCCCCGCCACGCCGACTCCACAACCCCGCCTCTCGGCTGGGCCATGAACGACTTGCGTAGTACCTCGCAGGCGTTGAGCATTGATGGCCCGGAGGCCGAAGAGTCGTCTAAAGAGCCGATTTCGTCGACCCCACCACGGGTTCGCCCGGTCGGTTCCGATCGTGATGACCGTAAGGACGACGCAGCCGCAGATGAACGCCGGTCGGGTTCCGATCGGTCCCGACAGTCCCGTTTGACGTTGATTTCGGGTGAGGACGGCGGATCCGGCTCCAACGGCCAGCGCCACATGTCCCAGAGGCAATCGATCAAAGCTCGGGCCGGTCGTTCGGGAGACGAAGTCATTGAGTCCCGCCCGGCTCGGCGCCGCGACGCATCCGATGAGGAGCCGACGCAGGAGAGCTTCTCTTTCTCGTTTGACTTCGACGATGAGGACGAGCCGGAAGAGCTGAGGGCCTCAACCCCGCTGCTGTCCCGGGCCTTCCGTTCCGGATCCAGATAGC
>JAHDFR010000050.1:3953-16157 GCA_020628065.1 Acidimicrobiales bacterium
TCCAGCGGAGGACACGAACAGGCGATATTGCGATCGCCGTAGACGTTGTCGATCCGCCCCACCGGGCAGAAGTATTTGTCCATCGTCATCCCGGGCAGTGGAAAGGCAGCCTGACGTCGGGAGTAAGGCCGAGTCCAGTTGTCGTCCAACAGTTCGTCCAGTGTGTGAGGGGCGTGACGCAGCACGCTGTCCTCCACCTCGACCGAACCGGATGCCACCTCGTCGATTTCGGCTCGGATGGCGATCATGGCGTCGCAGAACCGATCGATCTCGGCCAGTGATTCGGACTCGGTCGGTTCGATCATCAACGTACCGGCCACCGGGAACGACATGGTGGGGGCGTGGAAGCCGTAGTCGGCCAGACGTTTGGCCACATCGTCGTTGGTCACGCCGGTATCGGTGGTGATCTGACGAAGATCGATGATGCACTCATGGGCCACCAAGCCGTTGTCTCCGGTGTAGAGCACCGGGAAGTGCGGGTGTAGTCGTCGGGCGATGTAGTTGGCCGACAACACGGCCACCTGAGTGGCTTGGCGTAGACCTTCGGGGCCCATCATGGCGATGTACATCCAGGAGATGGGCAGGATGCCGGCCGAGCCGAAGGGCGCCGAAGACACCGGCCCACCCGAGCCGGTCTCACCGGCGGGCGACATGGGGTGACCGGGAAGGAAGGGGGCAAGATGGGAGCCGACCGCCACCGGTCCGACTCCCGGGCCGCCACCGCCATGAGGGATACAGAACGTCTTGTGCAGGTTGAGATGACTCACGTCAGAGCCGAACTTGCCAGGCTTCGCCACCCCGAGAAGAGCGTTAAGGTTTGCGCCATCGGTGTAGACCTGGCCGCCGGCCTCGTGAATGATGGCGCAAATCTCCTCAACCGCTGCCTCGTAGACCCCGTGGGTTGACGGATAGGTGATCATCAGCGCAGCCACGGTGTCGCCGTGGCGTTCCACCTTGGCTCTCAGATCATCGAGGTCGACGTTGCCGTCGTCATCGCAGGCGGTCACGACCACTCGCATTCCGGCCAGGATGGCCGACGCGGCGTTGGTGCCGTGGGCTGATGACGGGATGAGGCACACATCACGCTGGTCGTCACCTCTGCTCAGATGCCACTGACGGATGGCCAGCAGACCGGCGAACTCCCCTTGACTGCCTGCGTTCGGCTGCAACGACACTGCGTCGTAGCCGGTGACTTCGGTCAGCCAGCCTTCCAACTCGTCGATCAACTGTCGGTAACCGACAGTCTGATCTTCAGGAGCGAACGGATGAATGTTGGCAAATTCGGGCCAGGTAATGGGCTCCATCTCAGCAGCGGCGTTGAGCTTCATGGTGCAACTGCCGAGCGGGATCATGGTGCGGTCGAGGGCGAGATCGCGGTCCGACAGCCGCCGCAGCCAACGCAGCATCTCGTGTTCGCTGCGGTAGAGATGGAAGTTGGGGTGGGTCATGAACTCGCTTGATCGAGTCAGACCTTCCGGCAGGTGGGACGGGGTGTCCGCCACTTCACCGGATAGCCGGTCACCGGCTGTTCGGGTATCGCTGAGAGTGGCGACCAAACGGTCAACCAGCGCGTCGGTGGAGGTCTCGTCGAAGCTGGCGGCCAGGTGGTCGGAGTCGACCAGGCGAAGATTGATGCCGACTGCTCGGCACTGCTCAACCAAGTCACCGGCCCGACCGTCGGCGGTGACGGTCACCGTGTCGAAGAAGTTCTCGGTGACAGCAAATCCAACCGCCTTCAGGGCGACGGCGAAACGCGACGCCAGGCGATGAATGTTTGCGGCGATGGCGGTCAGCCCCTCGGGCCCGTGCCAGGCGGCATAGGCGGCGGCCACGTTGGCCAGGAGAGCCTGGGCGGTGCAAATGTTCGATGTCGCCTTCTCCCGACGGATGTGCTGCTCCCTGGTCTGAAGCGTCAACCGATAGGCGGGGCGGCCCCCGTCATCCACCGAGACGCCAACCAGTCGGCCGGGCAGACTGCGCACGTGCCTTTCGGCCGTGGCCATGAACCCGGCATGGGGACCGCCGAAACCCATGGGTACGCCGAGGCGTTGAGCCGAGCCGACCACCACGTCGGCCCCCATCTCGCCCGGTGGTGTCAGCAGACAACAGGCCAGGAGGTCGGTGGTGACCGCCACCAGGCCACCGGCTTGATGGACGGCTTCGATCAGCGGCGCCAGATCCCGCACCTGGCCGGTTGACGCCGGATGACTGAACAGTGCTCCAAAGATGGGTTCGTTTCCGAAGGCGGTCGAGGGGTCGGCCCCGTCGGTGGCTATCGAATCCGGATCTCCGATGACCAGTTCAATACCCAGAGGCTGCGCTCTGGTGGCCAACACGGCCAGGGTTTGAGGGTGACAGCCCGAGTCAACCCAAAAGTGGGTGGCTTTTGATTTGCCCACCCGGCGAACCATGGTCATGGCTTCGGCTGCCGCCGTGGCCTCATCCAGCAGGGATGCGTTGGCGATCTCACAGCCGACGAGGTCGGCGACCATCGTCTGGAACGTCAACAGCATTTCGAGGCGGCCTTGGCTGATCTCGGGCTGATACGGCGTATACGACGTGTACCAGGCGGGGCTCTCGATCATGTTCCGCCTGATGACCGGCGGGGTGATGCAATCGTTCCAGCCGGTGCCGATCAGCGAGGTGGCCACGGTGTTCAGGTCGGCCAGTTCTTGCAGGCGGCTCAGCGCTTCATGTTCGCTGAGCGGACCGGGCACATTGAGACGTTCGTTGATCTGGATCGTTTCGGGGACGGCGGCGGCCAACAGCTCGTCGACGGTCTGGTAGCCGATGGTGTCGAGCATCGTCTGCTGTTCGGCCTGGGTAGGGCCGATGTGGCGACGGGCGAAGGGGGTCGTCATCTGTTACCTCACGAGTTGCTGCTAGGGGTCGAGCCGGGAACGTCGTCGTTGACGACGTGTGACACCGACGTCGGTAGCGCAGGCGCGGTGCCAGAAACTTGCACCTCCCTCTGTCGCTGGTACCTGAGAGATTCGGGACTGCTCCCTTTCCCCTTCGGCGGCCGATCACTCGGCTCTCTCCAGAGTTCGCAAACTCGCGCGGTACCGGGTACCTGAGAGATTCCGAGGTCGTTGCTCCTTCGGTGGGCCGCTAGGCCGCTCTCCCGCGCGGGCGATTGAATTGTGGCACGGTCGATATGGCAACCGCACAGAGATGACGTTAGCCGGTTACGGGCCCGACGTCACCGAAGTCGGGTGATGAGCGTGCAGATTTCGGTCAGAACTAGGTCAACTCAAGCGCCGCTTGTGCCATCTCTTCGACTTGCTGACGGTAGAGATCGGTGTCGACCGAAGAGTCGGCCATCACCCCTTTGAGATAGCGGGCCAGCACGCCTTCGACGATGGCGGCAAGTCTCCAGTACTGAAACGCCTGGTAATACCCCTGGTTGCTCATCACGTGGTCGAGGTCGAAGCCGGTCCGGTTGCAGTATTCGGTAACTACCTGTTGGCGGGTCCAAAATCCGCCGGCCTGGGTCGGGAACGATGTGGCACCACGAACGGCCTCTTCCCCCGGTTCCATCCAGTTGTTCATCAGGTAGCCGATGTCGGCCAGGACATCACCAAGCGTGCACAGCTCCCAGTCGAGAACAGCGGCCACCGTCCCGTCGACGGGAGAGACCAACATGTTGCCGAACCGGTAGTCGCCGTGGACGATGCCGGCGTAGCGTTGCTCCGGTTTGGTTTCCACCAGTCGACGGTGGGCCTCGGTCATGGCCGGAAGTTCCCTGGTCTTGGATTTCTCCCACTGGGTGTTCCAGCGTTTGAGCTGTCGGTCCAGGTAGCCCTCAACCCGGCCAAGCTCACCCAGGCCGATCGAAGCGGGCGGCACGGTGTGCAACTTGGCCAGCGCGTCTATCAGCGACGCCGAGGCGGCGGCTCGAACCTGTTCGTTGGGAAGATGTTGGTGGACGCTTTCTTCATCGTGCAGCACCACACCCTCGACGTGATTCATTATGTAGAACGGTGCGCCGTTCACCGATTCGTCCTCACACATTCCGAGAGCGAGCGGCACCGGGACCTCGCTCCGGCCGACACCGGAGATGATCCTATGCTCGCGGCCCATGTCGTGGGCGGTGGCCAGCACCGCTCCCAGTGGAGGTCGTCGAAGCACCATGTCCTGAAACTCTGGGTCCTGAAACTCTGGGTCATGAGACTCAGGGTCATGAGACTCTGGATCCCGACGCTCTGGTTCGCTTCCCGTTACCCGGTAGGTGAGATTCGAGTGACCGCCAATGATGAGTTCGAAGGTGAACGGACCGCTGGCCCCATCGATGTTGTCTTCCAACCATCGGCTGACCGGTTCGACGTCGATTCCGGCGGGCGATCCTTCGTTCGCCGGTGATCCTTCCTTTGATTGCATCCGTTCTTTGTAGCCGAACGAATCAACGAGTGGAAAGCCCGCCCTTGGGTGAAAGCCGGCCGTAGGCCGGCGCCCTCAAAGCTCAGAGTCTCGGTCAGCCCGTCTTGTTTGGAGTTTCGCCGGCGGCAGACCCGTCAACCTGAGGCCAGATTATGAGTCGACGTTACCGAGAACCTAGCCTGGAGTTCATCGCAGAGCACACACGATCGACCGAGGGTTGCCGGATCGAAGACCGACGTCGACTGTCCATTTTGACCCTGGTGGTCCTGGTTGCCTTCATTGTGGCCTCGGCGTGCACGATCGATCAAGGATCGCAGTCTTCCCCGGCGCAGGTCGATGACGGTGAGGCTGTCGGCGACACAGCCGACTCTGACGGCGGCGACGCTGATGATGATGATAATGATGATGGTGACGTCACCGAAGATGACAGTGGTGTTGGATCCGGTGATACCACGACCGACGAACCGGAGTCCGACGACTCCTCGGGGGATCCAAGCGAGTCCGATGTTCGCCAGCTCCTGGCCGAGCTGCCGGGTCAGTTGGCCATCGGAAACGGGACACAGTTGTCGGTGGGGCGACCCGACGGGCAGGTTCTGACTGAACTTGACGGCAGCGATTCCGTGCTGGCGGCGCAACCCACCTGGTCCCACCGGGGGGATCAGTTGGTATGGACGTCGGCTTCCACCGAAGCCCAGGTGGCCAAAGTCCTAACGTTCGATGAGGACGGCCTTCCGCAATCCGAACCGATGGAGAGCGATGCTTCCGGGCCGCCGATCTTCTACTACCAGTGGAGCTCGGACGATGACCGACTCTTGTATCTACGAAACTCTCCAGCCGGTGCCCAAGTAGAGGCCGGACGATTCACGCCCGGTGAGGACGTCGTCCCGGTGGCGGTTGGAAGTCCGTTCTTTGCCAGCTGGGCGCTCGATGACCGAACGGTTGCCGTTCACCGAAACAACTTTGAGGTCGGGACGTTTGATCAGTTTGCCGCCGATAGCGACGTCGATGATCCGGAAGTCACCGGACCGACCGCCGGCCTGCCCCGGTCCCGAAGCGAATTCACCACTCCAGCCTGGTTGGGGCCGTCAGAACTTCTGGTGGTGAGCGACGGAGACTTGGTCGTGGCCGAGATCGACTCGCCCGGCTTGGCCCTGACCGTCAGCCGCACGTTGGTCTCCGATGTCGGCTCGGTTCGTTTTGTTGTCAGCCCCGACCGTTCGAAGATCGCATTCCAACAGCCTCCCGGCGGGGGAGAAGAGGTCGTCGAGGCTGCCGTCCCCGTTCAGGGCCGGCGTCCGACGCTGGCCGTGTTCGACGTGGCGACCGGCGACGTTGAGACGGTGACCGACTCACTGGCCGTTGCCTGGGAGTGGAGCCCCGACAGCTCACGTCTCGCCTGGTTGCAGGCCGACACCAGCGGCCTGGCCAAATGGCAGTTCTGGTCCACCGATCCAACGGTGCGCGGAGCAATGGCGGCCAATGATCGGGCGCCGGTCCTGCGTCTAAGCCGGAAGTATCTGAACAACTATTTGCCGTTCTTCTCCCAGTACTCTCACAGCGTGACCGGCTGGTCCCCGGACTCGACCGCGTTTGCCACCGCCGGTTCAGCCGATGGCATTGAGGGCATCTGGGTACAGCTACTTGACGTTGACGTTCCGGCGGTCGCAGTTGCTGAGGGTGACTTCGTTACATGGGGCGGCGGACCAACTCCGCCAGCCTCGGGAGCGGTCATCACTTGAGCATTAAAGACCGGCCCCGGCCCTGAGTTGCCGCCGCGTCGATCTGATTGTTGAAGTTTGCGACAGATCGCTGAAGATCCGCTAGTCTAGGGCGTTGTACCCGCATGGTTGGGTACTCTTCCGCCTCTTTCGGGGGGCATCCGCCGCAACAGAAAGATCAATCTCACGATGGATCAAGTCCGACGACAAACGTCGTTTCCTCTTGACGAACCCGAAGTCGTGTCTCAAGACTCCTACGTCGCGCCCGCATTCGGGCTATCCGACGACGAGGCCTTTGAGGCGCTGGCCGCCAGCATGTCTCTCTTCGAACCGTTACCGGTCGAAACCCGAGAACCCGAACCCCCGTTATCGGAAGACGTCGAGCCTGTGGTCGACGTCCGGGTTGACGTGGGCGGTGACGTCGGCGGTGACTCCAAGGTCTCGACCGAGGCCCCGGCTGACAGCGAGTTGGGTTTCGATGCCGACGAACAACAGCCGGTCACTTCGGAAACGGAACCGCCTCATCTGCCGGCGGAGCCCATGCCGGTGGCATGGGTGGGACCCATCTCCGATGATCTTCCTGAGCTGTTGCCGTTCGATGGCGGAAGCCGCATGGCCCAAAGCGGCCAGGGCTGGCTGGACCCGATGGCGTTCAACCGTCACACCGGAGACTTGCAGCCCGGCCGTATTGAACCGCCAAGAGCCGACGGTTTCACCGAGGCTCGAACAACCGGCTCTTCCGACGTCTCGAGTCTCGGTACCTCCAAGCCGGGTAGCGACAGCACAGGCAGTGGCCTCGCTGACTTTGACGACATCGTCATGATCGGACTTCTCACCGGTGAACTCTCCGCTGATTTCATCGCTGCGGCACAAGCGACGGAATGTGCCCCAGCCGTGCCATCAGCCGCCGACACCGGTACTCAAGCCAGCTATCGTTCCGACTACACCGATGGTCACTCCAATCGCTACGAGGGCACATGGTGGCGACCAACAACAGTGGACGAACTGCAGTCCGTGGTTGAAACCTATCTGCAGCCGGTGGTGGCCGTCACCGCCGGGCTCATCCAGAAGCCCGGGCTGCTTGACGAGGTCGTGGCCAAGACGTTCCTGTCGGCCTGGGTCGAGGGCCGCGAGGGCGTACCTTCCGAACCGGTTGAGTCCTGGCTGTACTCGATTTGCCTGGAAATGGTGCGACGCAAGGATCGCCACCAGAACCATGGTGCTGTGGCCAACACCCGGTATCCGGCGCCGGCCCACCGCGGTAGCGAAGAGCTACGCCACTCTCATGCTCGTCAAGCCTGGGAGATCTGTTTGGCGTTGGGGGAACTCGACGATCTTGAGCGAACAGTGCTTTGTCTGGCCCATCATCGGGCCATGCTGCACACGGAAATCGCCGCCGAGACCCACAGCTCACTTGGCGCTGTCAAGTCCTGCCTCTACCGGGCATCCAACCATGTGGTCAATCGTCTGAGCCACAGACTGGACGATGCCGGCGATGATCCCGGTACCTCCAACGAGGACGGCTCCGATGATCTCACCGCTATTTCTCATGAAGACCATCGAGCCGAACACACCTGGTACTTGGCCGGGGTGGCCGACGGTTCGAGCCTCTCGGCCCTTGACCGCCAGGTGATCAAGGACATCCGAGCCCAACTGTCATCCGAGCATGTTTGGCGAGAGCCGACGAGTGGTCTCGGATCGGCCATCCTCTCGGCGGCGGCCGACAACGAGGGCACGCTTGTTATCCGATCAGGAGCAGCCCGGCCCAATCAGCGCGGACAAAACGCCTCCTCGACACAGCCACCGGAGGACGCTTCCACCACCGACCTTCGGCCGGAACGCCGGGCAGGACTCGAAGTTGAGACCGGTCAAGCGACCACACCCGGGGTTGGGGCGAACCTGGGAGCGCCAACCGGCGTGGGTGGAATCGTTCGGACCACCGTTCAGTACGATCCGGAGTTGGGCAAAGCCCGGTCGTCGTCAAGGCTTCGTCGGGTGGTTCATCCACTGAAGGCAACCACCGGACCCCGGCCTGACGCCAAGCAGCGACAAGACGATCAAGCGGCCGCCGGTCGTCGACCGCGGCGTTCTCCGGAGGCGGCTACCGCTCCTGTACCCATTCAGCCCGCCCCGGACCCACACCGCTATGCCGGCTTGGAACCGTCGACGGCGGGTTCCGGGCTGGAAGGGGAGAAGCAGGCGGTGGTTTCTCACGGCAAGGTGGCGGCACTGGCCATCGGTGTGATTGTGCTGGCCGCTGCCATCATTCTCGCCCCCTACCTGTTCGGTTCCGGCCCGGCCCAGGTCGAGTCGTTGGACTTCGAGCTCAATGCCACGGCGGCCGACGCTGACGCCACTGCGGTGGTAAACGTTTCAGAGATGGGGACCGAGACCCTGTACCGGATGTGGCTTGGTGGACTCAACGCCACCGACGAGCAGCACTTCTACGCCGCATGGTTGGTCGACCCCGAGACGGTGGTCGAAGGAGCGGTAGCGGTGGCCGAGGCCCAGGTTTTGGGCTCCTTCCGATGGACTGTTAACGGTGAACCGATCGCCTTGGCCATCGACGGTATCGAGCCCAGGTTTGACCACCTGATCATCACGTTGCAAAGCCCGGCTGATCCGCCCGGGCCGAGCGGCGTGGTGGTTCTTGAGGGGAGTGTCCGGACACCGGACTCATAGTCCACCGACCGTCAGGCGCCTGGCCGGTCATGGCTGATCAGGAATTGTCGAACAGGAGCTGGTCGGGGTTGTCAGCCAACCACTCGGTGGCGTCAACCTCGGCCTCCTGTCGATACCCAACCGGAAGATGAAGCAGTCCAGCGGTGGACAAGAAGTTGACTTCCCAGGCGTGATAGGCCAGGTAGGCCTGCTCGTCAGCGGCCAGAACGTCGGAGAAGGCGGTAACCGCATCCACGTAGTAGCCGGAGTTGTTGTATCCCCGAACGGCCTTGGCCATGTCGTCGGGACCGCCGCGAACGACAAGGTAGGTGGCGGCTCCCGGGATGGCGTCGGCCGGGTCGGTCGGATCGCCTTGGCAGCACTCTGCCCAGGTTGTGGGAAGAAATTGCATCGGTCCAATCGCCCCTGCGGTGGACACGCCGGTAATGCGCCCCATCCTGGTCTCCACCAGATTGATGGCGGCCAGATACGTCCACGGCACGCCGCTGTCGACCTCGGCCGCCTTGTACAAGCTGATCAGCCGATCGGGGGCTTCCGGTTCGATAATGTTCCAAGCCGGGAGCGTCTGGTGGACGCCTTCAGACTGGACGAGAGCGGATAGGGCGCTACGTGCCTTCCAGTTGAGCGCCACCGCATCGGCAACGTCGGGATCAACGTTGGCCAACACCTCGTCGGCCCAGGCCGCATTGTCGTCAAGCAGTCGGTACAGGAGTTGCTGACGTCTGCCGAGTGGAGCCAGGTCCTCTCTTGCCGTGGTGGCGGCGACCGGCTGTCTGATCAATTGTTCGACATCGGAAAGCTCGCCGGCCAGGCTCAGGGCGTCTTGTGGCCAGGGGGCTCCCTCGTCGAACGTTGGTCCGGTGGGGCTACCCGTTTCGGTGGCAGTCTCGTCAGTCTGAACCGAGAGCACCGAGCGTTCGACCGTCGACGATGAAGTGACGGACGGGTCAGACGAAGTTGTCGACTCCTCAACGGTGGTCGCCGTTGTTTCGACTGGGGGAGATGTGGCGGCCGGGAAGGGGGAGCACCCAACCGCCACAACACCCATGACCGCCGAATATTGGAGCATACGTCGGAGCGTCACTCCCATTTGGACACTATTGCACACGTTCACAGGAGGCGGTGTGATAGCACTATGGGCGGATCTCCCAGCCGCGCCTTTTGTCTCCGATGCTGCGAGGTGTGAACACAATTGTCCAGGATGTGTCCTGCTCAGCGGATACTGATATAAATCCGCCGAGGCTTCCGTTGCTGTCGACCCGTTGATCCCACCGGTAGTCGTATGAATTCTCCGGCAGTGTCCCTTGGCCAAGAAGGAGTGGTCTTCGGGTGGGGACCTGAAGGGAAAAGGCCCCGGTTGAGTCGGCTGCCTCTCCGGTATTCCTGAACATCATGTCCACATAAAAGGTGCCCTGGCCGAGGGGGATGACACTGTGCTGCTGGTCGGTTCCGGAACCGCAGTACCAGTGGGTGCCGGGTGGATACCACTGGTGGTAGCCGGCTAGCGGAGGGACGGTGTCGGTGGCCGCGGTGAACTCCTCGGTTTCGGTCATGGTGAGGACCATGAGGGCTCTGGGGTAGCCCCGCTCAATGACGCTTGTCCAGTGACCCAGGTCGTTCGCACTTGGACGTTCGTTGCGAATGTTTCGGTACGTCGCTTCTACAAATTGGCGATCTGAGGGAGTCCCGTGGAGCTGAAGATAGTCGTCGGAACGCAGGATGCTGCTTGAGATGTCGGCCAGGCTGGCCTCGCCCCGCTTATACCGGTCGGTCCAAATGTGGAACTCGTTGGCGTCCGGTGGCCGTTGCAGGTAGGCGTAATAGAGGCGGGTGATTGAGTCGGTGAGCTCAGGGCAGGCGCTTGGGTAACTGTCGGCTGACGTTGGCTGAGGAGACAGGGCCAGGACGGCGCTTAGGCAGATGGCTGTTGCCACTCCCATCAGGGCGCGCCTGCGGCCTGAAAGCTTTGTTGTCCCTGTGGTGGCGTCCATGTTTCCTGTCCAGTGTCCCAGCGACTGAATCCTATCAACTTGTTGTTGCTGGAGCTAAAGACGGGTTGCTGTGGCAGTTGATTGGTTTCTTGCCGGCGTTAGGAATCGCCCCCTGTGCTTCGACCGAGGTGATTGACCTTTGAAGGGGAAATCTGACTCGGTGATCTCACTATCTATTTAGACATGCTTGCACAACAACATGGCTTCTTATTAAAGAATATGGGTAGAAATTCTGGGTGATATTGAACGTTATTTCGGCTATTTTGTCTAGTGGATGTCAAGAGATGTTGTGACAACGCTGGACCGGCACACGCCGTCCGGAGATTTGCGTCAGTTTCTGGACCCTCTGAATCCGGGGGTTTACTTCGACCACGGTTCGGTCCGCTTGTACGGCATCGATGAGGTATTGGAGCTGGAAGCGAAGCGGCGCGGTCGACGTCTCGGTGACGACGAGTTTCAGCTTGTTGCCACCGACGGCGGATTGATCTTCTGTCGTTCATCGATCTGTTTCGCCATCGCCGCCCGCTGGCGAGATCTGGCTCTTCACCGGCCAAGCCAGCGCAACGACGAGTCCGGGCGCGTCGATCTACCGGTTGACTGGCCTACGCACGGCAAGCTGACGTTCACTGTGTCCGCTCGTCTCGGAACGAACATCTACCGTCGATGGCTCCATCTGCGAGAGCAAGATGACAAACGGGCTCACATGGCCGGTGGGCACGGTCTCGAAGTCGCTCGCCACACCGATCCAGGCAACCCGGTGACGGTGGTGCTGGATGACGACGCCCGTCGGGCAATGATGGGCGAACTCGCCCCAGAGCCGGATGAGTCTCGGGCGGTGGACGAAGAGGTCGACGCGCAGCTCTCAGTGCTGGAGCCGGCCGACGTTGTTGACGTCGATCCGGTTGACGTACATCGAAACGACGTTGATCCGGTTGCCGTTGACCCAGTTGCCGTTGATCCGGATGACGTTACGGCAATGGACGACGTTGATTGGGCTGATCGGGACGACCGGTCACCGGAGACACTGTCGACTCCGAGGGAACCGGGCGACGCCGCCAACGGTGCGCTGAAACTACCCGGGGCGTGGACCGAACCCGGTCTTGAGCTGACCGGAGGAGAGACACTCTTCGTAGTGCCCGAGCGGGGTACGGCTGATGACTCGGACGCCGTCACGGCCCTTTCGACGGTGGATCCGGCGGGTTTCGACCTCAGGCTGGACAAGGCTTTCCAACTTGATGTGTCGACCTCCGGGGAACATCGCCCGACTGACGTGATGCCTTCACTCGACGGGCTGGAACTCGAATCAGATAGTGACGATTTCGGCGAGCCTCTGCCTGGTGTCGACGACCAGCAGATTGAACGCAGTGGAAGGCCGGCCTCGGCGGCCGCGGTTGAGGAGCCGGAGATCGACCCCAACGCAACCGTGCGTCAAG
>JAHDFR010000050.1:16257-29210 GCA_020628065.1 Acidimicrobiales bacterium
TCGGCGGCCGCGGTTGAGGAGCCGGAGATCGACCCCAACGCAACCGTGCGTCAAGGGCCGTTCGACGCCGAAGATCTTCTGCAATTCGACAGCAACCACAACGGCGACACCGACGCTCACGATGATGCTGATGCTGATGTCGGTGACAGCTACAGCGACAGCGACAGTGCCAATGAAAGTGTCAGTGCCAATGACACTGACACTGACAGCGCTGATGTCGGTCCCGCCGGCCGTGCTGCGTTCGGTAGCGATCTGAGTGATGATGGTGCGGTCAAAGACAGTGTCTTCGCAGTCGAACGTCCGGTCATCCCGCCGGCCGGACTCCCGAGAGACGACACCGACGGGACGAGACAAACTGAGGTGGATGGCCCCGGTGTGCGTGACTCCGACGCCGGCTTGGGCTCATTCAAGCGGCCGGGCATCTCCGATCTGCGGTCAATGCGATCGAAGTCGGCCCCCTTCGCCGGTGGGATAGGCGGCTCTTCCTCGGGTGACGGCGACGCTACTCTGGCCGAAATCTGGCATCGGAATCGTGTTTCGATCGTGGCCGGAGTCAGTCTGATTGTGCTCCTGATCGTTGCCTTGTCCAGTCTCTTGAACGGTGACGACGACGGCGCTGAGATCGAGGCCGGAGCCGAAGGCGAGATCACTATTCCCGAGAGGTCCGGGTCAATCAGCCTGCCCACCGAGGACCCGGCCGAGTCAACCAGCACCACGGAACCACGGGCGCCACTGGTCATTGAAGGCCTGACAACGGTTGGCGACGGTGTGGGCAGCGCCACCGGAGCAGCCGGAAGTGACGAGTCGTCGACCGAAGGCCTCGACGGTGACTCATCGTCGAACGGGGCCGGAGCGTCGACCGAAGGTCAAGACGGCGACGTCGCCATTTGTCACTCCAACTACGGAGGTTGCGTGCCTGTCGCCGCTGACGTTGACTGCGTCGGTGATGGTGACGGCCCGGCGTTTCTCAGCGAACCGGTGGTGGTGTTCGGCGAGGACGTCTACGACCTCGACACCGACGACGATCGTGAAGCCTGCGAACTGGGACAACCCCTGGCCACTCCACCCGGCGGCTAGCGGGGCACCGGTCAGCGGCGGATGACGTGGCCGACCCACTCACCCCGGTAGACCGACAACACCGGTTCAAGGCGGCGGTCCACCGACCGGTACAGCTCTATCAGTTCCTCTGTCTGACCGTTGAGATAGCCGGAAACCAGGAGCCCCGACGGTCGGGCCGAAGTGCGGTCAACATCTTGATCGGACGGACTATCGGCGGTGAGCAATCGGGCCAGGTGGCGGGCGAGTATCCGATGTTCAGCCAACAACACGTTGGCCACCACCAGATCGAAGGACTGGCCCGAGCCAACCAGCGACTCAACCGAGTCGTCAACCAGCGCCACCGGCACACCGTGGTTGCCAATATTGGTCGCCGCCACAGCCAGGGCCGACGGATCGATATCGACCGCGGTGACCGATGCCCGCCCGGTCTTGGCGGCGGCGATGGCAAGAACGCCGGTTCCGGTGCCCACGTCCAGTAGAGACAAAGGCTCCGGCCCGGAGTGAGCGGCCAGCGAGGTAGACAGAAGGTCGAGGGCTATCACGGTGGTTGGATGCCGTCCGTGACCGAACGCCCCGGCGGTCGATAGTGAGAACTCGACCGCACCGTCAGGCCAACTGAGTCTCGCTGTCGCGGTGGCTGTGTCTTGCGGGTAGGTGGTGACCGGTTCCAATGTGAAGTTGAACTGAACAATGCCTTGGCTCGTGGGTTGGGAGGCATCCTGCTCAAGAACCGCAAGGGCTTCGACAGCACGGGCGTAGTTATCGAAACCGGCCAGCAGCTTCCCGTCGACTTCGGCGATGCCGGAGGTTCCCAAGTCCCAAAGCAGTGACATCATGGCCTCGAACGGTGAGTCGACCTGCTGTTCGGAGTCGACTTGGGTCAGCGGTGCGACACGTACAATCCAGCTCACCGCTACCATCGTAGATCGGTGTCCACTTCTGAAGGTTCGTTCCCGCCCAGCCCGTCGTCGAACCCGACGACGAGTGCTGGAGCGATTGCTCGCTCCCGCAGTGGTTCCGAGCTGACCGGTCGTCCCGGTCAGGTCGTGGCCGCTATCGACATTGGCACCAATTCGTTCCATATGGTGGTGGCTCGGGCGTTGGCGTCAGGCGGCTTTGACATCATCACCACCGAGAAGGAGTCGGTGCGGCTGGGCGAGGGGGCGGGCGAAATGAAGCGCCTGTCGGAGCAGGCCATGGAGCGAGGGGTGGCCGCCTTGACCCGAATGCTGCTGGTGGCCGACAGTCACGAGGCCACGGTGGCCGCGGTGGCCACCAGCGCGGTTCGCGAAGCGGATAACCGACAAGAGTTCCTCGATCGGGTTCTGGAGCAAACCGGTCTAAAGATTGAAGTGATCAGTGGCGTTGAGGAGGCCAGACTCATCCACCTTGGCGTGCTTCAGGCTCTACCGGTCTTCGATCAGAGACTGTTCATGATCGATATCGGCGGAGGCAGCACCGAGTTTCTGGTCGGCGAAGGCGAGCAGGTACTGGCGGCACGTTCCATCAAGTTGGGGGCGATCCGCCTGACCGACATGTTCTTCGCCGAAATCGATCGCGAGCAGAGCGGACGCAAGCAGGCGAAAGAACAGGCCAAAGCGGCTTCTCGATGCCGCAAGCATATTCGCAACATGGTGACGCCGGTGGCCAACGACTTGGCGTCGTTGGACCACGCGGTGGTCATCGGATGTTCGGGAACCATCACAAATCTGGCCGCGATGGCCGCCGCCCGCAGTGGAACTGTCGATGATGCCGGGGCAGGTACGCTCACGCTCACTGCCGACGAGCTTGACGAGCTGGTCCAACTGTTAATCGAGACGCCGAAAGGCGAACGCTCCGCCATCCCCGGACTCGACGGGAAACGAGAAGACATCATCTTGGCCGGAGCGCTCCTGCTGCAGGTCGCTTTCAAGCTGTTCAACGTGCAGACCCTGACCGTCTCACCTTTCGCCCTTCGCGAGGGCGTTCTGTATGACCGCCTTGAGACCGGCATGAGCGGCCGGCGATTGGCTGACCTTCGTAGATCCAACGCCTGGCGTTTGGCCCACCAACTCGACCCCGACGCCGTCCACGCCGAAACATGCGCCAAGCACGCCCTTCGGCTGTTCGACGAAACTGCCGATCTTCATCGGTTTGGTTCGTGGGAACGCCAATTGTTGGAGATGGCGGCCTTGGTGCACAACGTCGGGTTGTTCCTCTCCCATGCCGCCCATCACAAACACACCTACTACATCGTGCGGAACTCCGAGCAGCTCACCGGGTTCACCGACCGGGAGCTTGAGCTGTTGGCTATGGTCGCCCGATACCACCGCAAGAGCCACCCGTCGGTGAAGAAACACCAAGAGTTCGCACGGCTTGATGACGCCGATCGCCATCGTGTGCGGGTGCTCGCCGGTTTGCTGCGAGTGGCAATCGGGCTTGATCGGGGGCATAATCGGGCGATTTCACAGATCTCCGTCGGCCACGACGATGACGGTCTGGAAATCATGGTTGCGCCACGCAACATCGGCTCCGATCTAGCCTTGGAAGTGTTTGCCGCCGAAGAGCGGTCTCAACTCTTGTCGGCGGCTCTCGACGTGCCGATTCGAATAGTGGCCGACGACGACGGCGGGTCGGATTCCGGCGCTCGAGTCAAGAACTGAAACGGCAGGAGAACATCGGTGCGAGTCGCCTATCTGGTCAACCAGTATCCCAAGACCAGTCACAGCTTTATTCGTCGAGAGATAGCAGCGCTGGAACGTCAGGGCGTAGAGGTGGAGCGGTTCACCATTCGGCGGGTGACCGAGCCCTTGCCCGACGAGCGCGACCAGGCCGAGATCGTGAAGACCACGGTGCTGTTGGATCGCAACAAGGTGCTTACCGAGTCGATGTTGACCGCCGTGGCCAGCCCGGCGGCGGTAGCGTCGGCCCTGGCCGAGGCCACCACGCTGGCCCGGGCGGCCGGTACCAGCCGGTCCAAGTACTTGGCCTACCTGGCCGAGGCTGCCACCTTGACGTCGATGCTCAACGACAGGCGCATCAATCACGTTCACGCCCACTTCGGCACCAATTCGGCCACGGTGGCACTGCTGTGGTCGATCCTGTCGGGCGGCACCTACAGTTTGACCATTCACGGCCCGGAGGAGTTTGACTCCCCGGCGGCGCTGAGTCTGGGCCGCAAGGTTAGCGGTTCTGCCTTCACGGCGGCTATCAGCGACTATTGCCGTAGTCAACTGTGCCGATGGACCGACTACGCCCACTGGGACAAGATCGTGAAGGTCCGTTGCGCGGTGGATGGAAGCTATCTGGCCACTCCGCCGTCGCCGTTGCCTGATAGGCAACGATTTCTGTTTATCGGTCGGCTGACCGAACAGAAGGCACCGATGCTGCTGTTGGAGGCGGCCATCGAGTTACTGAAGACCCGATCGTTTGAGTTGGCGTTCGTCGGCGACGGTGAGTTCAGGGACATGATGCAGCGTCGCATTGATGCTGCCGGTGCCTCGGAATCCATCCGGATCCTCGGATGGAAAAGCGGGGGAGAGGTTCGCCAAGAGCTCGAACGTTCGCAGGTGATGGTGCTACCCAGCTTCGCTGAAGGTCTTCCCGTGGTCATCATGGAAGCCTTGGCCATCGGTCGCCCGGTCATCAGCACCACCATCGCCGGAATCCCGGAGTTGGTCCGTCACGGTGAGAATGGTTGGTTGGTTGCGCCGGGCAATGTGGAGGCGCTGGTGACGGCCATGGCGGCTGCTCTTGACACTCCCGTCGCCGACCTTGAAACCATGGGCAAGGCCGGACGTGAAGCAGTTGAGTTACACCACAATGATGATGTTGAAGCGGCGACCCTGATAGGTCACCTGCATAGGGCCATGAACGGCTGACGGCCAACTCGATAAGCCGTTACCGAGGAGTTGCCCGTGGTGCTTTTGAGCCCTTGGAGCCTATTTGGCCTCGGTCATGCTCTTGGTGAACCGGAGCATGAGGTCACTGAATAGCGGGCCGGCTGCCGAACTCACCCGCTCAGGCTCGAACCGGTGGCGAATGGCCAGCCCCTCGCAGATGGCGGTTGCCGCCACGGCCATGTCGTCGAACGTGTAGGGCTCTTCAAGTTCGAGGCTGTACATGTCGGCGGTGACCTGGAACAGGAAGAGCAGCCGTTGATGAACCATGTCGTAGCCTGCCTTGATGGCCGCTATCAGCTCCTCGTCCGGGTTCTTCACGCCCCAGAACTGAAGCAGGATGAAATAGTCCCATCGTGCGGTAAACGCTTCGAAGTAGGCGTCGCCGGCCGCCGTGATCCACTGCTCCAGCGGCACGTCGGTTGGCATCTCGGTAAGAGAGTCCCGCAGTAGGCGATCATCGGCCCACTCCAGGTTCTTGGCCACGTAGATGGCCAGCTCGGTCCGGTACTCGTCCTGGGAGTCCCAGATGTTGTAGGCCGCGCCGGTTGTCAGGCCGACGAGCTCGAGGACGTCGGTCAATCGAATATCGATGACCTGTCGCAGGCCATCGGCAACCAGAAGCTCTCGTCCGGCTTCCAGCAGTTTCTGTCTCGTATCGTCTTTAGTTGCTCTCATAGTCACTTCGCTTGTTACCTCAGGGTAGCGCTCTGTTAAGGGATCGGATGGTCAGCTCTCGGTGGTCGACTTGGATTCTTCCCACCTGCACCATCGGGGCGGCGGCGGCAAGGTCAGGGGGAAACACCACGTCGGCCAGGTCTACCGGCGTCCGGTCTCCTCGACGTTTCGCCAGGGACCGACACAGATCGAATGCGGCAAGTGGGGCCGACCGGGCGACGATGGACATGGTCGCCGTCGACCTCTGAGGCCGGCGCCTTCGGGTCTGCTCGACGTCTACCTCTTTTGCCGGCCGTGTGGCCACCGGCCGGTCGTGAATGACAAGACCGCCGTCGTTGCTGTGAGCCAGTGTCAGCTGGCGAAAGTGAAGTGCCAGGCCGGCCGACCAGTACATGCGGGTCACGTACTCGGCGCAGTGCATTTGTTTGTCGCCGTCGGCCGCCATGTTGATTTGGCTCACCACCAGGCGTCGAAGCAGTCGTTCCCGGAGTGAGCCGCGTCGTTGCCGGTCGGCAATGCGGGTGGTGGTGACCGCTAGGGTCAGCACTACCATGCCTGCCGTTGGGTAGGGGATGTGTCGTTGGGAGTGCCGCTGTATCTGCTCGAGAACGGCGTTCACGTCAAGACCCTCCGGGCGGTATACCGAGAGCACGCCGATCTTGGCGTGGCGGGCGTGAAAGTCGGTCAGGTTGGTTTCGGTCACTCCGTCGTCGTTCTCGCCCATTGACAGGCGATAGTCGTAGGACTCGACAATGGTTCCTTCGCCGGTCACAAGAGCGGCGTGGGTGTAGTCGCTGTTCAGCCTCCGCTGTATAAATCGTGACACTACCGTGGAGCCTCCGACCAGAACCATGTCTCCCGGCTGGATGGTGTCTCGCAGCCACCGTTGGACGGCGGCGTCGAGTTCGTCGCTGGTGTGAAAGACGCTAGATGAAGCTGACCCGTCGGCCTGGTTCGGGCTCGCTGCTTCTGAGAATTGTTGTCTGTTGCCACGCCGCACGCTTCCCCGTTCCCCATATCGGTTGAAGCAGTAACATTCTTATCTTATAATACGCAAAGCCTACCCAGGGCGAATCATAAGCTTGCTGACCACCCCCGGGCGAACGGGCAGCACGGAATCCGGAGACGCTGCTAGGCATCACCGAGGGAAGTTCCGTCACCCAAAAGGCCAAGGGAGATCGAGATGACTCAGGTCTCGATCTCCCTTTCTTTTTGGCCTTATTGGTTGGTCCCGCCTGAGTGCCACCTGGGGCGGAGTTACTTCGGCGGCATCCTGATGCCGCCGTCCACCCGAATGGTCTCGCCGTTCATGTACGGGTTGGTGATGCACTCCATCACCATGAAAGCCAACTCCTCGCCGGAGCCGAGACGCTTGGGGAACAACACGCTTTGACCCAGGTGAGCCTTGAACTGGTCCGACTGCTCACCCTCACCGTAAATCGGGGTGTCGATAAGCCCAGGTGCAATAGTGTTGACCCGGATACCGGCGGCAGAAAGGTCACGGGCGATAGGCAGCGTCATGCCGACCACGCCGCCCTTGGAGGCGGAATAGGCGGCCTGGCCGATTTGGCCGTCGAACGCAGCGGCTGAAGCCATATTGACCACCGCTCCCTTCGATCCGTCCTCATCGACCGCTTCGGTCTGCGCCATCAACGAAGCGCACTGGCTCAACATGTTGAACGAACCGATCAAGTTGATCTTGACCACCCGTTCGAACGCCGAGAGATCCATGGGGCTGTTGTCACGGTTGATGGTGCGAGCCGCCCAGCCGATGCCGGCTGAATTCACCAGTGCACGCAGTGGACCCATTTCCGCCGCGGCCGCTGCCGCCGTCTGGGCGTCCTCAATGCTGGACACGTCACACTTGACGAACAAGCCACCCAGCTCGGAGGCCACCGCTTGACCCCGGTCCTCGTTGAGATCGGCAACAACAACCCTCGACCCGGCGGCCGCCAACTGGCGGGCGCTGGCCTCACCGATGCCTGAGGCACCGCCGGTGACAACCGCTGAGCTTCCTTCGAGGTTCATTCGTGGCATAACAAAAAATCCTTCGTGTGTTCAGTGAACAAATTGTCGATAGCAGTTGATTGATGGACGGTCAGACCCGCTCAATGATGGTGGCGTTGGCCAAGCCACCGCCCTCACACATGGTCTGAAGTCCATAACGGCCGTCGGTGCGCTCAAGTTCGTTGAGCAGCGTGGTCATCAACTTAGTGCCCGAACTTCCCAACGGGTGGCCAAGAGCGATAGCGCCGCCGTTTACATTGGTCTTCGACAGGTCGGCGTTGTGCTCCTTCTGCCAGGCCAGCACCACCGAAGCGAACGCTTCGTTCACCTCAAACAGGTCGATGTCATCCATCGATAGTCCGGAGCGCTCAAGGATCTTCTCGGTGGCCGGAATCGGGCCTTTGAGCATGGTTACCGGGTCGGTGCCGACCACGGAGAAGCTGTGGAAGCGAGCCCGAGGCTTGAGTCCCAGCTCCTCGGCCTTCTGGCGGCTCATGATCAACATGGCCGACGCACCGTCGGAAATCTGCGACGAGTTGCCGGCCGTGATCTTGCCGTCCTCCTTGAATGCCGGCTTGAGTCCGGCCAGGGTCTCGGCCGTGGTGCCTTCACGGATGCCTTCGTCTCGGGTCATCATGACGGTTTCGCCGTCGATCTCGACCGGAACGGGGATGATCTCGTTTTCGAATCGGCCTTCTTCGGTGGCTTGGGCGGCCCGGCGCTGGCTTTCGGCCCCGAAGGTGTCGAGGTCTTCGCGGGTGATGCCGTACTCGTCAGCGATCATCTCGGCCCCGATTCCCTGGGGCGGCAGTCCGGTGTCTTCGTAGCGGGCTTGCATGTCGGCCGGGAAGGGCCATCCCATCTCGCCTTTGACTACGCTGGCACCCATGGGGGTACGGGTCATGCCCTCGACTCCGGCGGCGATCACCACGTCGTAGGCGCCGGCGATGACGCCCTGGGCGGCAAAGTGCACGGCCTGCTGGCTCGATCCGCACTGACGGTCGACCGTGGTGGCCGGAATGGACTCGGGCCAACCGGCCGACAGTACGGCGTTGCGGCCGATGTTGAGCGACTGCTCTCCGACCTGCATCACGCAGCCCATCACCACGTCGTCGACGATGGCCGGGTCGATGCCGTTGCGTTCCTCTAACGCCTTGAGGACGTGGGCGGCCAGATCAGCGGCATGCCAGTCCTTCAACATGCCGTTTCGTCGGCCGGCCGGTGTTCGGACGGCGTCGATGATGACCGCCTCGTTGAGCATGCCGGGATTGTTCTGGGTTGTCATGGCTTGATCTCACTTTCGGGAGAGATGAGTGGGGAGACATTTTCTTGCAGGCGAACCAGCACGTTGGCCAGCGCCTGTCGCTCGGTGTGGTCGATGCCGATCCGCAGTTGCGTTCTGATCTGTTCGTCGATCAGCGCCACTTTTTCGGCCAGCTCGAAGCCGGTTTCAGTCGGGCTGACGACCCAGACCCGCCGATCGTCGGCATCGGCCTGGCGTTCGACCAGGTTGCGCTTTTCCAGCCGGTCGATGTAGGTGCCGGCGGCGGCCCGGCCGATGCAGAGGCGATCGGCCAGGACTGTTTGGGTCATGGGGCCGAACATGGCCAGATAGGCCAACGAGCTGGCCATGTTGAGGTTGAGATCAAAGGGGGCCAGTGCATGATCGTAGGCCTGGCGAACGGCCCTGGCGGTGGCCATCAGCGTGGACTCAACCCGAAGCCACGGCGGTGAGTTCAGTTCGTGATCGCAGCGTTCACCGGTTGGCGGATCAGCAGCGGAGGAAGGGTGGGCGTCCACGAGATCGTATTGTTGCATACAGTATTGGCAACTACAACATCATCTCCCGGTATCGCGATCACTTGATGCCGTCAGTTGATGCCGGACAGTTGACACCGTCAGCTCCCTATGTCGACGCCCTCCAGCTCAAGCAGCCAGCGCTTGACCGGTAGGCCGTAGTAGTAGCCGCCCAGCGAACCGTCCGAACGCAATGCCCGATGGCACGGAACGAACGGGGCAATGAGGTTGCGCCCGCAGGCGGTGCCGGCCGCCCGGACCGCCTTCGGGCTGTCAGTGGTGGCCGCCAGTTCGGTGTAGGTGGCGGTGCTGCCGACCGGAATGGCCCGCAGTCCGGACCACACCTGCTGTTGCATTGGGGTGCCCGGCTGGCGAGTGGCCACCCGGTCCAGCGCTTGAGCGTCGCCGCCGATGTAGGCCTTGATGTGGGCGTCAAACGGCGCCAAACGTGTTGCTTCCGGAGCCTCGGTACTGTCCAGCCCCATCCGGTCGAGGAGGTCGCCCACCGGGCAGAATCCGGCTGCCACCACCGCTGGGTTATCACCCACGTCGGCCACCACGGTCAAGGGTCCGACCGGAGTGGGGTAGGAGCGGTGGCGAAGCTTCTGATCGGTTCGGGTCTGAGTCGGTGGAGTGCTTACTGTTCTTGAAGTCATCAATCTCTCCCTATCTCCAGGGGCTTAGTTGGTTGTTATGTCGTCGGCAGCCGTCGACTCGGCGGGCCGGGCTGAATGGCGCCATAAGGCCAGCGCTGCATAGGCCCGCCACGGGCTCCAGCTCTTGGACCGTTCGGCTAAGGCGGCTCGATCCAGGCCCAGTGCCCTGTCAGCCGTTTGTGCGAGCACCAGGTCGTTGTCCGGCCAGGCGTCGGGATGTTGGAAGGACCGCATGGCGATGTAGCCGGCGGTCCACGGTCCGACCCCACGTATGGCCAGCAGGCTCTTGGCCACGTGGTCGACGTTGACGTCGTCGGTCAGATCAACCGTGCCGCCGGCCACTGCCTCGGCCAGCCGCACGAGAGTTTGCCGGCGCTGGCCCGGCATGCCGACCTGGTCAAGATCCATTGCCAAAAGTTCTTCCGGGGTGGGAAAGCGGCCACTCGGTTGATCGTCGTCTGTCTTCGCTGAGACTGTTGGACCGAGGGCGATAAGGCGTCCCAATGTGGTCCGGGCGGCGGCCACACTGACCTGCTGACCTACTACTGCTCTGACCGCCACTTCGAATCGGTCAAACGCTCCAGGAAGCCGGGGAACCGGTTGGTCGAGCAACCGGGCCAGGTTGTGGTCGGTTCGAAGTGCTTCGGTGACGGCGTCGGTATCGGTGTCGAGATCGCAGACGCGCCGCAGAACGGGAATGTAGTGGGAAAGCGAACTCAGATCGTCCACCATGAACTCGACTCGAAGGCTGGTTGTCCCGATTCCCGGCGCCATATTCTCGCTCCCGCCCAACGTGACGGACCCGTCAGGCAACAGGCGGGTAAACGATGTGTCGTCGGCGTACTCGAGGCCGTCGATGGCCCGGGCCGCCAGGAAACCGTGAAGGTGCGACCAGTCGAGTCGACCTCGGACGGGAAGCCGGAGTGCCAGCGAGCGGGGGAGGTTGGGGTCGGCCCGAGGTCTACGTCGCAACTCGCTGGGGGTGGCGGCGAACGCCTCTTTGAACACGTCGTTGAATTGTCGGATACTGGAGAATCCGGCAGCAAAGGCAATGTCGCTGACCGGCAGTGATGTTTGGTCCAGCAGCGTGCGGGCTAACCACAGGCGCCTGGTCTGCGCCAGCTGTACCGGGCCGGTGCCGAGTTCGGCCTGCAGCTCTCGGCGAAGATGGCGATCGCTCACCCCCAGCCCGGCGGCCAGGTCGGCCACGCTGCTGTGGTCCAGTGCTCCCTGGTCGATAAGGCTCACCGCCCGACCGACCAAATCCTGGCGGCGGTTCCACTCCCGATGGCCGGGTGCCAGCTCCGGTCGACAGCGTCGGCAGGGCCGGAATCCGGCGTCGACGGCAGAGGCCGCATGCAGGTAGAAGCGAACGTTGGCCTGCTTCGGGGTCCGGGCCGGGCACGACGGGCGACAGAAAATTCCGGTGCTGGTGACACCGGTGTAGAACCGTCCGTCGAAGCGGGCGTCTTTGCGGGAGATGGCCGAGTAGCAGGCGTTGTGGTCGAGGCTGTGGGCCGTATGAACCGATGGCGACGACGTGGGTCTCGGGCCCGACGTTAACCGGGTCGAACCTTCAACCGCTGTGGAGGTGTCATCCATAGCTCCAGTTTTATCCCAGCTAGATAGCAATTGCTGGCGGAAAACGGACAAGGCCGTCGGCCGACTGGTGATGCCATGACCCGACTCCGTATCGTCAGCCAATACACTACGGCCAGATGGGAAGTCCCTTGCCGGTGGAGATGCGACGAACTGCGTCACGTTCAGTGGCGATGTTGCTGACAGTGTCGTTTCTGGCGCTGCTGGCCGTCGCCTGCTCGTCGGGCGACGAAAGTGGCGAGGACTCGGCGGAGCAAGTACCTCCGGCGTCGCCCCGAGCGGCCACCGAGCAGCTCATCAGCGGCCCCATGGCCGACGTCATCGGTCTGGGCCCGCTCACGGTTACGTGTCCGGATATGACAGAGGCACGATCGGGTGACGTGTTCATGTGTTCAGCTCTGACCGAGCAGCAGGGCGCGATCAACGTTGCCGCCGAGATCATGCCCACCGGTCAGGTAGACCTGTCGACCACTAACGTCATCACCGCCGAAGCGGTTGACAGTTTCGAGCAGGCGGCGGTCGACGCTCTCAACACCACGCTGGCTGAGCCGTTGGCCTACGAGGCTATGGACTGCGGAGTGAGCCCGATCATTCTCAGCGCCGACCAGACGGCGGTGTGCGGATTGCTCGATCCGGCCACCGAAGCCGTCTTCGACGTGACGCTCACCGTGTCCGACGTCGAGGGCCGCCAGTTCAGCTTGGCGGTAGCCGACTTACCCAGGCGTTAACGGCGCCAATCAACGGCCTGGACGTGTGCTGCCGCCGGTTGCAACATGAGGCGCCGACCAACAATGGGAAGGCACCAGTCGTTCACCGCCGTCAGCGGATTCGGATGAGCCTGACGTCGTCGACAAGGTTCCCAACCGATCCATTGATTAGCGACGTCAACTGCAACGTCACCGAAGTCTCATCCGGCCCAGCGGTAAATGGGGCCGTAATCGAACCCCACGAGAACGTCGGGGAACTCGAAGTGGCAATCACCCGCCCATTCACCGACACCTGCATCGACTCGCGAGTAGCCCGACCCCGATGCCGGTACGAAACCTCATACACAGCACCCGGAACCACAGCAACAGTCTGACTAATCGAATCAGCGCCGTCACCATTCAACTCAATCAGATTGCGGCCGTCTGGTGCATCAACTTGTTCATAGCCTCCCTCCCACGTCTCAATCACATTGCCGGCACGAGAACTCGTCCAACCCTCCTGGACGACGTCCCATAGCGTTGCGTCGGGGAGGATCACCGACTCAAAGCTGCCGTTGATCAGCAGATTCTGG
>JAHDFR010000051.1:0-18924 GCA_020628065.1 Acidimicrobiales bacterium
GCCCGTCGGGACTTCGAGGCGGCGGAACGGGCCTTGGGGTAACGGAGGTCGTGGACAGACGGTGGGTAGCCCGCGTCGACCAGCAACTATCCTCGAATCATGGTTGAACCCGACTTCCTCCGCTTCGACACGCTGAGCCTGCACGCCGGCCAACAGCCCGATCCGACAACGGGGGCTCGGGCGGTTCCCATCTACTACACCACCAGCTACTCATTCCCCGACACCGAGGAAGCGGCTGCGCTGTTCAACCTCGAGGTCCCGGGCCATATCTACAGCCGCATCTCCAACCCGACGGTGGCCGTCCTGGAGGAACGCCTGGCCGCTCTCGAAGGGGGAGTGGGGGCGGTGTGCACCGCCAGTGGCCAGGCAGCCTTCCACCTGGCGGTTACCGCCTTGGTCAACGCCGGCGATCACATCGTGGCCTCGAAGAACATTTATGGCGGCTCCTACAACATGTTGAGCCTGACCCTGCCCCGCTACGGCGTCGAGACAACCTTCGTCGACCCCCGCGACCCGGCGGCGTTTGAGGCCGCCATTCAGGACAACACCAAAGTGGTGTTCGCCGAGACCTTGGGCAACCCCGGAATCGAAGTTCTCGACATTGAGGCGGTAGCCGACGTTGCCCATCGCAACGGGCTCCCGCTCATGGTCGACTCCACCTTCTCCACCCCCTACCTGATCCGCCCCATCGAACACGGCGCCGACATCGTGATGCATTCGGTAACCAAGTTCATCGGCGGTCACGGCGTGGCGCTGGGTGGCGTCATCGTCGACGGCGGCCGCTTCGATTGGGAAGCCTCGGGCAAACACCCGACACTCACCGAACCGTACGCCGGCTATCACGGACTGACGTTTGCCGAAGAGTTCGGCCCGTCAGCGTTGGGGATGCGGGCCCGGGCAGAGGGCCTGCGGGACTTTGGCGCCTGCATGAGCCCACCGAACGCCTTTCAAATCCTCCAGGGAGTGGAGACGTTGCCCCTTCGCATGGCCCGCCACGTCGACAACACCGATGCCGTGCTGGCCATGTTGCAGGCCAACGACGCCGTTGCCTGGGTTCGCCACCCTAGAGTTCCCTCCCACCCCGACCACGAACTGGCCGCTCGCCTCTACCCCAAAGGAGCGGGAGCCATCTTGAGCTTCGGGGTGAAAGGCGGGCGGGACGCCGGTCGCAAGTTCATAGAGGCAGTCAGGCTGTCGTCGCATTTGGCCAACGTCGGCGACGCCAAGACACTGGTGATCCATCCGGCGTCGACCACCCATCAGCAAATGTCGGCCGAGCAGTTGGAGGCCGCCGGAATCGGCGAGGATCTGATTCGCTTGTCGGTCGGTCTGGAGGACCCGGTCGACATTGTCGAAGACCTGGAGCGGGCACTGAAGGCGAGCCAACGATGAAGGTTCAGGTAGACGGAAACGAAACCCACGCCGCCACCGGCGGGCTCGATTACAGCGGGCCCGGAATGGCGGAACGACCGGCGGTGGTACTCATCCACGGCGCCGGAAACGACGGCACGGTGTGGCAGAACCAGACCCGTTTCCTGGCCCACCGGGACCTGCGGGCGGTTGCTGTTGATCTGCCGGGGCACGGCCGCAGCGAAGGTGAGCCGCTGAAATCCATCGAGGATATGGCCGACTGGCTGGCCCTGTTCATATCAGCCGCCGGGCTCGACAATCTTGATGGTGGCGTTCACCTGGTCGGCCATTCGATGGGATCAATGATCGCTCTCGAGACGGCTCGTCGCCACCCCGGCACCGTGCGGTCCCTGGTGTTGATGGGGACGGCTGACGCCATGCCCGTGCACCCCGAACTCATTTCCTCGTCAGCCGATGAGCTGGACAGAGCGGCGGCCCTAATGGCGGCGTGGGGTCACGGGCGGGCCGCTCACGTCGGCTTGAACCCGGTTCCCGGCATGTGGATGCTGGGTGGGGCCAGAGCTTTGGTGGAGAACAGTCGGCCCGGCGCGTTGACCGCCGACTTCCACGCCTGTGCCGACTACGGCGAGGCTCCAGCCGCCATGGCCGAGGTCGATGTTCCCACCTTGGTGCTGGTCGGTACCGAGGACAAGATGACGTCACCCAAAGGCACGGCTCGCCTGGTGGCGGCGCGCTCGGATGACCAGGTCACGGTCACACGGTTGGCCGGGATCGGTCACTCCATGATGACCGAAGATCCGCGAGCGGTCCGGAAAGCCATCCTGGCCGCCGTCCAGGCGGTCGATTCGGCCTGATCAGCGTTCCCGCCGAGCGGTCAGCGGCTGCCGACGCACAGATCCCAGATGTCATCGGGAACGGTCTGCTCACCGTCTCCCAACTCCCGCTCAAGACAGTCGGCTTGCTCATCGGTGATCTCGATGATGTCGCCGTCTCCTTCGACCAAACCATCACCACCACCACCATCATCATCTTCGGCGAACGGGCTGGGCTCATCGGCCGCCTGCCTCTCGGCATCGGCGGCCAGATCGCTTAGCTCGTCGTCGGCGTCGTAGCGGGCTTTGGCCTCATCCACCAGAGAGTCCACATCGCCATCGGAGACACCCAGTGCTTCAGCCAACAAGTTGGCCGGCGGCTCGCCTGAGGCTTCGGTCAATGCTGCTGCGTTGTGGCCGAGAAGGTCAAGCAGCCGATACATGGCGGCGCCCGAGGCATAGAAACGACCGAAGCCGTAGTGGTCCTTCACCGGCCCCAGCTCGGTCGGCGTGTCCGCCAATTCCAGTTCATAGTTGGTTTGGTGAAAGGTGTAGTTGGTGTCGTCGCCACCGAGTAGATGCTCGATGTAGCGGGCCGAGCCTTCGTTGAGTTCCTGATCTTGATCTAGCACAACTCGATCGTCGGCGGTCATGCGGGCCTGGCGGAGCGCAGCCACATGCCTGGCTGCCTCACGTCTGCCGTCTTCGCTGTCGGCTGACAGGGCTGCCCTCAACGCCCGGTCCTCCAAGGCGGCCAGCTCGATGTTGTCAGCCGTGTAGGCGTAGCCGTCAACGTCCTGGAACCCCTCTCCGGTGAACACCTCGGGTTTCAGGCCCTGGTAGCGGTGGAACATCTCGTGCAGCAGCGTCGATCCGTAGTCGAGGGTGACGGGGTCGAAGAAGTCGTCGGCGGTATCGGCCTCCATCAGGAACGAACCGGCTCCGCCGATTTCGGTGTCGAACTCGAAGTTGACCAGGTTCTCCAGCCGCTCGGTCACCTCGGGTGTCATGGCGTCGACGATGTGTACCCGACCGAGATTCGATCCTCCGTGCTGAACTTCGGTGGCGTCGCCCAGGGCGCCGGGGTCTGGGTGGTTGATGGTGACCGCCGCCATTAGCTTGTCGCCGTTCTTCCAGGCCAGGACCACCGGATGTTCGGGAGGATCAAACCCGGGCCAGGCGCCATCGATGCGTTGGTAGGCGTCGTCAAGAAGCTCCAGGGACCGGTCGAGAACCTGCTGGTCGATGGCCGAACCGTCGGCAGAGACGGCAACGGCCTCCGGCTGGGTCGAAAAGGAACCGGAGGTGTCTTCGGCGCTCTGTCGACCGAAGTTGGTGCAACCGGCGACCGCCGCCATTGCTATGGCGAACGTGACGGCGGCGAACTTGGTCGTAGAGAATGTAGTCATAGCCACAGCACACCATTGTGGCTCTGTGAGCAGTCTAAGAATCGGCGGTTACCGGGACCGCTCCACGATGTCGGCGAAGGTGGCGAGGAAGCGGGCTCCGTCGGCTCCGTCGGCGATGCGGTGGTCGAAGGTGAGGCCGACGTCGCAGGTCAACGCCGCTCGCACTCCGCCGGTCGCAGTGGCGACAGCACGCATGGCGATGGCACCGACCGACATGATGGCCGCCTGCGGAGGAATCACGAGAGCGTCGAAGCGGTCGACACCGAAGGAGCCCAGGTTTGAGAGGGTGACCGCCGCCGGGGCCAGGTCGTCAGGTACGGCCCGAGCCGCCCGGGCTCGGTCGATGATGAGGCGCACCATTCGGTCGGCGGTCTGGCGGTCTCCGTGGTCAGGGTTGGTGGCGGTTGCCGTCGTCAGACCGATACCGGGTCGGTCAACGGCGATGCCGACCCGAACGGCGTCAAGGGGGACCGGGCTACTGGTCTCGTCGGACCACTGGACGTTTACGTCGGGATGTTGTCGCAGCGCTCCGGCCAAGGCTCGGACGAAGATAGTGGTCCAGCCTTCCGCCGACTTGTTGGCTCCGGCATAGGTCAGGTCGAGTTGTCGATACAACGTGAACTGTGGGATGGCCGCTGATCGGCTAACGACGGTTGCGGTTGCTCGACGGTTCGCTTGCACACGATGGTCTCGGTTCGGCTCAGTTGCTTGCGATTCAGGTGACGGGCGCTCGGTGTTGAGCCGCTCCGATTCTTGCACCACAGACTTGACGTCTTCGACAGTGACTTGACCTCTTGCCCCGGTGGGGGTGAGCTGGGTCAGGTCGACGCTGCTGTCCCGGGCCAGTCGCCGGGCGGCCGGTACCGCCTTCACGATGGGAGCGGACTTGTCCGATTCGGGTACCTCGGCCGATTCGGGTACCTCGGTTGAGTGCGGTTGGTCCAGGAAGCCGAGCAGGTCGTCATCGTCGGCATCGACCGTGGCCAGTACACCTCCGACCGGGAGTTCATCGCCGGGGTGTAGTTCCAGTGAGATGACGGTGCCGGAGAACGGGGCTTCCACTTCCATGTCGACCTTGTCGGTTTCGACTTCGGCGATGGCCTGCCCTTCGGTAACGGTCTCGCCGGGGTTCACCCGCCATTCAATCAGGGTGGCCGTCTCCATGGTGGCGGAAAGCGCCGGCAGGCGAACATCTCTGGTCCGGGTCGGCTGAGTTGGCGTGGTCACGCCTTGACCAGCTGTTCTACGGCGTCAACAACGTCTTCCACCTGGGGGATGACGGCCCGTTCGAGATCTCGGGCATACGGCATGGGAACCTCCAGGCCGCAAACCCGCTGTACGGGAGCCAGGAGGTAGTCAAGAGCGTCGGACTCAACCACGCCGGTCACCACCTCAGCGCCTACCCCGCCCGCTGTGGGAGCTTCGTGGGTGACCAGCAGACGGCCGGTCTTTCGAACCGAGGCCCGCACTGTGTTGTGGTCGATCGGGCGGACGGAGCGCAGGTCGATCACCTCAGCATCGATTCCTCGCTCAGCCAGTTGTTCGGCCGCCTCCAAGGCTCGTACCGCCATGATCGAGTAGCCAACAATGGTGGCGTCGGTTCCGGCCCTGGTTGTCCGGGCAGATCCTAGAGGTTCGGTCACGTCGGTCGGTGCCTTGGGGCGGACGAAGGGGCCCTCGGTCTTGTACAGCAGCTTGTGTTCCAGCAGCATCACCGGGTTGGGGTCGGCCACGGCGGACAGCAGCAGATCGCAGGCGTCCTGAACGGTCGCCGGCATGACCACCTTGAGGCCCGGCACATGGGCGAACCACGCCTCCAGGCTCTGACTGTGCTGAGCCGCCGCCCCGGTGCCACCGCCACCAGGAGCCCGCACCACCATGGGAACCTCAACCTTGCCGCCGTACATGAAGTGCAGTTTGGCCGCCTGATTGACGATGGGGTCCATGGCGTTGACCACGAAGTCGGAGAACTGCATTTCAACGATCGGTCGGAGACCGGTGATGGCCGCCCCGACGGCCATACCTGCGATGGCGTCCTCGGAGATGGGGGTGTCGCGGATCCGCTCCGGTCCGTATCGGTCGATCAGGCCGTCGGTGACCCCGAAGGCTCCGCCGTAGACACCGATGTCTTCGCCGGCCAAGAACACTCGATCATCGTGTTCCAGCAGCAACTCCAAGGCCGAGCGAACGGCAGCTGAGTAGGCAAGCGTCTCAGGCATAAGCCGACTCCAACAGGTCGTCAGCGGTGGCATCGGGTTGGAGCAGTGCCTGTCGAACCGCTTCTGTGATGTCGGCCGCGGCCTGCGCCCGGCAGGCGCTGATGTCGCCCTCGGTCAGAAGCTTGCTGTCTAGCGCTCGTTGCTCGAATCGGGCCAGGGGGTCATGTTGGTCACGCCACCGGTCGATTTCATCCTGGGTTCGGTAGAGGTTCCGATCCGACTTGGAGTGGCCCCGGTAGCGATAGGTGATGCATTCAACAATGGTGGGGCCGTTGCCGCTTCGGGCCTTGTCGGCCGCTCCTTTCACCGCATCGTGTACAGCTACGACGTCGTTGCCGTCCACCGCCAAGCCTTCGATGCCGTAGCCGCCGGCTCGGTTTGCCACCGAACCTCCGGCGGTGGAGAGTTCCTGGGCCATCGACATGCCATACAGGTTGTTCTCGCATAGCCAGACGACCGGCAGTTTCCAGATGGCCGACAGATTTACCGCCTCGTGGAATGAGCCTTCGTTGGCGGCGCCGTCGCCGAAGAAGCAGAGCACCACCCGTCCGCTGTCGGTCACCGACTGGGTGAGTGCTGCTCCGGCGGCGATGGTCATGGACCCGGCCACGATGCCGTTGGCCCCGAGGTTGCCTGCGGCCACATCGGCGATGTGCATCGAACCGCCCCGCCCTCGGCAGTAGCCGGTGTCCTTCATGAGGAGTTCGGCCATCATCAGCATCGGGTCGCCGCCGTGGGCGATGGCGTGGCCGTGTCCCCGGTGGGTGGAGGTGATGAAGTCGCCGTCGGTCAGGGCGCCGCATGCGCCTTCGGCTGTCGCCTCCTGACCGATGGACAGGTGCATTGTTCCGTGCAACATGCCGCGGGAGAAAAGCTCTTCGAGCGCTTCTTCGAAGCGCCGGATGCGCCACATATTGGTCAGAACCCGGGCGGGTAGCGACCGTGGGTCTCGTCGAGCATTCCTGCCCATCGGTTTGCCTTCCTCGATTTCGGTGAGCGACCTGTGCTTGGTGGTGAAACAACAAGCAGTGAACTCACACTAAATCGGGTGCCCGGAGTTGGGTAGCAAACTCACATTCGTGATTCACATTGGTGCAGGCCGAAGAACATTGTTGACCCCGGCCGCCGAACGTCCGGAGGAAGTGCAAGTCGGACGAGACAGGAAGTGCTAGTCGGACGAGACGCTGTCGTCGGTTGATGTCGAATCGATGCTGGCGTCGGTTCCGGTGGCTGTTTCCGTTTTCACCACCGGAGGTCGGCTGGCCACCCATCGGGTGAGCTGACCGACGATGGGTACGGCTGCCGCCAGGTGCATCACGTTGAGCCAGATGCCGGTGGATTGGTTGTCGGCGGCCGTCCAGGCGAACAGCCCGTACAGCACAAGACCGATCAGGCAAATCAGAACAAAGACGAACGTCGACCGCTTCATTCGCGAAGTGATGAACGCCAGTACCGTGCCGACGACGCCACCGAAGACGGTTCCGAAGACAGCGCCGCCGAGAGGAACCTGTTGCGGGCCGTCGGCCCCCGGCTGCGACGCCATAAGCGGTCCGCTAATAGCGTCGGCGATGAAAAACGTGATAACCACCGCGCCGACCGCGGCCACGATGCCGACAACGGCGTTTCGAAGCAAGGAAGCAAAAGCCATGGCTGAACACTAGCTCCAATATTGTTGTTCACGGAAGATGCGGCCGGGCTAGGTTGGCTTCTGTGTCTCCGTCTTCGTCCGACAAACCGGCGCAGCGCCTCCTGCAGGGCCTGGCTCAAGCCGTTGACCTCCCGCTCGATGTGTTGACGCGGGCCGGCACAACCGTGGTCGGCCACTCCAACCGGGCGGGCACTGGCATCGCCACTTGCTATCACGTTGGCCCGGCGGCCGTCGTGTGGACCGACCCGGCCATCGAAGATCGTTTCGTCTCCCTGGCCGACGGATCGGCGGCGGTGTCGGCTGAACAGTTCTCAGCTCACATGGCCGAAATCGGGTTCGTCCACCTGGCCGACTCTTGCATGCGGGTCCTGCCGTCGCACAACGTCGACATGTCGGGCGCTCCTCACGACTACCGGCATCACCAACTGACCAACGACGACGTCGACGTCATCCAGTCATTGGTTGATCAGTGTGTCCCCAACGAGGTGGACGAGGCGGGTCTTGAGGATCTTGACGATTTCAACGAAGCGGCTATCAACGTCTTGAGCGTTTCGCCCGCAGGCGACCTGGTTGCCTACGCCTCGGCCGGCACTTGGAGCTGGGATGAGACTTTTGCCGACATTGGCGTGTTGGTGCATCCGAGTCATCGTCGGCAAGGCCTCGGTCGTTGGGTGGTGGCTCGCACCGTTGCCGACCTGTTGGATGCCGGCAGGTTGCCCCTCTACCGGCACATGTCGACCAATCACGGGTCGGCGTCGCTATCGACCGGACTGGGTTTTGAAACTGTTCTGTGGCTCCAGGCGTACCGCCTGTCCAGCCACCCTTCGGGCGACTAACAGGCTGTTTGATCCCGAAGCCGAATGATCTGGCCCCGGTCGTCGAAGCTGAGACCGACGAAGGAGTACTTCGACAAGAACTCCTCCAGGTTCACGGTTTGATATCTGACCGGTAGCGGGAAGTCGGCGCCGGCGCAGGCCTCGACCAGCCAGGTCGGGTCCAGGGCCAGCGCTTCGACGGCCGGTGACAAAACGTAGGTCCGAAGTCTCGGATTCTGATTGAGCCAGGAGAGGTCGGTTGCTCCGGCCAGTGTCACCTCTTCGGTCAGACTTGGCCCTTGGCGACCGTCGTCAAGTTGGTAACGGTCGAACTCGATGGTCACTTGATCGGTGCCGAGTCCGGCCCACCCTCGGACTTCGCCGAAGTCAAATAGCAGGTCCGGTTCGGCGTCGCCCGACTGGCCCGCCGGGGCGGCCGGCGCTGGTGTCTCTTTGCTCGTGGTCTCTTTAGCAGCCGTCGCTTCTGTCGTAGCCGCCGTGGTGGAAGTTGTGCTGGGTTTGGCTGTGGTGGTTGTCGATTCGCTGGTAGTTGGCCTCTCTCCGAGCGTGGTTTCGGCCTCGTCCGGCACTGCAGAGTCGATGGCAAGACCGCATCTGGTACCAGCGGCCAACGCCAAGCCGATGATGACCCATCGGGTACCCCGAACCTTCATGTGACCACTGTGCCACACGGCTGGGCGGCCTTGTGGCCGCTACCGCCAACGTCGGCCCGGCAATGTTGCCTTACGTTGATGCTGAAGGGTCGGGTCAAACCTGCCGATAGGAGATCACCGAGGAGTAAGAGGCTTCGTTCGGAGTTGAGCCCTGTCGGTGGAGTTGCGATGAGTCCAAATCAGTCGGTTGAACAAGGAGCGGTCGACGTCGGCCGCGTCGGCCGCGCTGTTGGTGCTGGAACCTCCGCCACTGTTCCGCCTCCTCCACCCGCGCCTCCTGCCCTACCGCCTCGGAACACCGAAGCCGATGAAGTCGGGGGGTCGCGCTATCGCCGCTCTGACGACCCTCCACCTCCGCCACCGGCACCTGATGCCGATTTCAGGCAGGCGGCGACGCAGCCCCATAGTCTGTCCGGCCCTCCTCCGCCTCCCCCCGGTTGGGTTGCACACGATCCACGGACCGAAAACCTCGACGAACCGGACTCCGACTTCGAACCGGAGAACACCGGCCCTGGCAGTACCAGCTACGAGCTTGACCTGTTGGAGCGCAAGGCCGACCACACCGCCGCTCGGCTCGGGGCCCACCGAGCCCAGCTCGATGTCATCAGAAGTGGCTCGAAAGAACAGTTTCGGGTGGAGTTCGGCCACTATGTCGACATCAAGCGACGGGGTATGGACGAAAGCTCTGAGGCCACTGAAACGCCGGTGCGTTTCCCCACCCCGAACAAGGTCGGCATTGAACATGCCGAGCTGTTGAAAGCGGCCGCTCTGCTGGTTCGATCGGGTTGGGTGTCACCCAAGCTGCTGGAAGAACTGGACCAGTTGCAGGCCGAGCTGCACCAGGGGGTTTGTGACCTTCGCCAGGAGAGAAGCTACGCCCGTCGGCGAAGCTGGGACGGTTCTCCGGAAATCGAACGCCAGGCCGAACGACTGAGTGAGCGGGTTCATTCGCCCCGAGTGGAGCGGGTCGAACGTCGAGCCCGTCGCGTGCTGGCCCGAGCGTCGATCCCGTGGGACTTCGAGCAACTGGCCAAAGAGTACCGTCGCGACTTCACCGACTACTCGGCCACCATGGCCGACATCGTGGCCGAAGTCGGCGGTGCGTCCACCGACGAATCCCTCGACTAGGGAACTCTCCGGTCAGCGGTCCTTAGACAACCGGGGCGTGGTTGGCTCGAACCTGGTCCCCTCCGGCCTTCTTGGCTTCGTACATCGCCAGGTCTGCCCGGTTGACCGCCTGCTCGGGGCCTTCGTCCGACCGAATGACTGTGGCCCCTATCGAGCACCGGATGGTTGTCCGGCGGTCGGCCATCATGATGGGAACGATCATGGTGGACTGGATTTGTTCGGCGATCTCGCCCGCCGCCTCAATAGAGGTCTCGGCTGGGATCCAAACGACGAACTCGTCGCCACCCCATCTTGATACATGCGAGTGTTGCGGCGAGTTGGCTTTGAGCTGCTCGGCCACGCTCACCAGGGCTTTGTCTCCGGCGGCGTGACCCAAGGTGTTGTTGATCCACGAGAACGAGTCGAGATCGACGAGAAGGAGAGCGGTTCCCTCCAAACGCACGGTTTCGGACATGTCGGCCAGCAACCGCCGCCGATTCAACAAGCCGGTCAATGGGTCATGGTCGGCGGCGAATCGAAGTTGACGGTCCAGTCGACGGCGTACCAACGCGGTGGCAACCATTCGCTGCACCGAGGTGTACACCAGCCACTCCAGGTCGGTAGGCGGCGCCGGGGAGGGGCGGAATGCCTCGACGTAGCCCAGCAGCACGTCGTCGGCCACGACAACGGAGGTGACTCGCCCGGGAACCAAGTCGTCGGTGCTTCCAGGTGTGTTGGAGTCGTAGCTCGGCTGCAGGCGGGCCTCGAGGCTGCTGCGTACGTGAGGGGGAAGAGCCAGCGGATGGGCGGCCTGATTCGTGGCGACGACGTCGGCGGGAAGGTCTTTGTGGTCAAGGGTCGTGGTTGACCCGTCGGGGCCGAAAGCGGTGATCGACATTGTCATGTCTCTCACATGGCTCTGGGCAAAGTCGGCGATCTGCTGGAGCATTGCCGTTGTCGGACCCGACTCAACCAGGATCTGCATCATTTGGACCATGCCGTCGGCAAACATGGCCGTCTTGAATTCGTCGGTGGCCTCAAAGAATTGAATGGCGATGGCCGGGTCGGTGGCCGTGCCGACGTTTGACGTTCGCACCTCAAAGGCGTCGTAGTCGCCGTCGGCGAACAGCAGTCGGTACAGGCCAGGTAGCCGGGTTCCGTCGACTGTCTGTGTCTCGGCCAGGCCCTCGGCCGCTCTGGCGAAGTCGTCGGGGTGAACAACATCGAGTGCCGTCATGGCTGTCAATTGCTGACGGGTAAACCCGCTTCTCGCCACCACCTCGTCGTCGACGGCGCGTATGTTCAGCGCACCGTCAATTACGGCGGCGCCCACGTAGTTGGTGGTGTGTGAGGGCAACAGGTCGCCCCAGTGGATCGAACTACCCACTCCTCCAACATCGGAAGCCCGGGGCCTTCCCTGAAGGACGACTTGTCGAGGTTGAGATGCCTAGCCGGGAAGGCTGGCGAACCTGTACCCGAATCGCCCAAGGAAGCGGGCTGTGCGTTTCGCCTGGGCCTCGGACGGGACCGGCATATCAAACGCTCCGGCAAACCGGTTGATCGTGTCGAAGACGAAGCAAACGTACAGGGCTTCTGCAATGGCTTCATCGGATACGCCGGCGGTCCGCAACGACACAATGTCGTCCGGACCGACCTTGTCGGGGGTCAGGGAGACTATTTCCAGAAAGCCCAAGGTCGCCTTGAGCCTGTCGTCGAGTTCAGCCGCCCGCCAGTCCTCCAGGACACTCTGTTGCCGTTGCCAGTCGCCGAAACCTGTGGATGCCGCCGCGGTGTGGTCGACGGCGCAGGGCTCGCAGCCGTTGACGTTTGAAACGAAGGCCGCCATCAGTTCAAGTTCCGGGATTGACCAGTGATTGGCTTCTCGCATTGCTTCTTGTAAACAACCGGCCATGTGGCGACCGAAGAAGCGCCGTCGATAGGTCATGATGGCCATTGGTCCCGGCACAACCCGGTCGGGTGATGTCAGCTTGGCCAACGCCAGCAGGATTCTCTGGCCTCGACGATGCCCGTTGTCTAGAACGTCGAGCCGCACTAGTCGACCGGTCCGGCGTCGTGCAGTGCCCGGAGACCGGCTTCGAATCGGCCGAGGGCGGCGCCGAAGCCGGCGCAAAGCGTCATCTCAAAAATGTGGTCTTCGGTGAAGCCGGCTTGGCGCAGCTCGTCAACGTCTTCATCGGTGATGGCGTTGGCCTCGTGAACCACCTTGTTGATGTACCCCTGGGTGCTGACCGGAACAGCCGCCGCCAGATCGACGTCATCTGGGGACATGGCGTAGTCGGTGATACGCCGCCTGGTCCGGAAGTCGGTTCGACCGGGCTCGCTCAGTAGGGCATAGGCCGTTCTGCGGACGCGGTCGGGTACGAGATCGTCCCAGCGCAACCGTTTGGGGCTTCCATGCCCCTGCTTGCTTGGTCCGGAGAACTCCGGAACCGCTTCAGTCAACGTCAAGCCACCTTCGACTCACCTCTCCCGAAGCAGAGAGGGTAACTTCTTTACCGGCAATAGTACGCCACCAGATGCGACGCCGGTAGAGGGGCCGAAGTCGCGAAAGTTGTCGAAGCAACGACTGAACGGAGAGCACTGTGCCAACAATTGATGCCTGGGCCCAACACCCCACGCTGCGTCATGCCCAGGATCCCGTATTCGATTCGCTGCGACGATGGACCAAAGGCGAGATCCCGACCGAGGAGCGATGAGGCTATTGCCGTCGCCACCAAACACGAAAATGTTTACATCGACACGTCGGCCTACACCGCTCGTCGCTATCCGCCGGCGCTCGTCGACTACATGCGAGGGCACGGGCGGGCCAAGGTTCTGTTCGGCACCAACTATCCGATGATCATGCCGGACAAGTGCCTGGCCGACGTGGACGACCTGGGTTTGGACGCCGAAGCCAGAGATCTGTTTCTGGCCGGTAACGCCCAGCGAGTGTTCGGTCTGACGTAGACAACTTGTAGGCGAACGGCCCGGTCGTTTACCTGAGCCGTCTACCCGAGCCGTTTACGGCGCCTTCAACTCCAGTTGCTCGCGCACCTCGGCCGGCCCCAACACCTTCGTGTTCATACCCTCCAGAATCTGAACGGCACGCTCCACCAGCTGGGCGTTGGTGGCCAGCTGACCCCGGGACAGGTAGAGGTTGTCTTCCAGCCCGACCCGAACGTTGCCGCCGACCAGGGGGGCGGCCGCGGCGTAACGCAGCTGGTCCCGCCCGATGGAGAACGCCGAGAACACCCAATGTTCAGGCAGGTTGTTGACGAAAGCCATCAGCGAGTTCATGTCGTTGGGGGCGCCCCACGGGATGCCCATGCACAACTGAACCATGACCGGGTCGTCAATTAGGCCTTGATCGACCATGGTCTTGGCGAACATGAGGTGGCCGAGGTCGAACAGCTCCAACTCGGGGCGAACGCCCAAAGCCTGCACCTGGCGGGCCATCTCCACCAGCATCGTCGGTGAGTTCACCATGATGTAGTCGCCCTCGCCGAAGTTCATGGTGCCGCAGTCGAGTGTGCAGATCTCGGGCATCAGCTCGCGCACGTGGTCCAGACGCTCGGTGGCGCCGACCATGTCGGTACCAGATTCGTCGGCCGGGAACGGCTGCTCAGCCGAGCCCAACGTCAGGTCGCCGCCCATTCCGGCGGTCAGGTTCAAGATGACGTCGGTGTCGGACGCTCGGACCCGCTCCACCACTTCGCGGTAGTAGTCGACCTGGCGGTCGGCGTCGCCGGTGATCGGGTCGCGCACGTGGACATGGGCGATGGCTGCGCCCGCTTGGGCGGCGGCAATGCAGTTGTTGGCGATGTCTTCCGGTTTGAACGGAACATGCTCGGACTTGTTGACCGTGTCGCCACCTCCGGTGACGGCACAGGTGATGAAGGCGCTGCTCAGCGGTGCTCGTGTCATACGAATGCTCCTATAACGAAATAGTGGTACTAGTTGTGGGCGAAAAGGGACTGGTGACGTTGTTGATGATGGCGGGTGAGAACCCGCAGCCGGGAGTAGATCTCGTCGTGGTCCATGTAGCTGCCACGAAGATGGCGCACCCCGCCGCCGGGGTCAAATGCATCCCGGCCGTGCAGAACCCGGCGGTTGTCGAACACCACCATGTCACCGTCGCGGAAGGGGTAGCCGATCTCGAATCGGGGGTCGGCTCCCAGTTGGTGGAACCGTTTGGCTGCCCGGTAGGCCCGGGGCACGTCGACCGGGTCCATGTCGGGGAACGCTCGGACCGGATAGAAGGCTCGAATGGTCAGTGGGGATCCGGGCACACCGAGGTCGATCATAGGACCGGACCAACGATGGTCGTGCTCCCGGGACCGGTTGAAGAACACCCAATTGAGGGTGGTCAACGCCTCATAGGTCTCCGGCTCTTCGGCTTCGAGGTGGGCGACCACGGCGGCTCCATCGGTCATCCGACTCCAGCCTCCGGGCACCGAGTTGACCCAACAGTGCAGGAACTGGAAGCCCGGGGGCGTCTCCCGAGTGGGGAGGTCGGTGTGGGGGCCGAGCCGTAAACCGCTGTTGGCGGTCGAATTCTCCGAATTGTCACGAATCTCGGCTTTAACGTTCCAGATGTCGCCGAAATTGGTGGATCGGCGAACCCCGATGCGGTCCGTTATCGCCGCCAGGCCTTCGGGCATCGACCCTTCCCCTTCACCGGGGACTCTGGTGAGGCGGGCGATGCCGTAGGAGCAGAGGGCGTCGAGGAACACCCGCAGCTCATCGTCGCTGGACAGAACGGCTCGTCCGTCGAATGTCGGCGGTTCGTTCATGGTGGCGGCCGTCCAGACCTCGATGGGTGGAAGGTGGGCGTTGGCTTGGTGCCGCCCGACGGCGACGTGATGGAGCCAGCCGGGGTGGATGCGTCCAGTGGTGCCGTCGGTGAAGGCAACGGTGAGCGCCCCGTCGGGATCGACGGCAACCGAGGTGAGGGCCAAGTCGTCGGCGATGTCTGCCGGGTCGAGTGTGCCCTCACGGGTGGTGGGGTCGCACGCCCCCTCGGTAACCACCGATTCTCGCAGCCACCACTCGTGGGCATCGAGTCGGGTGCCGTCGCTGAAGGTCAGCTTGACATACGCCTCGCTGTGTTCCATACCGGTGATACCGGTCCAGGGGTAGGTGTAGAAGTCCGGTGTGGCCACTGATCTTGTGCCGGTCGATGGCTCAGTAACTGCGTCAGCCAATGGGTCAGTAACTGCGTCGGGGGTGACGTGAGTGTCGGTCTCAGGAGTTGTGTTGTTGCTCGTCATGAACTTTCACCGTTGAAAGACTGGGTGTTTGAGGTGTCCCGATCAGTGGGACGTCCCATATTGTGCTGCTAGTCTGAAGAATATATGGCCAACGAGCCCGATTCGTCAACGCTGAATCCTCCGTCTACAGCCACATCGGCTGTGCAGCGGGCGTTTGTACTGCTGCAGACCGTTGTCGCCGCCTCGGAACCGGTTGGAGTTCGGGAGCTGGCCCGGCGAACCGGCCTTCCCCGGTCGACCGCGGCTCGACTGGCCTCCACTCTGGCTGAGATCGGCATGGTTGAGCGGGTGGCCGACGGGTCGCTGGTGCCAGGATCGGCGTTGGCCACACTGTCGGTGGACGGAGGCCCTGCGCCGCTGCTGCGTGACCGATTGCGACCGGTTCTCACTGCGTTGGCCGAACACCACGATGAAAGCGTGGCCTTGGCGGTGGATGACGGCGACGCCGTTCTGTACCTGGCCCAAATTGACGCCGCCAGTGCCATCCGGGCACCGTCGGTTGAAGCCGAGCGGCACCCGTTCCACGTAGTGGCTCACGGGCTGGCACTGATGGCCCGCTGGCCGCAGGACCGGCTGGAGGAGTATCTGTCCCGCCCCCTCGCCGCCCCTACGGTGAACTCGGTCGTCGATCCCGATCAGATCCGTTCCAGACTCGCCCAAATCCGTCGTGACGGTTATGCCTGGACCGAGGAGGAGTTTGACATCGACGTGAGCGGTCTGGCCGTGGCCGTGGGGCTTGAGGATGGCGGTGATCCGGTAACACCCGAAGCGGCCATCGGATACTACGGCCCCACCTATCGGCTGTCACCAAACCGACACCCTTCGCTGGCCGGCGACATCTTAACCATCATTCAACACGCTGCTTAAACGGGTGAGGCTCCGATGTCCTGTACAATCTCTGGATCACTAACGGGGAGGTAATTCGTAGTGGTTAGTTCAACAAAATCTTTGTCCAAGTTCCTAGGGCTGTTGGTTGCCCTCATGATTGCGCTGGCGGCCTGTGGTGGCGGCGATGACGCTGACACGGCTGCCGACGGCGACGCCGGTGACGGTGGAGCTGCCGCCGCCGACCTGGCGTTGGTTTCCGACGGCGTATTGACCGTCTGCACCGACGTGCCCTACCCGCCGATGGAGTTCGAGGATCCCGATGCCGAAGGTGGATACACCGGCTTTGACATCGAGCTGATGCGAGCCATCGCCGAAGACAACGGCCTCGGTTTGGCTGTGGCCACCCCGGGTTGGGACGCCATCACCTCAGGTCTGGCCATGGAAGCCGGCGACTGCGACATCTCGGCCGCCTCCATCACCATCACCGAAGAGCGTGAGGAGAACATCGACTTCTCCGATCCGTACTTCACCGCTGAGCAGTCGCTCATGTCGCTTGAAGACAACGGCGCTTCCACCCTGGCCGACATGGCCACCGTAGGAGTCCAGAGCGGCACCACCGGCGAGCTGTACCTCAACGACAATGCCGGTGACGTCGAAGTCGTAGCCTTCAGCGAAATCGCCGACATGTACCTGGCTCTCGAAGCCGGTGACGTCGAAGGCGTGGTGACCGACCTGGTCGGAAACCAGGGTTACATCGACGAGAACGGCGGCGCCAAGGTCGTTGAGACCTACGCCACCGATGAGGTCTACGGCCTCGCCGTCAAGGAAGAGGGTTCCGAGGACCTGTTGGCTGCGGTCAACGCTTCACTGGCCAAGCTGGACAGCGACGGAACCTACGACTCGATCTTCGGCGACTGGTTCTCGGGCTGATCCCGAACGATCTGAACGCATAGATCAATGACGACAGCGGAGCGGGCTGGGGCCGACGATTCAGCATCAGCAGGTGCAGAATCGGAAGCCAAGGCCCGTTCCGCCGCGTCAGACCTGGCGTCGGGGTCTCAACGGCCGCAGCGAAAGAAGCGGCTGACTCCCACTCAGCGGGAGCGGGCCTTCCAGGCGGCCATGTACGTTCTGGCCGCGTTGGCGGTGCTCGCAGTCGCTCTCGCCGCCGACTGGCCCACAATCCAGCGCAACTTCTTTCAGGTCGACGTCATCCGGGACATGTTCCCGGAGCTGGTGATCATCGCCGCCAAGAACACCGCCATCTACACCACGCTGTCGTTTGTACTGGGCTTTGTCCTGGCACTCGGCTTGGCGTTGATGAGGATGTCGACGGTGGCGCCCTTCCGGGCGTTCGCCATGATCTACATCGAGCTGTTCCGTGGGCTACCGGCCCTCGTCACTCTTATCCTGATCGGCTTTGGTCTACCGATCGCCTTTGACGGTTTCCGTCTGGGAAGCACTCTGGTTCGCGGCTCGGTCGGCCTGGCCATCGTGGCCGGTGCCTACATGGCCGAGACCATCCGGGCCGGCGTCGAAGCCGTGCCTCGAGGCCAAACCGAAGCGGCCCGCTCATTGGGCATGTCCAGGAACAGGACGATGTTCACCATCGTTCTGCCCCAGGCGTTCCGAATCATCATTCCACCACTCACCAACGAGCTGGTGCTGCTGATCAAAGACACGTCGCTGTTCTTTGTGCTCGGCACCACGCCGGAGAGCAAGGAACTCACCAAGTTCGCCCGGGACTTCATGGTGTCTTCCCGCAACGCCACCCCGCTGACGGTGGTGGCCATCGCCTACCTGGTGATCACACTGCCGCTCACGTATGTGGTGCGGCGGATGGAACGCAACGCAGGAAAGTCGCGCTGATGGATTCACAGCAAGCCATCGAAGTAAAAGACCTGCACAAGTACTTCGGTGATCTCGAAGTATTGAAGGGCATCGACTTTCAGGTTGGCCACGGCGAAGTGGTCTGTGTGATCGGACCCTCGGGTTCCGGTAAGTCCACCTTGCTGCGATGCATCAACCGGCTTGAAGAGTCGACCTCCGGCACCATTCTCATCGAGGGTGAGGACATCACCGACCCCGACGCCGACGTCGACCTGTTGCGGACCCGTATTGGCATGGTGTTCCAACAGTTCAACCTGTTCCCCCACCTCACTGTGCTGCGCAACCTGACGGTCGGTCAGACCAAGGTGCTGAAGCGATCCAAGGCCGAGGCGGCGGAGATCGCCGACGAGATGCTGGCCCGGGTCGGTTTGAGCGAGAAGCGTGAGGAGTACCCGATTCGACTGTCAGGTGGACAACAGCAGCGGGTGGCCATTGCCCGTTCGCTTTGTATGAAGCCGGACATGATGCTCTTTGACGAGCCGACCTCGGCGCTTGATCCCGAACTGGTTGGCGAGGTGCTGGAAGTCATGCGGTCACTGGCCGACGAAGGCATGACCATGATGGTGGTCACCCACGAAATGGGTTTCGCCTCCGAAGTGGCCGACCGGGTGGTCTTCATGGATGAGGGCGTCGTGGTTGAGGAAGGCCCGCCGGCCGAGGTGCTCAAAGACCCGCAGACCGAGCGGGCCCAGCAGTTCCTCAAGATGATCGACCACGCCTAGTTCGGACTGCCTCGGCTTTCGCCGGCTCCAGCACACGCAAATAGCCCGAGTTCCGGCCGGTCCGTTCAGCCCAGACGTGGGTTGACATAGACCCAGCCTTGGGTCGGGGGACTCATCGGCGCGTTGAAATCTGCGGTGGTACGGCACGGTGCTCTGTCG
>JAHDFR010000051.1:19024-25271 GCA_020628065.1 Acidimicrobiales bacterium
GTCTGAGCCGTCGGCCACAGTGCTGCTGAACAACCCCACCGCCTTGGTTGAAGTTCGAGCCACCGACTATGCCAACAACCGCTCGGCCAAGTCGGAAGCGGTCTCGCTGGCCGGACCCGACGTTACACCACCGAGTCCGCCGGCAGATGCCGTCGTCACCAAGCTCGACGACGGCCGCTATCGGCTGTCGTGGGAACCTGCCGTCGATGATCGGCGGATTCGCAGCTACCTGGTGTACGTCGACGGTGGATACTACTCGTGGACCTCTGGAACCTCGGTCATCCTCTCGGTGCCCGACGGTGAGGTTTGGAGCGTTCGGCTCCGGGCGGTTGACCGGGCCGGAAACCGCAGCGAGAAGTCGGAGGTCTTCCCCGTCGGTGAAGACACGACGGTGGTCACCACCGGGGTGACCCTTACTGCGTTTCTCGACGAGGACGGGCGGTGGCGCTTCGACTACAGCTCACCCGGCTACAACGGCGAACTGATTGCCGACGAGGTCGAAACCCGGGTCGACTCGCTTGGAGGCACTGAGCAGCAGTTCGGCAAGATCCAGGTTGTGGCCTTCTCGCCGTACACCAATTCAAGCTTCCCGCTGCAACTGACCACCGGTGACAACCCGGTCGACGTCAGGCTGTTCTCGGCCAACCGACCGGTGGAGGAGTTCTTGGTGCAGTACGTCTCCAATGACGGCTCGATTGTCCATTTCGAGGAGACCGTCAGGACCACCTACCTCGACGAAGATCCGCTCAATGTGACCGTGACCGAAGTTGGAATCAACCAGGACGGAACCAACGAGTACAGAGTCGACTTCGAGAGCTACACCGGAGTCATCGTGGAGCGAACGGACTTCGCCAACGGCGAAATCACGACCGGCGTTATCACCGTGTATTGGTTCGACGCCGACGGCGAACGTCAAACGGTTGAGCTTCGTGGTCCCGAAGGTTCTTGGAGTGAGACCTTCACCACCAGTGAGCCTCTTCCTGAGGTGGTTGTGGTCGGGTACGAAAACGTGCTGCCGATTGTGGCCACCGCGGTGGAGGTTGGTTGACGGATCGTAGCTGCATGACTTGCTTCCAGGTGAGGTACCCGTAGCCTGACAGCAATGTCGCAGCAGCAAGCCGAATCGGGTGCCCCATCCGCAACCGTGTCCAAGTTGGCCTGGCGGACCTTGGCGGTCACCTCGATCGTCACCTTCATGGTCAGCCTGGAAATTTCGGTTATCGCCCTTGCGCTGCCCGACATCCGAGCCGCCTTCCCCGATGCCACCGAGTCGACACTGTCGTGGATCATCACCGCCTACAATATCGGCGTGGCATCCCTGCTACTGGTGGCCGGATGGGCGGCCGATCGTTTCGGGCGCAAACGAATCTTCCTGTCAGGGTTAAGCCTGTTCGCCGTGGGCTCACTTGCCTCCGGTCTGGCTCCATCGGCCGAGGCGCTGATCGCCGCCCGGGCCCTGCAATCGGTTGGGGGAGCCCTTCAATACCCGGCAGGCTTGGCGCTTTTGTTGCCGGCCTTTCCCTTCGAGCGTCGGCAGATGGCCATCGGTGTTTGGGGGGCCATGGGCGGATTGGCGGCCGCTCTCGGGCCACCTATTGGAGGTTTTCTGGTTGCCGCCTTCGGGTGGCCGGCGGTGTTCCTGGTCAATGTGCCCATCGCCGTGGTGACTTGCATCCTCGGCTGGACGTGGCTGGTCGAGAGCCGCAATGACGACATCCCGTCCCGGGTCGATCTGGTTTCGATACCTGCGGCCAGCATCGGTGTTGGCGCCATCATCTTGGCCATTGTGCAGAGTGAATCTTGGGGTGTGTTCAGCGCCGCGACGATGGTTACGACGTTGGTGGCGTTGGCCCTGATAGTGCTCTTCGTGGTTCGCTCCCGTCGTCATGTGGCGCCGCTGTTCGACCTCGAGCTGTTCGCTCTTCCCAGCTATCACTTTGGCCTGATCGGCACGGTCGGTTTCGTCATCGGGTTCTTCGCCTTCTTCGTGCCGTTCCCGTCGTTTCTACAGGAGACCTGGGGTTGGTCGACGGTGCAAACCGGCCTGTCGATCGTCCCCGGCCCGGCGCTGGCCGCCGTGCTGTCGCCGGCTGTTGGTCGCCTGGCCGACCGGATCGGCAACGGACCCATTCTCACCGTGGGTGGAGTCTGCGGCATGATCGCCATGGGTCTGCATCTTCTGCTGACCGATCTCGAACCGTCTCTGTTCCTGGGGGTCATCCTGCCAGGACTCTTCTTGGGCGTTTCAGCCGGTTGCAGCTTTGCCATGTCGGTCGGCGCCGTCATGCGAGACGTTCCTGTCCGCAGGTTCGGTATGGGTGGGGCGGGTCGTACCACGGTGTTCCAGCTGGCTGTCGCCCTCGGTATCGCCCTGGCCGTTGCCATTGTTGGCGATCCGGCCGATGACGCCACCCGTCTCTCGGCCATGCGGAGCAGTTGGGTGGTCTGCATGGGGGCGTTCGCCCTTCAAGCCGTAGTGTTCGGCTTCTTGTTCCCCAAGGGCAACCCGGCAGCCCAAGCCGAGTAGTACCAGGCCATGTCGTAGCCGTGGGTTAGGCCACCGACGGCGTGGGCCGTTCTTCGGTTGCCGACGGCCCCCTGCCGGCGGCGAAGTCTTCGAAACCGGCCAGAATCTCGGCTGTCGTTCGCCTGGCGCCGGTCTGCAGATACTCCATGGCTCGAAGGGAAGCGTCATGGGCTTCGATGCTGGAACCGGCGACGCAGTCTTCGACCACCCGACAGAAGTAGTCGTGCTGGTGGCCATCGACGAAGGTGTAGTGCACACAGACGTCTGTGTGCCCACCGATCAAGATGAGCGTGTCGGCCTGTAGACCTTTCAGCAGGATCTCAAGCTCGGTGCCGAAGAAGCACGAGTACCGACGTTTCCGGATGAAGTAGTCGTCGGGACGCATGCCCAGCGACGGATCTACCGCGGTGCCTGGATCATCCTCCAGCAGATGCACACCCTCTACTCCGTCCAGCTCGCGACCAAAATCGATCAGATTTCGTCGATGCGCTTCCTGAAAGAAGACAATCGGCACGTCGCATTGACGGGCCTTGGCGATCAGCTCCGGGGCCGAAGCCAGCCGTTCGTCGTAGCCGTCCATGAGCGGGATGGAGACTGCGTCGCCATCGGCCGCTTCCTGCGCCCCTTCGCCACCTTGAATGTCGATGACCAGCAGAACGGGTTGGCCTTCGATCATTTTTCGTTTCGGCATCGGTTTCTCCTGTCGGGGCTTAGCTCGTTGACATCGACAGGGCGGCATGAAGAGTGATGGCCCGCTTGACCGTCTCCACCACAAAGTCTGAGTCGCGGGCCACCCGGTGGTCGGAACTCAGTTCGTCGATGCTGACCGACATCATGCCGCTGGTGGCCGCATCCCGGAGACTTATGAGCGACTGGGCGAACACCATTTCGTCCGGCTGGAACATGATCTCGAATGGGGCTGTTGACTTGGCGGCGGCCACCAGTACCGGAAGGTTGCCTGCGCCGACCAGCTGGCCAACCCGGTCATCGGACATCGAGTAGAGACCGTTCAGATCGTCAAGTCCATTGTTGAATTCGTTTACCGGGCGGTGCTTCTGCCGGGAGGCCAACGGCTCGCCGGCAATCAACGATCCGAGCACGGGGCGCTCCCCGTTGGTGACCTGTTTGAAGGGCATGATCACTATGGTCTCCTGATGAGCCAGGGGGAAGACGTTGTTGCTCCAGTCAAGAACCTCGACCTTGAGCCCGCCGATCATACCGGTGTAGCGTGACCGCACTTGGCTGGACTGCATCATGTTGGCCCGCAGGCGACGAATGCCGGGGATTCGAGCGTTGCGTTCGGTGCGGCTTTCGCTCGTTTCTCGCAGGCCAAGCTCACGGGCAGCGACGCGGAACACGCTCAGGTGGTGCTTCACAAATCGAAGCGCCGGCTGATACCCCATCCTGGCTCGAACAAGGCGTATCACAAAGAGAGTTACAACCACGGCTGACAGAACAAGAAACTGCGCACCGATCAGGAACTGACCGTCCTGCATTCTTACAAGGATAACGAGCCTAGGAGTCGAGCTGGAATCGCTCTGCGAGGTTTACGTCAGATGAATTTGGTCACCTGACGTTGGCCGTGATGGCAGCTCGGATGCGGATGGCGCGGTGAACGATTTCTTCGATGTGGTGGGCTCGGTCGTCGGCGGTCTTCCGCTTTGGCCACAAGGATTTGACGGCGGCGCCGACGGTGTTGATCTGAGCCAGCTCAAGATCTTCGTGGCGCTCGGCCACATCGTTTAGAGACTGCATGAATACCACTTCGCCTGACCGAAACTGTATTTCGAACGGTGCGGTTGTCTGAGCTTCGATCAACAACGCCCGGCCGTCGGCTTCGGCCAGCAGGTCGACAACTTGGTCGCTTGAAGCGAAGAACCGTTCCTGTAGCGGTTGTAGCCGACCTTCAAACTCCTTGAGCGGTCGTGGTGACTCGTTCTCAAAGAGTCCCTTTCGGCTTAGGGGCCCAACCGATCTGAGCGCAAGTGGTTGGGTGAGGGCGGCGCCGCTCGGCGTCTTGTGGGGCATCACCACGATTGTTTGCTGCCCCTTGCGACCATCGCTCCAATCCAGCAGCTCCACCGGAACATCGTCTACGACTCCGGTGTAGCGGAGACGAATGAAGCTACCTCGCAAAAGCGGGACTGTCTTCAACCGGTCGACGGCAGGGATTCGCGATGTCAACTGGTCGAGCGTGTCGTCAGCCTGATGCAGACCGAGACTGGCGGCGGCCGCCGGTGTGAACACCGTGTTGGACTCCTTGTAGCCAACCAGCGCGCCCGCTCCTTTAAGTCGGAGCTGACACCACCTCAGCACGGTTCCCATCAGCGAAAAGAACACCAGTTCTGCCACCGTTACCAGCGCCTGCATTGCCGTACTCTACCGCGTCCGTTTCGGCGGTCAGGGCCGGTCTCGGTACGCTGGCCGGGTGAGCGACGCAATGATCGAAGTGATTGAAGCCGACGGTGGGATTCAACTGCGGATGCCGGGTTCGGATACGCCGGCGGAAGTTTCCTGGCGGTGGCTCCGGGACCATGGTGAGGACGAAACCAGCCGCGATCCGGAAACACTGCAGCGCAGAGTTGACACATTCTCCATTGATGCTTCGGCCAAAGGTCGGGTTGAGCTGACTGACAACGACCAGGGTTTCGCCATCCACTGGCCCGACGGGGCGACAACCCAGCACTCGCTCGCTCTGCTGGCTGAGGTCGTGGCCGGGCACGTCGCCACCGACTGGTCCCGCTCCATGCCGGCCGACTTCCGGCTACCTGACGATGTGGTGCTATGGGGCGACCCGGCAGCGGCCGCTCCGGACGAGGTCAAACTCGACGCGTTCCTCGGTACCGATGAAGTTCTGGCCCACGGCGTGGATCAGCTGTCCCGCTACGGCTACCTGGTGTTGAGGGGGAGTCGGCACAATCCTCAACTCAACCGGGAACGGGCTGAAGCATTCGCCCAGCGGTTGGGCTACATCCGTCACACAATCTTCGGCGGTATGTGGGATCTGGCCCCCGATCTGACCGAGCATGCCGACACCGCATACACCAGCGTGTACCTGGCTCCCCACACCGATGCCACCTACAGCCATGATGCGCCCGGCTTGCAATACTTCCTGTGTGTACAACCGGCCGAGACCGGAGGGGAGAGCCTGGTGGTTGACGGCTTTGCCATCGCTGAGGAGTTGAGTCGAACCGAGCCCGATGCCGCTGCCGTGCTGGCCTCGGTCGCCGTCCCTGGACGCTACATCGAGCCCGGAGTTCACTTGCGGGCCGAGCGGCCGGTGTTTCGAACCGATGCCCGCGGTGTGCTTCGGCAGGTCAGCTTCAACAACTATGACCGAGCCCCGTTCCTGTTGCCGCCGGAGCTGGAAGATCGGTTCTACGACGCCTACGGGCGCTTCGCTGAGTTGGCCAACGACCCGGCTCGTCGGGTGGCGGTCACGTTGAATCCCGGCGACGTTTTTGTCTTCGACAACTGGCGGGCGATGCATGGCCGAAACGCCTTCACCGGGTACCGCCACTACATCGGGGCGTACCTCAACCACGAGGATCTCGAAAGCAAGCGCCGGGTCCTGGTTGGAGCCTGAGTCGCCGGCGCGGAGCGCCGGCTTCACGAGTTTGCTGTCGCAAACTCTCTGGCTTTGCGGGGGTGCGTTGGAGGTTGGTTCTGTTGTTGGGCGCGGAGCGCCGGCTTCACGAGTTTGCTGTCGCAAACTCTCTG
>JAHDFR010000051.1:25371-28112 GCA_020628065.1 Acidimicrobiales bacterium
TCTGTTGTTGGGCGCGGAGCGCCGGCTTCACGAGTTTGCTGTCGCAAACTCTCTGGCTTTGCGGGGGTGCGTTGGAGGTTGGTTCTGTTGTTGGGCGCGGAGCGCCGGCTTCACGAGTTTGCTGTCGCAAACTCTCTGCTACTGGGCTCCAGCGATACGAACGTTGTCGATCAGGTTGCCCAGGCTGCCGGCATCGACGGCTCGGAAGCTGATGGTCATCTCGGAGCCTGCCGGGCTCACCGCTCCCGAATGGGTTGTCCACGAGCCGGGTTGGGCGGTGAAGTTGCCTTGTGACACGCCGTCGACGGTGACCTCGATGGTGTCGGCGTCGATCCGACCCCGGTGGTCGATCGACCATCGATAGCTCGCCCCGGCGGTGACGGCGATCGTCTGGGTGATGGTGTCCGGTCCATCACCGTTCAGCTCGGCGAACTGACGACCGTCGGTGGGGGTGATGCCACGGTGACCGGTAGCCCACAGTTCCAGCACGTCACCCGAACGGTTGGTGTCCCAACCGGGAACCGCTCGGACGCCCCAACCTCCGTCGACCACGTTGTCTTCTTCGAAACTGAAGTTCGCCACCGTGACGTCACCTGGTGGTGGAGGCGGGGGAGGGGGTGAGCCCGCTCCTGTCAATCTGGCGTTGTCGATTAGGTTGCCGAAGCCGCCGGCATCGATTGCCTGGAAGCTGATTGTCAGCTCTGAACCGGATGGTGTGAATGTTCCCGAGTGGGTTGTCCATGATCCGGTTTGGGCGGTGTATTGGCCTTGACTTGCTCCGTTGATGGTGACTTCGAGGGTGTCGGCGTCGAGTCGGCCTCGGTGGTCGATGGCCCAGGTGTATTGGGTGCCTGGGGTGACGGCGACTGTTTGGGTGATGGTGTCGGGTCCGTTGCCGTTGAGTTCGGCTAGTTGGCGTCCGTCGGTGGGGATGATGCCGCTGTGGCCGGTGCCCCAGATCTCAAGCGTGTCGCCGGGTCGGCTGGTGTCCCAACCGGGGACGGCGGGCACGCCCCAAGCCCCGTCGGCCACCGTGTTGACTTCGAAGCTGCCGTTGGACAACAGATTGTCACCGGTCGGAGGCGGTGGGGGATTGATGGGCGGTGGAGGGCCGACTTCGCCGTCGTAGTTGAGCCACACCATCTCCGCATCAGACGGCACCCCGTTGGCATCCAGCACGTACAGCATGTAGAGCCCGGGAGTGGCCACGTTGGGCTCACGCGGCGCAGTGATGGAAAGGGTCCCGCCCGACTGGGTGAACGACAGCTCCTGGAAGATCTGTGAGTTCAGCGAGTGGGTTGCGTTATTGGTCTTGATGAAGGTGACTCGATCGGCGGTGCCGCTCACGTTGACGGTGAAGTTGTCGCCGTGGGAGACGGCGCTGGGGGCGTCGGTCACGTCCAGCTTTGCCGCCCTTGAACCGTCACCGGCGAACAAGTACGGCGGGTAGAACACGTCGGCGTTGAGATTGGTGAACGGACCCGGTGCTCCGCCGCCACCGGTGAACACCGATCCGTCGGGCAGCAACGCGGCCGTCGAGTGATACAACCGGGCGGTGGTGTTTGCCTTCAGCACGGTCCAGGTGTTGGTGACCGGATCCCACAGTTCGGGGGCGTAGGTCACCTCGGCATCGCTGTTGTTGACTCCAGAGCCGCCGACCACAAGCACCTTGCCGTCCGGCAGGACGATGGCGTCGTGCCAGTGGCGACCGAAGTTCATGTCGGCCGCCGGGCGTAGCTGAGGGGGATCGAAGTTGAGGTCGACAATGGTGGCCTTGTTGGAACCGGGGAAGCGAGTTTCGTCGCTGCCCCGCTCACCGCCACCGACCTGAAGAACCAGACCGCTGTTGTACATCACCGACGCCGAGGTAGCGCCTCGGTTGTCGGTCGGCAGTTGGCCGAGGCGGGTGATGGCACCGCCGTTCTCCGGCTCGATGTAGAACATCTCGTCCCACGCCAAGCTCCAGATCTTGCCCTGCGGGGTCAGATGGGCTCGGGGGTACCACCAGCCGTAGTTGAAGGTGGCCCACAGACCTGGGTCCCGGGTACCTTCCATGGTCCGCCAGCCAACGCCAGGGGTGTACATCTCGGCCACGGTGATGGGGTTGGCTCGACCGCCGAACCCGTTGGGAATGCCGCCTTGAAGAACAATACGCCCGTCGCCCAGCGTGGTCGCCGTCGGGTACCAGCGAGGTTCAGCCAGCTCCTCGGCGTCGGCCAACACGTTGTCGTCGAACGTGGCTGAGAAGGTGTTGGTTCGGCTGGCCGTGGTCTGTCCGCCAAGGAGAAACGACCGCTGTCCGGGAGCGTCCGATACCGAGATGGAGCAGAACAGGTTGGTGCCCAGTTCGTTGGCGATGGTGGTGTGGGACGCCGGTCCGAAGCCAAGGCTCGGGTTCCACACGTCGACCTCATAGCCACCTTGGCCGCCGGCCCGAGTACCGCCGTAGGTCACCAGATTGCCGTCCTCATCCACGAAGGCGTGGACGGGTATGAAGGCCCAGTCCGCTAGTTCCGACCACTCGCCTTCGTCAGCCGGAGCGGCAGACGCCGGGTTGGTGGACAACAGGCCGACAACCATCGAGAATGCGAACAGCACCGAAAGTTTCGATCGCCAATCACGCCTAAAAGCAGCACTTTTGTGCTGTTTCCGTGAGCCACCTCGCTCAATCATTTTCTCACCCTTGTTTACCTGTCGGCATACTGCCAACAGCAGGAACACGAGTGTAGGTGAATTTGGCC
>JAHDFR010000051.1:28122-28544 GCA_020628065.1 Acidimicrobiales bacterium
GTGTATCACCAGCCTGGTCCCGTTCCGCCAAACGTCTGCTACCAAAGAACGCCCGGCAGATTGGGTCGGGCGGTGCGGCCACCGTCGATGGTGATGATCTGGCCGGTCACGAATGCCGCGTTCGGGCCAGCCAGCCATGCCACCACGTCGGCTACGTCGAACGGGTCGCCGATACGGCCGATGGGATGAAGCTTGGCCAGTGCGTCCACAATCTCTTCCCGGTCGGGGTGGGAGTCCACGTAGGAGGCGTTCAACTCAGTATCGATCCAGCCGGGGGCCACGGCGTTGCAGCGAACGCCCATGGGCCCGAGGTCAACGGCCAATGCCTTGGTTAGCCCGTGCACACCACCCTTGGTGGCGGCGTAGGCGGCGTGGTTGGGATTGCAGGCGTAACCCTCGATGGAACCGATGTTGACGATGGC
>JAHDFR010000003.1:0-2604 GCA_020628065.1 Acidimicrobiales bacterium
CTCGAAGCCGTCTTCGGTGAAGTCGACCACTTTGCCCCGGTTGATACTGACCCAGTCCCGGGCGTTGAGGTACGTGTCGAAGCTGCGGGCGATGATCTGCTCGTCTTCCTTGGTCTTCGGCTGCTGAAGCTCGTACAGGAACGGGAACTCCACCCAAGCGGTCACCGCATTCCACAGCCGCATGGCGGCGTCGCCGGTTGGCGGATCGACTAGAACCGGGCCGAACAAGCAGTGCTCGGTAGTGGCACCCGAGTTGAAAAACAGCGTTGGCACGCCGTAGCCGCCCGAGTCGATGACCCGCTGATGGTCGGCCTTCACATCATCATGAGTCGACTCGTCGTCCATGGCTTCCTCAACCAACAGGGGATCCAACCCCAGTTCGGCGATGAGTTCTTTGGCGACCTCGGGCGTGTGGACTCGTAGCCCCTCCTCATGGAGGCCCCGTCCAGATCGCTCGTACCAGGCGTCGACCGCATCGGTGCCGTCATCCAAGCTCAGCCCCTTGCGGCCCAGTAGAGCAGCGATCCTTAGCAGCGACCAGCCGTAGCTCCACGGACGCTCCCAGGGGTGCTTCTTGCCCTCAACCCGGTTGACCTCCTCCAAACTGAAGAACCGCCAGTTGATGGCCAGGCCGTTCTGCGAACGCACGTCGCGGATCCACTTCGAGGTCTGGTAAGCGTACGGGCACATGACGTCAAAGTGGAAGTCGACTTTGGTGAGGTCGATGTCTTCGGTAGCTGCCACGTTTGCCCGGTCCGCTTTACCTGTCATGACCACCAACCTCCCGCAAAACGGCGGACAGAGTCAAGCCGTACGGGCCGCGGTGCGAAGCGATGGATCTGGCCAACGGATCGAGTGGCCAACTATTGTCAGCCAGGTGCGAAGGGCAATAGTGGACGACCAAAATCGAGTGTCGGCAGTATGACCGTCGGGACCGTCCTCGGTACCAAGATCGACACCGGCAGCGACGAATACCAGGCCAATCTGGCCGCCATGCAGGTGTTGTGGGACAAGGTGTCAGCCGAGCTGGCCAGTCTCCCGACCATCGGGGGGCAGCGCTACGTCGACCGTCACCGTCGAAGAGGCAAGATGCTGGTGCGTGAGCGCATCGAGCAACTGGTCGATCCGACAACGCCATTTCTGGAACTCTCTCCGCTGGCCGCCTGGGGAACCCAGGACGCCATCGGCGCCGGCAGCGTCACCGGTATCGGAGTAATCGAAGGCGTTGAGTGCGCCATCATCGGGTCCGACATGACCTACCGGGGTGGTTCGTCCAATCCCACCACGTTCACCAAGTCGTCCCGGCTCTACGAGATCGCCCGGCAGAATCGGTTGCCTATCGTGGTTCTCAACGAATCAGCCGGAGCCGACCTGCCCCGCCAGGCCGACCTCTTTGTTCGCGGCGGCGCCGGGTTCAAGGATCTGACCCAGCTGTCCCAGATGGGGATTCCATCAATCACGGTGGCCTTCGGGCCGAACACCGCCGGTGGTGCGTATGTCCCCGGCATGAGTGACTACACCGTCTTTGTCAAGGAGCGCGGCACCGCCTACCTGGGCGGCCCCCCGCTGGTCAAGATGGCCATCGACGAGATAGTCGATGAGGAGACCCTTGGTGGAGCGGAGATGCACTCCCGCACGTCCGGGCTTTCGGACTATCTGGCTGTCGACGAGATGGACGGCTTGCGTCACGTCCGCAAAGTGATGGCCAGGCTCAACTGGCGCAAACTCGGCCCCGGTCGAACATCGGGGGGCGAACCTCCCTTGCACGACCCGGCGGAGTTGCTCGGCTGCGCTCAGGCTGATGTCCGCATTCCCTTCGAGATCAAAGAGGTGCTGGCCCGGTTGCTTGACGGCTCGCGGTTCGAGGAATTCAAGCCGCTCTACGGTGACAAGCTGGTTTGTGGCTGGGGTTCAATCTGCGGTTTCCCGGTCGGGCTGTTGGGCAACAACGGCATCCTATTTTCGGAAGAAGCAGGCAAGGGCGCTCAGTTCATCCAGCTATCGAACAAGATGAACGTCCCGTTGATTTTCCTTCACAACATCACCGGTTTCATGGTCGGCTCCAAGGCCGAGCAGCAGGGGATCATTCGCAATGGAGCCAAGCTGATTAACGCCGTGTCCAACTCCTCGGTCCCTCACTTCAACCTGATGGTCGGGGCGTCGTACGGAGCAGGTAACTATGGCATGGCCGGTAAAGCCTACGACCCTCGCTTCATCTTCTCTTGGCCTAACCATCGGATCGCCGTCATGGGCCCCAAGCAGCTGGCCGGTGTTATGGACATCGTGGCCCGCAACGCCGCCGCAGGTCGCGGTATAGAAATATCCGATGAGGTTGAGGCCCAGTTCAAGGCCCAGTCCGATGCCTTGGAGGAACAGATCGAAACCGAATCGACTGCCCTGTTCGCCACCGGGCGGATCTGGGATGACGGCATCATTCACCCGGCCGACTCCCGCACTGTTCTCGGCATCGCCCTATCGGCCGCCCACAGCAATGTGGTCGAAGGCTCCACCTCGTACGGCGTATGGAGGCACTGATGACTACCAATCGGATCTCTCGCCTTCTCATCGCCAATCGGGGGGAGATCGCTGTTCGTATCGCCCGCA
>JAHDFR010000003.1:2704-38417 GCA_020628065.1 Acidimicrobiales bacterium
CATCGCCGCCGCCGTCGACACCGGTTGTGATGCTGTTCATCCCGGGTACGGGTTTCTGGCCGAACGAGCCGATGTCGCCCAGGCAGTGGTCGATGCCGGTCTCATCTGGGTTGGTCCGGCCCCGGAGCACATTTTGCTGCTCGGCGACAAGATGGCCGCCAAAGCCGCTGCTGTCGACGCCGGTGTTCCGACGTCGCCGGTGTTCGACCATGAGGTGTTGAGCGCAGCCGCCGGAGGCGAGGGTGTCGACTCGCTCTCATTCCCGCTACTGGTTAAGGCGGCCGGTGGCGGTGGTGGTAGAGGCATGCGGGTGGTCCAGTCGCTCACTGATTTGGGCGAGGCGGTTGACGCCGCATCACGAGAAGCCAAGGCTGCGTTCGGTGATGCCACCGTGTTCGCCGAGCCGTATCTGGCCGGCGGTCGTCACATCGAAGTTCAGATCTTCGGTGACCATCACGGCAACGTGATTCATTTGGGGGAGCGGGATTGCTCGGTCCAACGACGCAACCAAAAGATCATTGAAGAGTCGCCGGCTCCCGGCCTCGATGATGCCACCCGGCAGCGTTTGCTGGATGGCGCGGTGAGTTTGGCCCGTCACGTCGGCTACCGAAACGCTGGAACAGTTGAATTCCTGGTAGGGGCTGGGGGAGAGATCAACTTCTTGGAGGTGAACACCCGGCTGCAGGTCGAGCACCCGGTCACCGAAGCCGTCACCGGCTTGGATTTGGTCGAACTCCAGCTGCGGGTGGCCAGCGGTGAGCCGCTACCGCCGGTCCCCTTAGGGCTGTCGGGGCACGCTATCGAGGTGCGCCTGGTGGCCGAGTCCCCCTCCCAGGGCTGGCTTCCATCCACCGGGCGACTTGAGTTGTTTGATTTGGATCTCGAGGGTGCTACCAATGCTGACAACCCAGTCAGGGTTGATGCCGGTTTTCGTCGCGGTGATGAGGTGACGCCTTACTACGATTCGCTGTTGGCCAAACTGATCGTCCACCGGCCAACCAGGGCTGAGGCCGCCGCGGTGTTGGCCGCCCACCTCCGGCGGGTACCGATCGCCGGGGTGGCCACAAACCGTTCGGCGCTAACCGGCATTCTGAGCGAGGACGACTTCCTGGCCGGTCGATTGTCTACCGGCTACCTCGATGCTCACCCTGAGGTGGTGGAGCCGGACGACGTTGATCCCGCATTGGTGCTGGCCGCCACCATTTACCTCGACCGATTCCATCGCAGTAGTGATCGACGGACAGGATTTGCGCCCACCGGTTGGCGTAACGTGCCAACCGTGGGGCAGCGACTTGAGTGGGAGCTCGATGCCGGTGAGCCTTCCGTCGACTCCAATCGGATGGCGGTGGAGTACCGATCTTGTGGTGATCAAGCGGTCCATCAAACTGTCCGGGGATTGGCTGCCGTTGCCAGGATCGGCCCCTTCCCCGAGCCAACCGACGATGGCACGTTGAGCGAGGACAATCGGCCGTCATTCGACATCCGTCTCCTCTCAATCGACCTCGACCACAAGGCCGAGCCGGCCGGTCACCCAAGCGCAACATCCCGAAGTGCAGTACTCGGTTTCGAAGTCGATGGTGTCCGGCGCCGGGTGACGGTCCAGCACCGGACTCTCGAGCCAACCGGTCCGGGTGCCGGCAGCGATGAACCGGTTGAGCTGGTTGTCGTGTCCTCGGCTTCGGGTTCGGTTGCGTTGCAATCCGTGCCTCGGTTCGAAACGCCTTCGCTCGACGGTTCGGTTGGGTCCGGGCCGGTCTGCCCGCTACCGGGAACGGTGATCGCCGTGCATGTCGAAGCCGGCCAAACGGTGGGTGAAGGTGATGTCCTGGTAGTGGTCGAAGCCATGAAGATGGAGCACAAAATAACGGCCTCAACCCCGGCCAAGGTGATTGCACTGCCGTTCGCGGTCGGCGATCGGGTGGATGCCGGTGACCTCTTGGTCGAGCTTGGGAGTGCACCGGTGGTCGGTTGAGCGTCGGCTCGGCTGAACGTAGCTTGGCCGGACTCCGCTCGATTGTGCTTCAGTCGCTGTCGAAGAACCCGGTGATAACAAAGAAACCGGCTGCCCCGGTGACGACAACCACCGCCAGCGCCAGGCCTACCGACGACCAGGCTGCGGCCAGGAACCCCACCACCGTAGGAAAGATGAGATCTGCTGCGCGTAGCCCGCCGGTGAGCGCACCCAGGCCGGCGCCCGTGCGCCCGGTTGCTCTGGCGGCTAGGTCGTACATTCGCGGTAGGAGGGCGGCGGTGCCCAGTCCGCCGACTACGAAACCGGCCAACGTCATCCAGACTGTCGGGCCCAGCGATGCCGCCGCCAGACCAACAGCGGCCAAGGCTGCGCTGGCCCGCATGTGCCGGTGCGCCCCGTACAGCGACGCCATCCAGTCACCGCCCAGCCGGCCAACCGTCATACCACCGGCGAAGGCCACGTAACCGAGCACGGCAACACCGGGTGGAGCGGCGAAGTCGTCGGCCACTCGAAACGCCGCCCAGCCCATCGGAACGCCCTCGGCGGCGATGGCGAACACGCCGGCAAGAAAGAACAGCAGCAGCATCGGACGGGCCCGGCCACGTCCCTTGATCTCGGCGCTGGCCGCTAAAGCACCATCTTCGGGTTGGTCTTCGTCCTGATGGCTCTCGTCCTGATGGCCATGATCGACCGACGGCAGGCTCTGGTGGACTGCCAGCACGACTACCAAGATAAGGACGGCTGACATGGTGAGATGAGCTTGCAGCGACAAGCCGGAGGCCGCCAACCGAGACGAGGCCAGCCCGCCCAGAAGCGTGCCCAGGCTCCACAGCCCGTGAAGGCGGCTCATCACCGGCGTGGCCCGTCGAGAGCTGAGCCACGAGCCCTGCAGGTTCATGGCCACGTCGACAAACACGTCAAGCACCGAGAGCGCAACCAGAGCGAGTAAGAGAACAGGCCAGGCCGAGGCCCAGCCGACAAGGGCCAGCGCCAGACAGGCTGCGCTTCCGCCCAGAAGAATGACCCGCCGGGTGCCCAGCGGTTCCATGATCCTTCCTACCAGAAGACTGCCGAGCAGACTTGCCCCGCCGGCTGCTGACAACATCAGACCGATGTCGTCGACGTCCAGACCCAGCCGATCACGGATCTCCGGGAGCCGGGGAACGAACGACGCAAAGACCAGTCCGTTTACGAAGAACTGGGCGCCGACTGCCGTAAGAGCACGACGGTCCGATGGTTGGGCGACGACCGACACCCTGACGTTCTACCGCCGTTCGAGCGATTTCGGCTGGATTGGCAGATTCAGCCCTTGGTTGAGCCCAAGGTCAGCCCGGCGATGAAGTGCCGTTGCAACGCCAGATACACGATCAGTGTCGGTAGAGCGATGACGATTGAGGCGGCGGCGATCAGGTTGAAGTCGGTGGCGTACTGGCCGTTCAGGACGGCGATTGAAGACGTTATCGGTCGCTCGTTGCCCTGGTTCAGCAGAACGGCTCCCCAGAAGAAGTCGTTGTACAACCAGGTGAACTCCAGCGTGCCCAGAGCGGCCAGCGCCGGGCGGGTCAACGGCAGAATCACCGAGAAGAACTGCCGGGGTACCGACGCTCCGTCGATGGCGGCTGCTTCGCTGAGCTCGGTGGGAATGGTCTTCATGTAGTTGGCCAGCACAAAGGTGCAGAAACCGATCTGGAAGGCGACGTGGATCAGAATCACCGCGATCTTGGTGCCCAACAGACTCCCGGTGTCGGTGTCCGATAGAAGGTCCGGCCAAGGCGTTCGCTTGAGCATCTGGAACAACGGCTGAAACAGTACCTGTTGGGGCATCAGATTGCCGGCGGTGAACAAGATGAGGAAAGCGATGTTGAACCGCCACGAGTAGCGGGTGCAGGCATAAGCCACGACTGACGCCAATAGCAAGGTGAAGAACAAGGCGGGCAGCACGATGAACGCGGTGTTGCCGAAGGTCTTGCTCATTTCGCCGACCGCCCAGGCGTCGCGGTAGTTGTCGAGCGTCAGGGCCGTCGGCAGCGAAAACACGCCGTTGACCTGGGTGTCGGCCTCGTAGTACCTGAACGATGAGTAGACGGCGGTTGCCACCGGTAGCAGCCAGGCCACGGCCACAGTGATCAGGAATCCCTGAAGCAGGACTCGGGCCGGAGTCAGTCGAGGAGGTTTCATGCCGTCTTCCTGTAGTGGTCGGCCACATACCAGATGATGAATCCGATACACAGCACCAGTAGGACGACGCCGTAAGCCGAGCCTACGCCCACTCGACCGGCGCCCTCACCCAGCAAAGCGTTGGTAACCAGCGTGCCGAGCACTTCGGTGCCCCGCGGTTCATTGAGCGCGGCCACAATGTCGTAGGCACGTAGAGCCTCGATAACGGTGATGACGATGACGATGACATTGATGGGCTTCAGTGATGGAAAGATCACTTGGCGGAACGATTGCCATTCGTTGCAGCCATCGATGGCGGCGGCTTCTTTCAGCGAGTTGTCGACTGCCTTCAGTCCGGCCAGGTACATCACCATGATGTAGCCGATGTGGCGCCAGGCCATGGCCACCAGAAGAGCGGCGAAGTTTCGGCTCAAGCCGAGAGGGAAGTCGAGAAACGGCAGGCTGAACTCGAACAGCTTCTGTCCGTCACCCACCCAGTCGATGGGTTCACCCGGCCACACCATATTGAGTAGGCCACGGTCCCGGGAAAACATGGTGCTTCGCCAGATGAAACCGACAACGGCCAGCGACAGCACCACCGGGAAGTAGTAGATGCTCTGGTAGATCCTGCTACCGGCCACTTCTTTGTCCAGCAGGTAGGCCAACAGCATGCCGATAGCCGAACAGATGGTCAGCCAGATCACCAACACGAAGTTGTTGAACATGGCCGGGAACAAGTTGGTGTCGAAGATGGTGAAGATGATCCGGTAGTTCTCGGTCGCCACGTATTCAATGGCGGAGAACGGATCCAGATTGTTCCACTTGGTGAACGACAGCACCACCGTGAGCAGCGCCGGTATCCAAACAAGAAGAAGGTGGAGCGCCGCCGGAAATGCCACCATTGCCACCAGCCAGATTCGATCCGACCTATTCAGCGATAGCTTTTTCCGGGCGGCGCCCCTTCTCTTCGCAGCGGGAAGCCTTGTGGCCATAAGCCCTCAGTCGGCCCCGTCTGGTGTTGGCCGACCGCCGGAGCGGTCGACCAATCCGAAGAATGTGTGTTTGATCATTGACCTTTGATCATTCACGTCTGCTGCGTTGGTAGTCGCCTTATTCAAACGTGTAGGTGGACTTCTGCTCCTCCACGGTGGCCAGTACCGAGTCGATCGAACCCGGATCGGCCAGGAAGTCGGCAATCGCTTTGCCCACCACGTTGGCGGCGAAGTCCGGGTCGGTGTCACGGTCCAGGAACTGGGCGATGAACTTCGATCCGCCTACCAGTTCCGCTGCCTTGTTCTGCAAGGCGTTGTAGGAGCCGGTGTCGGCACCGGATACAGCGGCTACCACCGATGGGTCGACACCGATGTAGGCGTCGGCCGCAGCCGGCTGGCCCATACCACCGAGCAGCGCCTTGGCGCCGGCTTCGTTGGCCGGGCTGGCCGCCATCATGAAACCGTCAATCGGGGCTTCGATGGCGTCCTGGCCGTGCTCGGAGTTGATCTCCGGGAACAGGAAGAAGTCGATGTCGTCGATGATGTCCTGCTGGGTGTCACCGTCGAAGTTTGAGGTCACGAAGTTGCCCAACAGGTACATGCCGGCTGACTTGTCGCCCAGCGCGTTGGCCGCATCCTGCCAGGTACGTCCGTTGGCGTCGGGCTGGTAGTAGGGGAGGATTTCGTTCCACTTGGCGAAGACTTCCTTCACCTCGGGGCTGGTCCAGTCCTCGTTGCCGCCCATGAGCGACACGTGGTAGTCGTATCCGTTGACCCGCAGGTTGATCATGTCGAACATGCCCATCTGGGGCCAGCCACCGTCGTTGGCGGCGCACAGCGGCACGAGGCCGTCGGCCTGCATCGTGTCGCACAGCGCTTTGAAGTCGTCCCAGGTGGTGGGGATCTCGTAACCGTTCTCCTCAAACAGGCTCTTGCGGTAATGAATACCCCAGGCGTAGAAGTAGAAGGGTACGAAGTACTGACTACCGTCGAGCCCGGTCGAGGCGCTCTTGAAGCCCTCGGACATCCCCGACAGCTGGTCGGACCAGACATCGGAGATGTCGCCGACAACCCCGCGAGATGCGAAGGCTCGCATGCGGTATCCGGCGAACCAGGCCATGATGTCGTCCGGCTGCTGGACGTAGGTGTTGAAGTTCTCCTGGTAGGTGTTGTGGTCGACGGTGTTGATGGCCACATCGAGACCGGTGGTCGCTACTGCGGCGGCCAGCGCCTCTTTTGGCTTTTCATCGGAGTAGTTGGACCCGAAGGTGACCTCGCCGAGGTCACCTCCACCCTCGGCTGCTCCACCGGCTTCGGTCTCGTCGCTGTCGCCACCACAGGCGGCCAGCACGGCACCGGTGCCCAGTGTCGCGGCGGCACCGACGATGAATGAACGGCGGGACAGACCCGAACCGGCTTCGGTCCCTGGGTCTTGTGTTTCCTCTCCGAGGGCGAACCCCACTTCGGACGGACTTGGTGAACGAGGTACGCGAACACGACGATCAGACGTCATTGATCTCCCCCTGAGTAGATGTAATGAGCCGAAAGGCTCTTGCTCCTGACCGACCAAAACTCCCACCTTTTGATTGCGCAGTCAAGTGATTCAACGGTGACCGAAGCGTGTGTCTGGGTAGCGTCACCTATCTCAAAACGGCGCCTGACGTAATACTTACCCTCCTCTAACCTTCCGCAGTCGCAGAGTCGTTAGCCGGTGTTCTAAAATGAAACCCTGTCGGCGGACAGTTTTTACGAACTGACGCTTGCGGAGGCTTAAGCGCCGGATGGTTTGTCGGATAGTGTTGCGCCACCTCGCCATATCCTGACCGTCCGGCGCCGCCTCGCGTTTGGCCTAGCTCCCGCTGACGCCTTCCAGTTAAGAGGCAGTGGCGGTTGTGTTAACACCACGTTGAGCCGGGAGCAGCGCCTTGACATTCCCGTAGGCACTCTGCAAAGCTTCCACGACGTGGCGGGGAGAGGTCGACTGGCCTACTGGTGTGCCCCGCACGCAAGTCCCGACTCAAGCTGTCGTGGCACAAGGTCGTATGGTGCGGTTGCAAGTCTTTCAAGGTGAGCGGGTTTCCTCGACGGCGGTGCGGTCCGCCGCCATTCCCGTCGTTGCCGTTCTGTTGGCGCTGCTTGTCGGCGCCGCCATGATTCTGGCCCTCGGCGCCAACCCGCTTGACGGCTATCGGGCACTGTTCATCGGTGCCTTTGGCAGTCGCTCGGCCCTGGCTGACTCGGCGGTGAGGGCAATGCCACTGTTGTTGGTGGCGGTCGGCATCTGCGTTGCCTTTCGGGCCAAGGTCATCAACATCGGAGGCGAGGGTCAGATTATCGCCGGTGCCATCTTGTCGACCGTGGTTGCACTGTCGGTCGGTGATCTTCCGGCCGTTCTGTTGATACCGCTGGTCCTCATCATGGGAATGGTCGGCGGCGGGATTTGGGGGGCGATTCCAGGAGCCATGAAGGCGTACCTGGGGGTCAACGAAATCTTGAGCACAATCATGCTCAACATCGTCGCCGTCCAAATCATGAACTACCTGCTGCGCGACCCCCTGATCGACCCGAAGGAGATCGAACAGGGAACCAGAATCCCCCAGACCGAGCGTCTGCCGGAGACCGCCGACCTGCCGATACTGCTTGAAGGAACGCGGCTACACCTCGGCGTTGTCGTCGCTGTTGTCGCCGCGGTTGCCGGGTGGGCTTTTCTCTGGCGGACCACCATCGGATTTCGAGTTCGAGCAGTCGGACATAGCCCCCACGCGGCCCGCTACGCAGGCATGTCTGTGCCCCGCATGACCATGCTGGCCCTCTCGTTGTCCGGGGCGTTGTGCGGATTGGCCGGAGCAGCCCTTGTCTTTGGTAGCCAGTCACATCGGCTGATAACCGACGGCTCGGCTGCCGGTTTCACCGGTTCGGCCGGCTTCAACGGCATTGTTGCCGCTTTGTTCGGTGGCCTGCATCCGCTGTGGGCCATCCCATCATCGTTCCTGTTCGGGGGTCTCCTGGTCGGGGCCAACGCCATGCAGCGGGCCATCCAGATTCCTTCAGCGTTGGTGGTTGCACTAAACGGCCTTGTCGTCGTGTTTGTGATTGCCAGCAACCGGATCAGGGACAATCTACGAAAGCGGGTCGTTGATGGCTGAGTTCTTCACCGCTTCGGTTTTGGTCACCACGTTCGCCGCCGGGGTTCGCTTGGCCATGCCGTTCTTGTTGGCGGCTCTCGGCGAGACATTGGGGCAGCGCAGCGGCGTGTTGAACCTCGGAGTCGACGGCGTCATGTTGATCGGCGCATTCTTCGCCTACTGGACCGTCCTTGAAACCGACTCACGACTCGGGGGCATCGCAGTCGGATTGTTGGTCGGCCTGGCGATGGGCGTGTTGTACGCAGTCGTCACCTTGGTCTTTCACGCCGAGCAGGGCATAAGCGGTATCGGCATCTTCCTGTTCGGTCTCGGTATGAGTGAGCTGTTGTTTCAGGAGCTGGTGGGAACACCGTTTCCCATTCCGGCTCTGACCGAGGTGGCAATTCCTCTGCTGTCGGACATCCCCGGGTTGGGGGACATGCTGTTTAACCACAGTCTCTTGGTGTATGTCGGTGTGGTCCTGGTCGTTGTCTTTACCTGGGTGATCAACCGCTCGACGTTCGGCCTCAACCTGAGGGCTGTTGGGGAGAATCCCGAGGCTGCTGACTCTCTCGGCGTCTCGGTGGTCCGGACCCGGGCCATCGCCATCCTCATCGGCAACGCACTGGCCGGAATGGCCGGAGCAGCCTTGACGATTGAATTGGGTACGTTTCAAAACAACCTGACCAACGGCATTGGCTTTATCGCCGTTGCCCTTGTCTACTTCGGGGCTTGGCGACCACTCGGCGTGCTGGCCGGGTCATTCCTCTACGGGCTTGTGACCGCCACCGTCACCCAGCTAAAGGTGCTCGATATTGTCAGCGGTGCCGCTGCCAGCCTCACCACCACGGCTCCCGCCGTGCTCACCGTGCTTGCTCTAGCCGTTATCGCTCGTCGAACCGCTTCCCAGCCGGCCGCTCTCACCGTCCCGTTCGAACGTCGGCGCTAGAAGCCACACCCGATACCTGCCAACAACTCTCGTCTACACACTCCCGAACAATCTCACCAATAGCTCTCATGTATAACTCTCACTTATAGGAGGAGAACCATCATGGCCAAAACCGAAACGCCGGATGACGGCGGTAGCCGAACCCAACTGACAGCGAGCCGACGGCCCGGTGGCTGGCGGCTATTTGTCGCGTTACTAGCCGCTTTTGCGCTGGTGTTGGCGGCCTGCGGCGGAGGTGACGACGCCGACGAGGCATCGGAGGATACCGGCGAGTCGGCAGACGACTCAGGTGCCGACGGTCTCCGAGTCGCCATTGTGGCCCCCAGCGCCGAGAACGACCTGGCGTTTACTCAGAGCATCGTTGAGGGCGTCGAGGCGCTCAGTGGCGTGTCCGAGACCGCCATCACCCCCGGCACGTTTGTGGTTGAAGACGCTGCAACCGCTATTCGTGACTACGCAGCCGACGGCTTTGATCTTGTTATCGCCCACGGCTCGCAGTACGGCGGTCCTCTACAGGAGATCGCTCAGGAGTTCCCCGACACGGCCTTTGCCTGGGGCACGGCGGTTGACACCTTCGATCTGGACAACGTCTCCGCCTACACCGCAGCATCCGATCAGGGTGGCTATGTACTAGGTGCTTTGGCGGCCTCCATGTGTTCCAAGATCGGCATCGTCGGTCCTATCGCCGTCGGCGACGCCAAGCTCTATGTCGACGGATTCACCCTCGGTGCCCAGGACAACGGTGCCGAGGTCGACGTTGTCTACACCGAGTCGTTCTCCGACACTCAGCTGGCCTCAGAGACGGCCACCGCATTTGTTGAAAACGGCGCCGACTGCCTGACTGGTACCGCTCAGATGACTGTTGGTGCGATAGGTGTTGCCGAGCAGGAGGGCCTGCTGTGGTTTGGTACCCAGTCCGATCAGACCTCGGCTGCAGCCGACGGTGTGGTTGTGGCCAACCAGGTCTATCAGTGGGAAGTCGTGCTTCAAGACCTGGTTGACGACGTGGCCGGTGGCGCCACCGGCGGCTCGGTCTACGCCATCGACCTCGACAATGGCGGCCTCACCATTGAGTACGGAAACGTCGACGCCGGCGATGACATGACTTCGGCGGTCGATGCCGCCAGTTCAGCGGTCCTGGCCGGCGAAGTGGAGACCATGATCGAGGGCTAGTCATCGGCCTGGAAGCATGTGGTGTCGGGTCGGGTTGCGCTCGACCCGACACCACGCACCGATCGATATTCGGACCGAAGCTTCTCTCGATGATTCGACGTTCAGCCGCCATCCATCAACCATGACAACTCAACCTGAGAACGGCCCCGAGGCCGAAACAAACAGCGGCTCAACATCCGCATCCGGCACGTCGGTTGCCAACACGTCGGTTTCAGGCGCGCTGTTGGAGATGCGGGGGATAACAAAGCGATTCCCAGGCGTGTTGGCCAACGACTCTGTCAGCTTCGATGTTCAAGGCGGCGAAGTTCACACCCTCCTGGGGGAGAACGGCGCGGGCAAGAGCACGTTGATGAAGATTCTCTTCGGGATGTACAGCGCCGATGCCGGCGAGGTGCTTCTGGAAGGTCGTCCGGTAGACGTGTCGTCACCGTCAGCCGCCATCGAAGCCGGGATCGGGATGATCCATCAGCACTTCATGCTGGTTCCCACCTTGACGGTGACCGAAAATGTTGCTCTCGGTTTGCCCCACGGCGTGCGCCCTGATCTTGATGTCGTTCGTAGCCGGGTTGGTGAGCTGTCCGAGCAGTACGGCTTGGCCGTCGATCCCGATGTGTATGTTTGGCAGCTGGCGGTCGGCGAGCGCCAGCGGGTCGAGATACTGAAGGCCCTCTACCGAGAGATCCGACTGTTGGTGTTGGATGAACCTACGGCGGTTCTGACTCCTCAAGAGGTGGATGACTTCTTTGTCACCTTGCGGGCATTGGCCGATGATGGGAGAGGTTTGATCTTCATCTCTCACAAGCTGCACGAGGTGATGGCTCTCTCCGACCGAATCACGGTTCTTCGGGACGGTCGGGTGGTCGGCTCCACCACACCGGGGGAGACCGATCGTCAGGAGTTGGCGGAAATGATGGTTGGCCGCCAGGTGAAGTTGGCCTCCGTTCAGCGTCAACCGGCCGACTCGTCCGGCGAGAGCAACCCGGCAGATCTCGACTACGACGCCCGTCCGGCCAACGACGCTCGTTTGGTTGTCACGGCGCTGGATGTGGCCGGAGACAGAGACGGAGTTCCTCCGGCTGTTAGAGGTCTGAGTCTGGAAGTGGCGCCTGGAGAGATTCTGGGGGTGGCCGGGGTGTCGGGCAACGGGCAGCGGGAGTTGGCCGAAGCCATTGCCGGTCTTCGCCGACCGCTGACCGGTTCCATCACGCTCGACGGATTCGAACTGGTCGGTGCATCCCCGCAACGGATCAGGCGGTCGGGCTTGTCGTTTGTACCGGAAGAACGGATGCGCGACGGTGCCATCGGTGACTTCTCCGTCTCGGAGAACCTCATGTTGGTCGACCACGGTGAGCCTGCCCACGCAGTCCGAGGTTGGCTGAAGCTTGGTGCGCTAAACAAACGAGCGGTCGATTTGGTTGATCGCTATCAGATCAAGACGCCGGATGTGTCAACCCCGACCAGCTCACTGTCGGGCGGCAACATTCAAAAGATGATCATGGCCAGGGAGTTGTCTTCCGGGCCGTCGGTGCTGTTGGCGGCACAGCCGACCAGAGGCGTGGATGTTGGTGCCGCCGAATACATTCACGAGCGGCTGCTGGCGCAACGCGATGAAGGCACCGCCGTCATTGTTATCTCTGAAGATCTCGATGAAGTCCTCGCCCTGGCTGATCGGATCATGGTGATGTTTGAAGGTCGAGTGGTGGGAACTGTTCATCGTGACCGATGCACTGTTGAACAGCTCGGCCTGATGATGGCTGGCGGGTAGCGCTTCGCTGTCAGGACTTGCTTGTCACCTCTGAGCGAAGCAAACCGGCAACCGAGCGCCTAAGCGGCGACGACAGCGCCAGCTGGGTGGACAGCTCGGAAACCTGCTCGATCGATGCAACGGTCTGAAGGATCTCGTGGAGATCATCGTTGGATCGGGCGGCCACGGCGAGAAGAAGGTCGCCTCGACCGGTCACAACATGAGCTTCCAGCACTTCCGGTATCCGTTTCAGCTCAGCCAGCACTTCATCTAGCTGTCCTTGCAAAATCGAGACCGTGGTGAAGGCCTTGACCGGAAAACCTGCCTTTCCCGGATCGATCTCCGGGCCATACCCCTCGAGGATCTTGTCTCGGCGGAGGCGCTCCAGCCGAGCGTGCACGGTGCCGCGAGCGATGGACAGCGTCCGCGCCAGTTCCGATACCGAAGGTCGAAGAGCTGTATCCAGAGCAGCCAGGATTCTGGTGTCGATGGAGTCCACGCTGCGTTCTAGTTGGTCCTTCATCTTCGGCGTCCTCCTGAGGCCGGAGCCCTTGCCGAGTGACAACTTGGTCATCGAGAGCCGTGACTCGTTGATCTTACTGACCAATTCGATCAATCTACTAGCCAGAAGCAGTCAATTTGTATGCCTCTATGGACGTTTCGCACCAGATTGTTCGAACATGGTGTCACGTCACTCCAACCGCCCGAAAGGTACGACATGAGCACTCACCTGAAGAAGGTCGATCACATCACCTACGCCTGCGAGCACGGAGCGATTGAGAAGTGGTGCTGGTTCCACACCGAGGTGGAGGGTGGCACGCTAATCAACCGCATTGACGACGTCCGTCCCGACGACCCTGACTCCAGTATGAAGATTTGGTGCATCGACTACGGCGACTTCGGGGTTGCTCTCATCGAAGGCATCGACCGTGCCAAAAAGTCGCAGGTCACCAAGTTTGTAGAGCGTCACGGTGACCACGCCGTCCAACACGTGGCCTACGACACCCACGACCTCAACAAGTTCACCGATCACCTGAAGGACATGGGCGGGACGCCCAGAGGCGAGACCCTCGTCCGACACGACGGATTTGGCATTCTGAAGCAGATGTTCGCCCGGGGCTACGCCGAAGGCGACGCGGCCGAAGCCAGCTTCCCGGAATACGTCCAGCGGCCACAACCGGGCGACACGGCCGACGAGGTGGCCATCACCTTCGCTGAGGAGACCGGCAAGGGCTTCTACGACCAAATCGAAGACGCCGTCGAAGCGGGTGACCAGGAACCGTTCTTCGATTTCAGCCGGATGCCGGCCGATTGGGCTGTTCCAACTCCGACTCCTAAGGGGAGCTAGCACCGTCGGTACCGACTGTCGTCTAGTGACGAGCCGGCGGCGCTAGGTCTCCGGCTGAGGGATCTGGTCGCGAAGCGGCGTTGGACCGATGCCAACGCTAAGGTGTTGGCCGTGGGCGACGGAGCAGGCGGTCGACGGCGAGGCCAGCGTTCCCGGCACGGTGATGTCGAGATCTGGGACGGGTGCGAACCTGGCATCGTCATGCTCCATGACGGGCTCGGTTCGGTCGCTCAATGGCGCTCCGTGCCGGAGATGATCAACGCCCGGACGGGCGCCATGGTCATGGTCTACAACCGGCCGGGCCATGGCACGGCAAGGCCAATCCCGTCGGGCCCATGGCCGGTGTCATGGATGCACGACGAAGCGAGGCGCCTTGTTGCCCTATTGGAGGCGTCTCGTGTAGACAAACCGTTGCTGGTTGGTCACTCCGACGGCGGTTCTATAGCGCTACTGGCTGCTGCCGCAGGTCTGCCCGTATCCGGAGTGGTGGCGCTGGCCCCTCATAGCTTCGTCGAGCCGGTTTGCGCCGAAGCGATCTCGGCCATGCGAGCCAATCGCCAGCCTATTGTCGATGGTCTGGCCTCGTTCCACTCCGACTCGTCGGCGCTGTTCGAGGCGTGGTCGTCGGTGTGGGTGAGCGCCGAGTTTGCCTCCTGGGATATAAGAGATGAGCTGGCTTCGGTTGATTCGCCTTGTGTCGTTGTCCAGGGCGACAGCGACGAGTACGCCACCGACATGCAGCTGGCCGAGACTACGACCGCCATCAACGTCGGCTCCATGCCAGGATCCGAGGTGGCCGAGGCTCAGCTTTGGCCGGGGGTGGGACATCTCGTTCACCACGAAGCTCCCGACGCGGTTGTCGACCTGGTGGCGTCGATGTTCAATCAGCACGCCTGACGAATAGTCGGCCCCCTGTCCGAAGAGACGTTCGGCGTGGACAGGGGGCCGAGAAGCCCAACCCCAAAACCGAGGCGACCGAATGCAGGCGACGGTCGGCGGATCCGAGGCTGGATGTGAGGGCCCGAAGCGGCGGGAGGAAAGGTTTGCATGGACCCTCGGTATGTAACCGCCATCCTAGACCGACATGCGACCAGGCCGGTGGTATCTGGTGACAATTGCCTGTGGTTGCCTGTTCTGTTGTTTGTTGGCTGCCAGGTGTCGAGTGAGGGTCAACTACGCTAGTGAGATGCCGATCAGCGGAGACTACGAACCAAGCACCTGGCAGTGGGTGGCCGACCAGGCCGCCGAATACGAGGCGTCAGGGGGGACCAAAGCCAACACGTTGCGTGACACCGGTATCCCGATCATTGTCATGACGACCGTTGGTCACCGAACCGGCAAGGTTCGCAAAGTGCCCCTCATGCGAGTCGAGCATGAAGGCTCGTACGCTCTGATCGGATCCAAAGGTGGGGCTCCTGAGCATCCTGGTTGGTATCACAACCTGATGGCTGACTCGACGGTGATGATTCAGGATGGCCCGGCGCCGTTTGACGCCGAGGCTCGACTGGTAGCTGGAGCTGAACGTCAGGCCTGGTGGGATCGAGCTGTCGAGGTGTTCGCCCCTTACGCCGAATATCAAGCCAAAGCCGATCGGGAGATTCCGGTGTTTGTGGCCTCGCCTGTCGATTGACGATCGTCACCGGCCACTAGCCGTTGCTGGAGCGTTCCGATGATGCTGAGGCTTTGCGAACCTCTCGGAATGCGACGTTTTTATCCAGCTCTGGTTCCTTCGGCAGTCCGAGGATGCGCTCACCGATGATATTGCGCTGAATCTGGTCTGTGCCGCCACCGATTGAGGTGAAGAAGGCGTTCAGTAGCGAGTAGGTGGCATCGGCTGAACGGGGCGAGTCCGACCCACCGATCATGCCTTCGGCTCCAAGCAGTTCTTTCTCCAAGCTCCCGGCGTCGTGGAGGATGCGGCTCATGGCCAGCTTGCCCAGCGACACGACCGGTGAAGATGTTCCCTGGGTCAGAGCCGCCTTTCCCCGCCGGTTGTTCCAGTCGTTTACGGTGACGAGCAGGTGCAACTTCATCAGGCTCTGCCGGACCATCGGGTCGTTCGACTTGCCGACACTATGGGCCAGCGCCACCAGAGACAGGTCTGGGGTTGGGGCGTCGCCGTCGGTGAAGGCCGCTTTAGGTCGGGCGCTTGCGGCACCGTTGTTCGACTTGCCGGTGTCGCCACCGGAGGCGTTTGACCGTTGCTTGGCCACGACCTCACCCATCCACGCTCGTTCGTAGGCCAATGCGGTCTGTAGGACTCCCCAGCCTTTGTTCATCTCTCCCAGCAGATTTTCGGCCGGGACCCGTGCCTCGGTAATGAATACTTCGTTGAAGCGGGCATCACCGGTTGCCTGCCGGAGTGGTCGAACCTCCACCCCGGTCTGTTTCATCGGCAGGAAGAAGAAGCTGAGGCCGCGATGTTTGGGGACGTCCCAGTCGGTGCGGGCAATTAGGAAGGCGTAGTCGGCGTGTCTGCCGTTTGACGTCCAGACTTTCTGGCCCGTTACGACGAACTCGTCGCCGTCGAGGATCCCCGTGGTCTGAGCGGCGGCCAGGTCTGAACCAGCACCCGGTTCGCTGTAGAGCAGGCACATTTGGATCTCGCCCAACAGGAGAGCCCGCAGGTGACGGGCCTTCAGTTCGTCACTACCGAAGGTGAGAACCGTGTTGGACCATAGATTGTGTTTGTCGGCTCCGGCGCCGAAGGCACCGACCGAACGAAACTCGTCTATAACGGCAGTGGTCAGCGTCGGGTCGAGGCCCTTGCCAAACCACTGGGTGGGCCAACTTGGAGCAGCCCAGCCCGAGTCAACCACCGTGGCCAGCCACTGGTCTGGATCCATCGTCGGGTCCCAGTGGTTTTGAAGCCAGTGCCGGACGTCGCCTCTGACCTGCTGTTCGGTTGTCGCCGCCGTTGCTGTCTGAGCCATGCCCTCCATGTTCGCAGGCGGGGCAGAGGCCGTCACCTCCGAGGTGTCGTCGGCATTGATGTATGTGGCGTCATTGCTCAAGCGTTTGCTCGACGCGCCTCGTCCAACCTTTAGTGCGTGGCGCTGGCCACCGCACCGGTTGATTCTCTGACCATAAGCTCCGGTTTGACCACCACTTCGTGGTCGGAGTCGGGATCGTCGATCGCCGCCACCAGTTGTTGGATGAGAAGTTGGCCAAGCCGTTCGACTGGCTGATGCAGGGTGGTCAGGGTTGGGGAGATGAATCTGGCCAAGCTGACGTCGTCAAAGCCGACGATGCTGATGTCGTCCGGAACGCGAAGCCCGTGCCCGAGAAGGGCGGCCAGGGCACCGATGGCCAGCTGGTCGTTGAACCCGATTACCGCGGTTGGCGGCGGCTCTGCTGCCAGCAGTGCCTCCATGGCACTTCGGCCTCCGTCCTCCTGGAAGCTTTCGGCTGTTGTGATCAAGCTTGGGTCGACCGGGAGACCGTGCCTGGTCAGCGCGTCGGTGAAGTGGATCAGGCGTCGGTCGCTGATGGCATATCCCGCAGGGAGGGCGATGGCCCCGATGCGTCGGTGGCCCAACTCGACCAGGTGGCCAACGGCGGAGTCGAGGCTGTCTTCGGCCCCAACCACTCGCCGGTACGGGCCGTCGACCACCGGTCGGCCGAGGGTTACGAAAGGTACGCCGGCGCTGGAGAGAAAGGCCACTCTCGGGTCTTTGGTTTGAAGTCGGAGCAGAACGTAGCCGTCGGCTCGTTTGTGGCGAACGCTTCTTTCCAGGGCAGCCACCGGGTCTTCGTCGACGGTGGGGGAGAACAGAAGCATTTCGAACCCGTGCCGGGAAACCTCATCGACCATCGCCGTGAGGAGGTCGCCGAGGAATGGGTCAGAGAATCTTTGGGTGGTCGATGTTAGGAGTACCCCGATTGTCTGGGTTCCGCTGCCGGGGTCTTTGAGTCGCCTGGCAGCCAGATTCGGTACATATCCGAGTTCGTCGGCTGCCGCCAGTGCCCGCCGGCGCGAGTCTTCGGCTACGTCACTGTGGCCGTTCAACGCTCGTGATGTCTGGGTCACCGAGAGGCCGGCCCTGCCTGCCACGTCGCGCAGCGTCGGCCTTCCGTTGTTGGAACCGGATTTGCCGGTACCGGCGTTTGCGGCGGCTGATTCGGCCCGAGGTAGTTCTGTTGCCGTTGGGGCGTTCACTGTCGGCTCGGTCACCGTTGACATCCTGAAGGTTGTGCTTGGAAGTATTCCTTGGCCTCGATGCCTTCCGGCGTCAAGGACTTGACGATCAGATTTCCCCGGTTGGCAAGCCTACTTGGGGCGTTGTCCGGTGTTGTTGATCTTCGACTCAAGTAGAGCTTGCCAGGCGGCTCGCTTCTTGGTATGTTTCTTCCTGTTCCGAAACGTTTCGGACACTTTAGCTCAAACTAAAGGGGAGTGGATATGTCCAGTTCAGAGGAGTCGAGGTCGGTATCGCGCCGTCTAGCGGCTCTATTTGCCATTTTGGCTGCATTTGCCGTTGTGGCCGCAGCCTGCGGTGGCGGTTCGGACGACGCCGAGGATTCCTCGGCCGATACCGAAGCTGCCGAAACCGAAGAAGAAGCCGAACCCGAACCAGAGCCCGAAGAAGAGGCTATGGAAGAGGAAGAAGCTTCAGAAGAAGAGGAGGCGATGGAAGAGGAAGAGCACAGCGCCGCCTCATTCGTGAGTCTCCAGTTCGCCCCGGTTGAGGAAGCCGAGAAGTTCCGAGCCATCCTCGACGAAGGCGGCTTCGAGGTCACCATCGGTGAGGAAGGTCCCACCATCGACCAGATCAAGGCCGGTGCCGGCTCGATCGACGTCGTCGGTGCCCTTCACGGTACGTTCCCGCCGCTGACGTCTGAGGACAACATGGCCAACATGGCCGACGTCTTGGACGATCTCAGCGCTGACCGTACCTTCGCCCCGTCCTTTGTTGAGTCCGGTCTGCTGGGCTCGGACGACTTCCTGGCCTACGTTCCCTGGGCCCAGGCCACCTACATCATGGCCGCCAACCAGGAGGCCATCGCCTACCTGCCCGAGGGTGCCGACATCGACAACCTGACCTGGCAGGACCTTTCGGCCTGGTGCCAGGCCATCCTCGACGGTGAAGGTGCTCCGAAGTGCGGCCTGCCGGTCGCCGGTCTGTTCCACCGCTTCCTCGAGGGCTATCTCTGGCCCTCGTTCACCGGTGGCATGGTTTCCGAGTTCCGTAGCCAGGGCGCTGCTGACATGCTGACCTGGGCTCGCGACGACATGTGGCCCACCGTGGTCCCCGAGTCGATCAACTACGAGTTCATGCAGGAGCCGCTGCAGTCCGGCGAGGTGTGGGTCGCATTTGATCACGTCGCCCGCCTGATCGAGGCCTTCGAGGCTGATCCTGAGAACCTGGTTGGCTTCCCGACTCCGTCTGGTCCGGTCGGCCGTGGCTTCATGCCGGTCATCGTCGGTCTGGGTATCCCGGCCGACGCTCCGAACCCGGAAGCCGGCGCCGCCGTCATCGAGTACCTGACCCGTCCGGACGTTCAGGCCCAGGTGCTTTCCGAGCTGGCCTTCTTCCCGGTCCTTGAGGGTGTCGACGTCTCCGACCTGCCGCCCGGCGTGCAGATCGAGGCTGAGGCTGTGAACAAGCTGGCCAACGCCCCCGATGCCATCCCGGCACTGCTGCCGGTCGGCCTGGGCGAGCGTGGCGGCGAGATCAACCAGATCTTCCGCGACGCCTTCACCCGAGTCGTGCTTGACGGCGAGGACATCCAGACCGTTCTCGATTCCCAGGGCGATGTCCTGCAGGCCCTGCTGGACGAGACCGGTGCTCCGTGCTGGTCACCGGATCCGGCCAGCGACGGTCCGTGCCAGGTCAACTAGTCTTCACCGACTGATCGTCGACCTGAATGACCGACTCCACAGCTGATGTAGTCTCGGTCTCCGTCCTACGGGACTAGTAAACGAATCGGGCCCGGCACCGAGCTGGTGTCGGGCCCGACTTGTTCTGTCGCTTCCCGCTTGACGGTCCAGGCCGTTACGGGGACAGTGGTGGCGGCAACGTGCGGTCGAACGGTCACTCAACACAAACACCATGGCAGATAACAAACAGGGGGATCCGGCACAAAGTCCGGATCATGGGGTTTCCGGCGGAGCAGCAGCACCAGCGACGTCGGCGCCGCAATCAAAGCCGGAAGCGAAAACCAAGCAGGGGTCACGGCGTCGACTGGTGCCGTATCTTCTGATTGCACCGGCGCTCATTTACTTGGCGATGTTTTTCGCCTATCCGATGTTTCAAGGACTGATGCTGGCCATCTTCGATGATGACGCCGCGCTGGTCCTGGTCGATGAACCTTCTTTGGACGGTCAAGAGGTTGAGCGACTCACCCAGGGAACCAGGCTGAACATTCTCGGCCGTCAAGGAAACCTGTTGACCGATGACTCCGAAGGCACTGAGCTGCTCACCGAACAATGGTTTCTCGTTGTAGGCGAGTCGGCCGGCGGTGCCGAGGTCAGCGGTTGGGCACCCGAAGCCCGAGTACGAATCCGGGACGAAGCCGCCGATGGGACTCCGCTGGGAGGCACGATCCGCCCACGACTCGGCGCTGGTTCCGATGAGGCCACTCCGTTGCTGGCCGAGCCGAACGAAACCTCCGAGACGGTAGCCGAGCTCGAACAGCGGGCACCGGTCACCATCGAGGAAATCGCTGTTCTTGAGGTCTGGTTCCAGGTGCAGGCCTCCGAAGACTCCTCCAAGGTCGCCGGTTGGGCACCGTCCCGCTTCGTCGAGGTATTCGACGACGAGGAGACCGGGCGGGTGGATGAAGGCTCGGTCGGTGAGTTCACCACCGGATTCATCACCAAAATGTTCAATGACAGCTTCTTCTCCGATGCCTGGCAGACGACGCTGTTGCTGATGTTGCTGATCCTGCCACTGCAGTTTGTGCTGGCCATGTTGATGGCCCTGGTCATCGATGCCCGGTTGAAGCTTGGGTCCGGATTTCTGTACATCTTCACCTTGCCGATGGGCATGTCGGACCTGGCGGTCGGCATCTTGTTCTTCTCCATTTTCACCGGCAACGGCCTTTTGAACAGCGTCTTGGAGGCCATCGGTATTCTTGACGGCCCCAAAACCTTCCTTTCGGCCGACACCATTCCGTGGATCATCTTCGCCATCGTCTTGGCCGAGCTGTGGCGAGCGACCTCCATCGTCATGGTGATCATCGTCTCCGGCCTGCAGGCCATCCCCAGGGAAACGTTGGAGGCAGCCGAGTTGTTCGGCGCCGGCTACTGGCAACGGGTGCGTCACATCATGTTGCCGCTGCTGTTGCCCAGCATTCAGGTGGCGTTGATTCTGCGCACCATCTTGGCCTTCCAGGTCTTCGCCGTGGTAATCGCACTGAGCGGAGGGGACATCGTGACCGTGCTGGCCAACGAGACGTATCGTCAGTACTTCGAGTTCCGCAATAACAACGTGGCCTCGGCCTACGCCCTGTTCATCCTGTTGCTCTCCATGGCCAGCGCCTTCTTCTACCTTCGAGCGGTCCGAGCCCAAACGGAGGTGGCCAACACATGACCGATAGCTCCACATCCATCTCCCCGTCCTCGCTTCCACCGCTCGATTCGCCGGAGGTCGTTGACCTTCACCGCAAGATGAAGCGGCGAAACCTGCGGGGCCGGCTGTTCACCTACGCCTCGGCCATCCTCATTGCCCTGTGGATCCTTGTGCCGATCTTCTTTGTGTTCTCCATGGCGTTTACCACCGAGGACACCGTTCGTTCCTACCCCAAGAACTTCCTGCCGTTCATTCCGTTCTCGACCGAGACGATGACGTTCTTCCTTCAGTCCGAAGGGGTGCTGGAAAGCCTGTTGAACAGCATCATCGTGGCCGTGGTGACTCTGGTGTTGTCCACCATCATCGCCGTGCCGGCCGGCTACGCCGTCGCTCGTTACCTGTTCCCCGGACGGGACTTGTTCCGCCTCGCCGTACTTGCGGTTCGGGCCTTCCCCATTGTCGTGCTTTCGATCCCGTTGGCTGTGTTGTTCCTGAGGGCAGGTCTGTTCGATTCGGTCTGGAGTCTGGCATTGATGCATACCGCTCTTGCTATGCCCACCACCATCTTGGTGGTGTCGAGTGTGTTTGCCAGTGTTCCTTACGAGCTGGAGGAGGCCGGTCAGGTGTTCGGGGCAACGCCGCTGCAGTCGTTCCGCTACATCGTTACGCCGCTGGTATTGCCGGGTATCGCCGCATCGGGCCTATTCACCTTCGTTCTGTCGTGGAACGAGGTCTTCGCCGCCAGTGTCTTGACCCTTGAGAATCGGACACTCCCGGCCTTGGTGTTGACCTCGCTGGCCAACTCGCCGGACGCCTTCCAGTTCGCCGGTGGGTTTTTCTTGATGGTGCCGTCCATCATCTTCATGTTTTTCATCCGCAAGTACTTGTTCAACATGTGGGGGCAGGTGTCCAAGTGAGAGACTTCGTCGCTGCCGTCAGCGCCACAATGTCATCCCCGGGAACTGTGTCAGGAGTGCACCATGTCTGAGATCCGGATTGAGTCGGTCAACAAGAGCTTTGGTGACAAGTTGGCGGTGAACGACGCCAACCTGACCATCCACGAGCAGGAGTTCCTGGTGCTGGTCGGCCCCTCGGGTTGCGGGAAGACGACGCTACTCCGGGCCATCGCCGGCCTCGGCATGGCCGACAGCGGGCGCATCACCATCGGTGGTCGAGACGTCACCTATCTTCCGCCTCGCCAGCGAAACATCTCGATGGTGTTCCAGAGCTACGCCATCTTTCCTCACATGACGGTGCGGGACAACATTGGTTTCGGTCTGAAGATGAACGGCGAGGACAGCAAAGAGATTGACCGTCGGGTCAACGACGCCGCCGAGTTGTTGCATATCGAGGAGCTGCTCGACCGCAGGCCGGCCGCCATGAGCGGTGGCCAGCGACAGCGCGTTGCTGTGGCCCGAGCGCTGGCCATGCAGGCCGAGGTGCTGCTGATGGACGAGCCGCTCAGCAACCTTGACGCCCTGCTGCGTTTGGAGATGCGGGCCGAACTGAAGAAACTTCTGGCCGAAGTGAACGCCACCACCGTGTACGTGACCCACGATCAGATCGAAGCTTTGAGCATGGGCGACCGGGTGGCGGTGATGAAAGACGGCATCATTCAGCAGGTGGCCGACCCGACCACGGTCTATGACCGTCCGGCCAATCGTTTCGTCGGCAGCTTCATCGGCAATCCACCGATGAACTTCGTTGACGGCGTACTTGATCGTTCATCCGGCGGTCCGGTGGCGGTCAAGGTTGGTGAGGTGACGCTCTCGCCTGATGCCGAAGTGGATTCGGCTGTTCGAGATATCAACGGTGATCGTGTCGTGGTCGGCATTCGGGCTGAGAACATGGAAGCCCTGGCCGAAGCTAAAGACGGTGCGTTTGCCGTCGATGTGAGCGTTGTGGAACCACTGGGTTCTCAGAACCTCTTGACCATGGATGTCGCCGGTCATCGAATGAAGATCTCTACCCATCCCAGCTTCCCGGTGGAGGCCGGTCAACGCCTCTGGATCCGTTTCCCCGGAGATAAGATCCGCTGGGTTGATCCAAATACGGAGGCCATGATTTATGAGTAGTGGCTATGAATAGTGTCGAAGATGTTGATCTCGCCCATAGGGTGGCGGTTATGGGTCAGCGGGCCAAGCGGGTCCTCCGGGACAATGATCGTGGCCGATACACCGTCCCTACCGCCAAGCTCTATCCCTTCCAGTGGAACTGGGATTCGGCTTTTGTGGCTCTCGGTTGGGCCGAGTTCGACCCTGAGCGAGCATGGCTCGAGGTTGAGACGTTGCTGTCGTCCCAGTGGCCTTCGGGCATGGTGCCGCACATCATTTTCTGGACCCAGGAGGATACCTACTTCCCTGGTCCCGATGTTTGGCGGGCCAACCATGGCCCGCAGCCCAGTTCGGGTATCTCCCAGCCGCCGGTGTTGGCTTCGGTTGTCCGGCAACTGGCGACCGAGAGCGACACGGACAGGGTTAACGCCATGTTTGACGGTCTGAACCGCTGGCATCAATGGTGGCACGCGGCGCGGGATCCAAAGGGTCTAGGGGTCATCGCCATCTCCCACCCGTGGGAGTCGGGTCGAGACAACCTGCCTGACTGGGACATTCCGGCGGCGGCTATTGATGCGTCGCAGGTTGGCGAGTATGAGCGGCGGGACACCCAGCTGGTCGACGCCTCCATGCGACCGCACAAGCATGACTACGACCGATATCTGGCCCTGGTCAATTTCGGGGCCGAGCACGGCTGGGACGACGCCGCCATTGCCGCCGGCAACGAGTTCTGGGTTGTTGATCCGGGTATAACCGCCATCCTGCTGCGGGCCGAGCGGGACCTGCTCAAGCTGGGGGAGTGGGTTGGCCGAGATGCCGACGAGCTGACTTCAATCAGCACCCGCATCGAGCGGATGGAGGGCGGCTATGACCGAATGTGGAATCCTGAAGCGGGAACGTATACCTCGATCGATCTGCGTTCGGGTGAGTACGCCACCACGGGTACTTCGGCTTCGTTCCTGGCCCCCTACGCCGGTGTGACCGAGCGGACGCCTGCTCTGATCGATGAACTGGCCACCTGGTCTCAACACTGTCCCTATCTGGTCCCGTCGTTTGATCCTCGGGACAGTCGCTTCGAGCCGAACCGATACTGGCGCGGACCGGTGTGGGCCATGGTCAACTACATGATTGCCACCGGCTTGGCCGAGACCGGGGAGGATGAGTGGGCCGAAAAGGTCCGGTTGTCGACCCGGCAAATGATGCTGCACTCCGGTTTCCCCGAGAGCTTCAGCCCGACAACCGCTGAGTCAGTCGGCGGTCTGCACTTCGCCTGGACCGCTGCCATTTGGCTGGCGTGGCTGCATAAGCTGTAGCGATCCGGGAGCGGTTGGCGCGTTTCGCGCCGGCTTCTAGGCGGTTGGGGTGATCTGCCCGAGGCTGATGGCCGAACAGATTCGTTCCAGTTGATCTGGGCGGAGGCGGAACCACGCCCATTTGCCTCGTTGTTCCCGATCGAGAATCCCGGCCGCTACCAGTTGTCGCAGGTGATGGCTGACCGTTGGTTGGCTCTTGCCGACGGCCTCGGGCAGGTCGCAGGCGCAGACTTCGCCGTCGAGTGCCTGACCGATAATGGAAACCAGCCGTAGCCTCACCGGGTCGGCCAATGCTTTCAGAACAGCCGCCATGTCGTCGGCCGCTTCTTCGTCGAACGCCGGAGCGAACAGGGGTGAGCAGCAGGGCTCGGCCGTTGTTGGGCGTTGCTCTGTCGAAGTCACCAACCCAGTTTGCCACGTCGACAAGTAACGTGACGTATCGATGATGGTCGAATTGACCGATGTCACTTCATATCATATTGACAAGCATCAAATTGATAGATATCAATATGAGTAGCCTTTACTACTCGCAACTTAGTTCTCGCAGCTTAATTTTCGCAGCGAGAGCAACGACAGAAGGATCAGAACCCCATGCGTCTCCAGCTAGCCCTCAACGTTGATGACATCGACGCCGCCGTCGACTTCTACTCAAAGATGTTTGCCACCCAGCCGCAGAAGCTCAAGCCGGGTTACGCCAACTTCGCCATCGAACAGCCGCCACTCAAGCTGATTCTCTTCGAAGGCGCCGGCGACAACGGATCCATCAACCACCTGGGAGTCGAGGTTGAAACCTCAGCCGACGTCGTGTCAGCCGAGGCGCGGCTCAGCGAAGCCGGTCTCTCCACCACTGGCGTCGACGAGACCATCTGCTGCTTCGCCGAGAAAGCCGAGACCTGGCTTCAAGGCCCCGACGGCAACCGCTGGGAGTGGTACGTCAAACAGGGTGACACGGAACAGGCCGAGTACGAGTTGGTCAACAACGTCAGTGAAGGGTCAGAACAGACAGCCTGCTGTGCCCCGGTCGGCGGGAGTGCCACCAGCTGCTGCTAGTTGAAGTCGATGATGTCGCTGTCGGCCAGCGAGCTGCGAATATCAACGTCGGCCTTGGCCGCCACATCGGGACAGAACCGTCGAGAGGTCGACTCCAGCACATGGCGAACAGTGTCGGCCACGGCAGCGGCATCGGACCTATTGCACTCAACCACAACCGAGTCGTGAACAGTCTGGACCGGCTTTGCCTCGGTGAACGGCCGCAGTGCCCGATGTAGCTCGCCGTAGGCCGCCAGCATGATGTCGGCCACCCCGCCCTGAATAGGAGCGTTGCGCCAGGCGTTGACCATGGCTCTAGCTCGTTCCCTGGCCGCTCGACCGAGCAGCCGGTACGCCGTCTCCTCACCGGCCTCGCTAGCAATGGCGACAATGAAGTGACGGCGCAGGGCGCGGTCGTCGAACTGTCTGGCGATGCTGGACCCGGCGGAGACCTGATCAGGTTCAAGCTGCAATCCGTGCTGAGAAGCGAAGTTCCAGCGAATCCTGGTCAACGCCGGATCGGTCGACTCGACGGCGGCAATGGCCGCCACGAGAAAAAGGCGATCAAGGTGCAGGTTGAACTGCTGTCGCCGACCGGTCAACGTTCTGCTTGAGAAGGTAAACGGCACACCGTCAGAGGTAAGAGCGACCGAAGCCGAATAACCCAAGGTCCAGCGGACTTCGTTCAACAAGCCGTCGTCGTGCAGCCACCGGTCGTGGGCCGGATCGGCTGTTGGCATCTGGTTGGCAAGCGCATCGGCGATCTCTTCAGCTGATGGCCACCGACTCTCGGCCGCTCGAAGCTCTCGTCGGACCTTGGATACGGTTGGGAACCGTTCGGCCAACCTCATCGTCAAGGTCCAGTTGATGTCGTTGGTCCGGCCGGCCACGGCGTCGATGTCGGCAATTCGTTGCTCGGCCCAGCGGGCCGTTCCCGGATAGGTTCGGCGGTAGTCGGCCAGAAGTCGATCAGCTTCTGCAACCGATGTTTCGGTGCCTTCGGCCGACAATGAACGGGCAAGCGAAGCGGCTCCGGTCCCGTAGGCGATGCCAAAGTTGAGGGCCTTAGCCTGCTGTCGTAGCCGTTTGAGTCTGGCAGGGTCGCTGGCCGCCAACTGTTCGGGGTCAACGCCGAACATGGAGGCCGCGGTAGTCATGTGAACGTCGGCCCCCTGTTCAAATGCTTCCCGCAGCCCGTGGTCTTCGGCTACCTGGGCCAGGTACCGAAGCTCGGCCTGACTGAGATCGGCATACACAAAAACCCTGTCTTCGCCCGGCGGGCGGCAGAAAGGTTTCATGGCCGGGGTGAAGTTCTGGGCGTTGGGATTTCGGCTGGCCAACCGTCCGGTGTTGGTGCCCACCACCTGGAGATATTGCGGGCGGAGCCGGCCGTCGTCTTGTAGGTGCTCATGCATCGACTCGCCGTAGGTGGTCAACGTTTTGCTCAGCTGGCGGAATTCCAGAAGTGATTGGCATACATCGCCACCGATCTCGCGCAGCACCGATGCTGTCACCGAATCATGTCCGGTCAGCGGCCGGGCATGCCCGAAGCGGCCTTTGGTCCATGCCTCCACCTCGGTCCGAGCCCACTTGTTCAAAGCATCACGGACCTGCAGATCGGACGCCGGGTTCCATGCCGGCTCGATAGATGCGTCGAACAGTGAACCCTGGCCCCCTCCGGTCAGCAACGCCAGCCGGCTGAGCACCTCTGTTCGGTCGTGTTGCATACGGTCCAGTTCGGACTCCCAGCCAGCCCAGTCAAATGGGAGCCCTGTTCGCTCCATCTGGTCAAGGAACGGTCGGGCGTCCTGTTCGATGTCACACACCGTTTCCAGCCCGGCTTCTTTCAACTCGGACCGGATCCGGTCGGCCACCCACAAGGTGTGTACCGCATCGGCCGCCGCATAGCTGATCTGTTCGTCGGTCAGATCGCTGGTGGCGTCGTAGGACGTCTGGGTGGTGCCTTTGCCCTCGGCTTTGAGGCCCAGGTAGTGCTCGGTGGCCCAAGCCAGGCTGTGGTACCAGGTAAAACCGCTGCGGCCCTGGTAAATCAAGGCGTCGGCCAACATGGCGTCCCACCACCGGATGCCGGTGGTGGTGTCTCCGGTCAGCCAGATCGCCCTATCGAGGACTCTGGCATCGAAGCCGGCATTCCAGGCATCGGCCTGGACTCCGTCGAGTAACGGAGCCAGTGCGGTTGCCGGCACGTCTCGATTGTCGACGACGAAGGCTTGTTCTCGGCCGTTGACGTCGCGGGTTGCCACCGACATCACCCGAAGCTCTCCGGCACCGGGACCGCTGATCGGCACTTCGGTGTCGATGGCCATACGCTCGGCCGAAGCGATGGCTTTGTCCAACGACTCCAACTGGTGGGCAGCGGAAATCAGGGTACACGCAACGTCTCCAGCCGACCCCTTCATCGGCTTCAGGCTAGCGCAGGCGCAGGAGGGTTCTGGCTAGCCGATTTCGGCAATGGTGACCGGTCGGTTCTCCGCCACCGATTTGTTGGCGGCCAGACCCATCAGTAGCGGCGCCCGGCCGTCCGCTCCGCTGACAGGAGTCGGTTCACCATTGGTCACCGCAGCCACAAACTCCACCCATTGGTTTACATAGGACGGGATGTAGCGGTCGAGGAAGAAGTTGGGGACCAGAGCCGAGCTACCACCGGAGGCGGTCAGTGTTCGGCCATAGTGCTCTCGGTGATTCTCCGACAGTGCCGCCCCGCCGGAGCCGAACGCCTCAACCCGCTGGTCGTAGCCGTAAGCCGACTGGCGGCAGTTATCGATGGTGGTCACCACGCCGTTCTCATGGGTCAGCATGACGGTGACGGTGTCGTAGTCTCCGGCTTCGCCGATAGCGGGGTCAACCGACACCCAGCCTTTGGCGTAGACCTCGACCACTTCGGCGCCGGTGATGTAGCGGGCCATATCGAAGTCGTGAATGGTCATGTCGAGGAAGATGCCGCCACTCACGTTGATGTAGGAGATCGGCGGGGGAGCGGGGTCTCGACTGGTGATGGCGACCTGACGAAGATCGCCGATGACGCCATCGGCCACGGCGTTGCGCACCGAACGATGACCGGCGTCGAAGCGTCGATTGAACCCGACGTGAAGCGGCACTCCGGCGGCGGTGGCGGCTGCCAGCCCCCGGTCGACCTCACTGAGGTCAAGCGACAACGGCTTTTCGCAGAAAATCGCCTTGCCGGCTTCGGCTGCGGCAACCAGCAGATCGATGTGGGTGTCGGTACTGGTGCAGATGGCCACGGCGTCAACGTCATCCGATGCGATGAGCTCTTCGGCCGAAGCGAACTGAGCGACATCGTGGCGTTGGGCCACGGCGGCCGCCCCCTCGTCGTAGACGTCGAAGACGCCGGCTACTTCTGCGCCCTCCACCTGGTTGGCCACCAGGTCGGCGTGCATCGAGCCGATGCGGCCAACGCCGAGAATACCGACTCGCAGCTGGTCGGCTGAGTTCTGTGAGCTGGACATGTATGTACTCCTGCCTCGTCGTGTCGACTGTTGATCGGGTCGAAGGTCGCCAGATATCAGATGTGTGTCGGCTACGGAAGCCGAACCGAGGTGACATGCTCCCAGGCTTGCGATTCCCAACTGCGGACCAGGGCCGACTGCACGCTCACGTAGTCGATGGCTTCGTCAAAGCCGGGATTGAAGGGCTTGTCCTGGGCCACGGCGTTGAGGAAGCCGAGACATTCGATGACCTTCAAATCTTCGTACCCAATGCTGTTGGCGTCGCCGGGGACGAACGCTCCGTGGTACGGGTAGCGGTCGCCGGCATACACCTTGGTGTAACCGTCGTGCAGGTACTCGTTACCGCCAAGATCCGCTGACTCGGTAAGGAAAATGTCCATTTCGTTCATGGTCTCCAGGTTCCACCGCAGCGAACCCTTGGTTCCGTAAATCTCGAACGCCATTTGGCTTTGCGGACCGACGATGGCCCGGCTGGTCTCGAACGTGCCGACGGCACCGTTCTCGAAACGGACCATGCAACCGGCGTAGTCTTCGTTGGTGACCGGGCCGGTGGGGTCACCGGGTTCTCCACGGTCGTAGTGGCTTCCTCCACCCGGCTTGGGCAGCGGTCGCTCTTTGATGAACGTTTCGGCCATGCCAACCACCGAGGTGATCGGACCGTTCAACATCATGGCCAAGTCAACGGAGTGACTCAGGATGTCGGTGGAGACCCCGTATCCCGCCCCTTCGTGTTCGAAACGCCACGACAGGAGGCCCATGGGATCGGCACCGTACATGGAGAAAAAGCGGCCCCGGTAGTTGGTGATGTCGCCCAGCACTCCAGCCGAGATGATCTGAGAGGCGTACTGCACCAGGGGGGCCCACCGGTAGTTGTAGCCAACGCCGGTAATCACTCCGGCCTGCCTGGTGGCCTTCTCGATCCGGGCCGTCTGTTCGGGGGTGCCGCCAACCGGCTTTTCACAGAAGACATGCTTGCCGGCTTCCGCTGCAGCAACGCACAGTTCCTCGTGCAACATGTTGGGTCCGCACACGATGACGGCGTCGACCTCGGGGTGATTTATGGCCTCGGCCGGATCGGTGGTTGAGGTGGCGAACCCGAAGTTCGACTCGGCCTCGTGACCTTTGGCCTCAATGCTGTCACAACACACCACGAGGCGAGGGTTGGCCAGGCGGTTACGTTGCGGATCGTCACCGACGGGGAACAGGGTCGGGATGCGGTAGTAGGAGCGGCTGTGGGCCTGGCCCATCCAACCGAATCCGATAACGGCAATGCCAATCGTCTTTGTCACGGGTTGACTTCCTCTTACTGATTTGAGTTTCTATGATTGCTGGCTGGACTGATGGTGGAGCTACCGGCTCACCACGCCGTCGGCGGAGGTCATGGGGCACCGGGGGTCCAGTGCCATGGTTGACCAGGTGTCACGGACCCAGTGGTGGCCGGGATCGTCACAGAACGCCATGGATCGGTCGCCACCGGGCCCGGCCAGGACGTTCAAGTAGTACATCGGGTATCCGGGAGCGGCGATACAAGGCCCGTGGAAACCGCGAGGCACCAGGTAGACGTCACCGTCGCCCACCACGACGTTGTCGTCGAACAACAACATCGGGTCGGTTGATTCCAGGTCCGGTCGCTCGCCGGTATAGGTGCGATGAAATCCGAATCCGGTCTGGTCGTAGTTGGTTCCACCGGCTTTTCCGATCCGGAAGTAGTAGATCTCTTCGTTGTTGACGTCGCATTCCGGCGAGTCATCGTGTTTGTGAGGCGGGTAGCTGGACCAGTTTCCATCCGGGGTCAAAAGCTCGCAGCACATGAGGCGGTCGGCGTGAGGCCAGCGTTCCGGCGTCAAGAAGTTGGTGACCTGCCGGGTGGCAGGCCCGCCCCCACGAGCTTCGGTTTCCACGTCTTCAGCCGGTCCGTATTTGGGTTCCAGTGCGTTTTCGCACCGAGACAACGGCAGAGCCAGCTCCAGGCCTGGCCCGTCTACCGGGCAGGAGACCGTGACGTTCGAGTCCCGGCCGACGTAGACGAAGTCGGTTACTCGACTGAAAACGCTGGACCGGCCCTGCAGGTCGAAGAAGGCGGCCATCCCGGCGGCCGGGTTCACCTCGACCTTTGATTGGCCACCGCTTAATGGCAGGAGCGCCATCTCACAGTCGTCGGTTGTGAACGATCGGCTTTCGCCGGGGGCAATCGACAGTACTCGCAGGCCGGTGTAGGTCCAGCCGGCTTCGGCCTGGCTGAGATGCAGCGAGAAGTCGTCGGTCGCCAACGTCCCGGCGGCGAAGTGGCGTTGATTCATTCGGAGTGCTCGATTCGGCTGAAAGGTGGCTTGTCTTTCGGGCAAAAGGCTGACGGCCCCGAGTGCGTGAACACTCGGGGCCCAGCGTTCGAGTGGTTAGTCGACGCCGCTGATGGCGGCCGCCAGCTCGCCTTGGAGCTGCTCGAGTTCGGCCCCGCCGGCCATGAGCTTGGTCAGCTCTTGCTGGCTTATCTCGTCTTTGCCGAAGTTACCCATGGACTGACCTCGGTTGAGGATGAGGAAACGGTCGCCGACCGGGTAGGCGTGAGCAGGGTTGTGGGTGATGAAGATCACTCCGAGACCACGCTTGGCCGCTTCGACGATGTAGCGCAATACGACGCCGGACTGCTTAACACCGAGAGCCGATGTGGGCTCGTCAAGGATAAGCACCTTGGCACCGAAGTACACGGCCCGGGCGATGGCCACCGACTGACGCTCACCGCCGGAGAGGGTACCCACCGGCTGTTCGGTGTCGCGAATGTCGATGCCCATTTTGGCCATCTCTTCTTTTGCGGTGGCCTTGGCCGTGGCTTTGTCAATCCACTGGAGGGGCCATACACCTTTGGTCGGCTCGGACCCGAGGAAGAAATTGCGCCACACCGACATGAGCGGCACCATTGCCAGGTCCTGATACACCGCGGCGATGCCGCGGTCGAGAGCCTCACGGGGTGAGTTGAATCGGACGGCCTCACCTTCCAGCTTGAATTCGCCTTCGTCGTGTTGATGCACGCCGGCCAGAATCTTGATGAAGGTCGATTTGCCGGCGCCGTTGTCACCGAGAACACACGTGACCTTGCCGGCTTCCACATGGGTTGTCACGCCGTTGAGGGCGATGATGTTCCCGTAGAACTTGCCGATGTTGGTCAACTCCAACAGGGGAGTGCCGCTTGACGATGATGTTGATTCGGTATCAGTCATGGTGCTCTCCTAGCGGGTTGCTTCGGCTCGTGATCGGATGAAGTTGTTGGCGATAACAGCCAGCAGCAGAATGCCGCCGAGGAACACGAACCGCCAGTCCGAGTTCCAGCGGGCGGATGGAATGCCCTGAGCGGCCATGGCCATGATGATCGCTCCGATGGCGGCCCCGAGGGTTGATCCGTAGCCTCCAGTCAGGGCGGTACCACCGACCACGGCGGCGATGATGTACTCGAATTCCTCACCGTCACCGGTGCTGGCCTGAATGGTGTTCAGGCGGAAAGCCAGCAAAGTACCGACAAGCCAGGCGGCGAAGCTGACCAGCATGAACAGCTGAACTTTGGTGCGGGCAGCGGGAACACCGATCTGGCGTGACGCCTCTTTGTTGCCTCCGACGGCGAACACCCAGCTACCGAACTTGCTTCGGCCGAGCACCCAGGTGCAGACTCCGGCGAACAGCAGGAACCACAGCGTGCGTACGCTGAACTTGGCCGGGGATATTCCGGCTTCAATTTCAGCCGGCACGGTGTAGAGCAGGCGGGTACCGACGCCGATGATGAACATCAGGGTTCCCCCGGCGATCAGCAGTCGACCGAGACGATCGGCCGGAGCGTCCGGGTAGCGGCGCTCGGCAAAGAACAACGTCACGATGGCCCACACCGCCATGAGGGCGGCGATGGCCAACATGATGGAGAACACCTCGGTGCGGAACTTGGGGCTGGCCGACTCCGACCGGATAAAGAACGCTATGGCAACCACCAGTCCGGCGGTGCACAGCAACACAATGGATCGGGTCAGCTGCGAACCGATTCCGGCTCTGTGCGAGGCCATCAGCAACAGTACGGCACCGGCACCGGCCAGGCCGACAAACAGGATGGCCCGAAGACCCTGTTCGGTGACCAGAAAGGTTACGTTCTCGCTGTTCTGAGCATCGAGCGAACGGGCGGCCAGAACGGCAAGGGCGAGGGCGCCGAGACCGGCACCGAACGGGGCCAGCCAGCCGGGGCTCACGCTGAAGCTTCCCTTGTCGGACAGGGGCTGGTAGCGCCACATGGCCAGACCGAAGAATCCGATCAGCATGCCGGCTCCGATGATGGCGGCACCGATGGCGTTGGCCGAAGTGCCGTCCGTACCGTGGAGGTAAAGCACACCGCCGATACCGGCTGCGATGCCGGCCAGGGTTACGGCAAGACCGGCCGGGTTCATTTTGTCTTTGCGGGCGAAGCGCATCTCATAAAGGGCGAGCACGAGCAGCGTTAGCCCGACCAGGCAGGCCACGGTGTATAGGAAGTCTCGGCTCTCCCACACGTGGTCGGTACGATCCCACTCTGCGGCGAAGATGGGCTGGAAGAACCCGTAGCCTTTGTCACCACCCCGGTCGGCGGCGAAGATCTCAAGGTCATCCATTTTGCCGACCTGGATTTGGTCGACGATGAGCTTGGCGAAACCGAGCTTGGCACCCTTCAAGATGAAGAACGATGCCAGCGTGACGATGAAGCTCGGCAGTCCGCTGCGGTTGACCATGGTCCCGTTGAACCAGCCAAGCCCGAGCGCCACCGCCAATGAGAGTGGCAAGGCGATCCAAAGCGACAGACCCGCCCCACCCATTTCACCGGTGATGTCACGGACAAACATGAGGGTCACGATGCCGAGCGCTCCGGTGGCCGCACCGGCGGAGAGATCAAACTCGCCGCCGATCATGAGCATGGCCACGGCGACGGCCATGATGCCGAGCGTGGATGCCACGTCGAGGACCGACGCTGTTCCGCCGGCCAGGCCGAACACGCCGGACACGGACCAAAAGAAGATCCAGACGGCTGTTGCCGCGATGGCGGCGCCGATTTCGGGTCGCACCAGCATGCGGGCGAAGACCCCTCGGAATGCAATTCGCTCGTCGGCGGCATTCGCTGGGGTGGAGGCCGTTTCCGAGGCCTCTGTGGCTGCCTCAGCAGCCCCGGACTCACCGTTTTGTGGTGAGGTGTTTCGTGCGGATTCCGTTTCGGTCCCGGTTTCCGCTGAGTCGGTATCTGCCACCTGTGTGTAGCTCCCCCTGTGATGAAGACCGGCGCCGCACACCGACGCCGAAGTGTTGTTTACAGATCACCTCCACCGCCGGAGGTTCCGGCCCCTTCCGGCCGGGTCAACCCTATGGGTTGGTTACGGACGGGGGCATTGGCTCTTGTGAACCAATGCCCCCACCGTGTCAAGGGTGCTCCCGTCAGGCGGAAGCGTCAAGTTCGGGACTGTGAGCCCCAAAGCTGTGAGCCCTGACTGGTTGTCTTAGCGGGTGCCCGCAGCCGACAGGGCCTTGACGGCCGCAGCGTTGTCCGGGGTCACGAAGCCAGGACCGGTGAGAACCGGCTGACCGCCACCGGCCTGGTTGGCGTTGGTGGCCTCCAGGAACATCAGCACGACCGGCAGGTAGCCCTGCAGGTACTGCTGCTGGTCAACGGTGAAGGCAATGTCGCCGGCCTCGATGGCGTCGAGGAGCTCGGGCGTCATGTCGAAGCCACCGATGGTGAGGTCACGACCGAGGTCCTGAGCAGCCTGCAGGCCGCTCATGGCGATAACCGGACCGACGCCGAGGAAGGCGTCGATGTCGGGATCGGCCTCGAGGATGGCCTTGATGCCGTTGATCTGCTCGGTCTGGTCAGCGTCGAGACCTACGAACTCGTCAACAACTTCACCACCGAAGGTCTCAGCAAGACCGCCGCAGCGCTCTTCCAGACCAACGTTGGACTGTTCCTGGCGACCGCAGAGCACCTTGGTGGCGCCCAGGTCGTTGAAGCGGTTACCGGCGCCCTGGCCGGCAACGTCCTCACTCTGACCGATGTGGGTGGTGGCACCGATGGTCTGGTAGTCGTTCAGGCCCGAGTTGAGGGTGTAAACGGGGATACCAGCGCCAACAGCGTCCTGTAGCGGTCCGATCAGCTGATCGGGGCTGGGCAGTGACGCAGCAATGCCGGCCGAGCCCTCACCAATAGCGGTCTCGATGTCGGTGACCATCTGGCCGGGGTCGTTGTTGCCCGGCATCCAGACGCAGTTCACGCCGTGGGCGGCGCAAGCGGCGTCGAAGCCGTTCTTAACGACTGACCAGAACGGGCCGTCATCGGAGTGAGTGATCATGTGGAAGGTGAGGTCGCCACCCTGGGTTTCAAGAGCGACTTCTTCATCACCCTCTTCTTCCATGGCTTCCTCGGCCTCTTCCTCCATGGCCTCTTCTTCTTCAGCCTCTGCGGCTTCCTCCGAGGTGTCCTCGGCGGCGTCGTCAGCTGCTGTGTCGTCGTCAGAGCCACCGCAGGCGGCGGCTGCCAACGTAAACGCAAGCAGCAGAGCCAAAAGGCTCAATAGTTTCTTCATGAGGTAGTTTCTCCCCTTCTACTGCACTTGATGTTGGTTATTCAGTTGGTCGGGCCACCCGGCCGCTCAGACCACGTGGCCTGGGCAATCGAGATGTTCCGATTGGTTTCGGCAAACAGTTTGCCATTCTTTCCAGGCAACACACCGTCTGATCCCAATTCCTGCCAGTGGTTCTGGCAATTTTGGTTAGCCGGGCTGAATAGCCCGGTGCCGACGGCGAGTCGGCTGGAGAGATCTTCGTTGATCAGGTCCGTGCTGCCAAGCCCTAAAGGTACTCCAC
>JAHDFR010000003.1:38517-54305 GCA_020628065.1 Acidimicrobiales bacterium
CCGGTTGAGCTTCGGACGACAAGCTCGGGTTTGATGACCTCCAGCCGAGGCTCGAGGCGGCCGTCCAGGCGTTGCATCAAGAGCTCGACGGCCCGAATTCCGAGTTCTGTTCGGTCCCCGTCGATCGTTGTCAGGAAGTCGCCGACCGGCGCAGCCGTTGTCGAGTTGTCGTAGCCGATCATTGATACGTGGTCGGGCACCGCCACGCCGTTGCGTGACAGCTCGGCGATGGCTCCCCAGGCGACAAGGTCCGAGCAGGCCACGATGCCCGTCGGTAACTGATCGAGTAGCTCAACTGCGCCTTTGGCTCCGGTTTCGGAGGTGAAACCGCCGCCGACAACGGGTCCGGGCTGCAGTCCGGCCGCGTCCATGGCATCGGTGAAGCCGGCCAAACGGTCATCACCGCCGGCAATTGCGCCTCCGTGAATATGGGCTATTTCGGTGTGACCCAACGACAGCAGGTGTTCGGTGGCTATGCGGGCACCGAGCCGATCATCGACCACAACTCGATCCAGTGTTGATGCATGCGACAGGCAGCCCACGGCCACAACCGGCGTCAGGGTGTCTATGGCAGCCACCTGCTCGGCCCCGATTTGAGCGCCCACCAGGATCGTGCCGTCGACCTGAAGATCACGAAAGGTCTCGAGGGCTTCCAGTTCTCGACGCTGGTCGTAGTATCCGGTGCCCAACAGGACTCGAAGGCCGTGGGTCTCCGCCACCGCCGAAACAGCATCGGACAAATCGGCGAAGAACGGATTATGCAGGTCGCCGACGATCACACCGATGATGCCGGATCGTTTGGCGGCCAGGGTGCTGGCGGACAGGTTCGGGCTGTAGTCCAGCTTTTGGGCCGCTTCGGTGACTCGCCGTCTGGTTTCGTCGGAAACGCCGGGTAGGCCGCGGAGGCTCAGCGACACAGCTGCTTCCGACACGCCGGTCGCTGCGGCGACATCACGAAGAGTCGCTCGTCGTCGCTTGTCCCTTGCGGTACCCCTTGCAGACACGATGCTGGGCATGGTAGAACTTAAGCGCTTAAGTGGCAAGTGGTTGTAACGAGTAGTTCACAGGGGAGAGTCAGTGAAGCCGAACAGGTGCCGCGGTCTTGTTGCCGCGCTGAACATGATTGCCGGCCACGGTCCGGCCATCATTGACGGCCCGGTCCAGAAGCAGTTGGAGCTCCGAAGTCACCGACTAGTGTTGCCGCGATGACCGATCGAGTTCCTGAACTGGTGACAATCGGACGGGTAAGCGTGGATCTCTATCCGCACCAAACCGGCCCAATGCGGGTGGTCACCTCGCTGCAAAAATCTATCGGTGGAACGGCCACCAATGTGGCTGTGGCCGCGGCTCGCCTAGGGCATCATGCCGCGCTGGTTACCAAGGTCGGAGCCGATCAGTTCGGTGACGATATCCGCCACGCCCTGAGTGAACGATTCGGCGTCGACAGCCGATTCGTCGCCACCCACCCGTCTCTGCCGACACCGCTGGCCTTCGCCGAGCTTGACCCGGTTGAAGAGCCGTCGATCATCTTCTATCGCTATCCCAACGCACCGGACTTCGAGCTCAACGATGAGGACTTGGCCGAGGTTCCCGTTGAGGAGACCACGATTCTCTGGGTGCCGGCCTCTCGATTCGCCGTCGAGCCAAGTCGAAGCGCCGTAACCGGCGCCCTTCGCCGACGCACAGCCGTTACCGACGAGGCCGACACCCCCGGCGACATTCCCAAACACACCGCTAAACACACCGCCAAGCACACGGTGTTCGATCTCGACTGGCGCCCGCATTTCTGGGAGTCCGAAGCTGCGGCCACGCCCGTCATCGAGCCCCTGATCGAGCACTTCTCAATCGTCATTGGAAATCGAACCGAGTGCAGGGTGGCAGTCGGCACCGACGACCCGGAATCAGCCGCCGACGAGCTCCTGGCCCGAGGGGTCCAGACCGCAGTAGTAAAGATGGGCGGCGACGGTGTGCTGGTGGCCGAAGCGGACGGAAGCCGCCAGCAAATCGCCCCGTTCCCGGTTGATGTGGTGTGTGGCCTCGGTGCCGGCGATGCCTTCGGCGGCGCGTTTTGTCACGGGCTACTGTCGGGATGGTCGGTATCTCGCTGCGTGGAGTACGGCAATGCCGCCGGAGCCATCGTCGCCGGCCGCTTGCTCTGCGCCGACGATATGCCCTATGTCGCCGAAGTTGATGCCTTCCTGGCCGAGCGATCGTGAACCGACGGCCTGCACGCCAAGACTCCAGAAAGAAGATCACATGACCAACGCTGAAGAGTCCTTTGCCTGGGGGGCATCGCCGGTGGTGCGACCCGGCCAGTCTCCAGCCGATAACCTCTCCCCGGGGGAGCGGGTGAAGATCACCCCCGACGCCGTCGGCTGGCGGTACCTCTCGTTCTCCGTGTTCGAACTGGCCGCCGGGGAATCGCACGGGCAGCGACTCGACGATCAGGAAACGGCCATTGTGCCCCTCCAAGGTTCCGGCACCATCGGGCTGGACGGTTCGGTGACGGCGGTGGCCCGGACGTCGGTATTCGACGGGTTGGCCCCGGTTGGATACGCCCCTCCGGGAGTTGAGGCCACAGTTACGGCTGGCGACAGCGGCTTGACGTTCGCCATAGGCTCGGCGCCGGCCGAAGGTAGGTACCCGGCGCGTATCATCGAGCCGTCGACCATCCGGTCAGAGGTACGCGGTGGAGGGGCGGCCCTTCGCTACGTCAATCACACGCTTGCGCCTCCTATCGAGGCCGAGCGCCTGATCCTCTACGAGGTGTACGTTCCCCGAGGAACATGGTCCGGTTGGGCTCCCCATCGTCATGACGGAATAGAGGGTTCTCCGTATTTGGAGGAGACCTACTACTTCCGCCTTGACCGCCCCGAGGGCTTTTGGATGCATAGAAATTGGGATGACGGCAATTGGGATGACGCCCGAACCAGTGAGAGCACCAAAGGCCAGTGGGAACAGCTGGTCAGCGGTGCCGACGGCGACTGTGCTCTGGTGCCGGGGGGCTTCCACTCATCGGTTGCCTGCCCGGGAGCCAACATGTACTTCTTGAACTATCTCGCAGGTGAGCCGGTGGCCGAAGAGCGAGCCACTCCACCTTGCTTCCACTCCGACTTCACCTGGATCGAGTCCGACTGGGGCGCAGGGGCCTGGACGCTGCCCCTGTTCAACTAGTGGTACCCGGAAGCGAGTGTGGCCCGACCATGAACGAAGGCTCGACATGATGGATCACGGCACGCGCCGTCGTCTCCGGCGTTTGACGACACACGGCGGTCACTTCTGTGTGGCCGCTGTCGATCATCGGGACTCGATGCTGGCCGAGTTTCCCGAATCGGCCACGCCGGCTGACTTGACGGCCTTCAAAGCCGATGTCATCACTGCACTTGGTGACCGGCCTTCGGCGGTCATGATCGAACCGGAATACTCGTTCCCACACCTGACCGACGACGGCACGGTTCCGCCCTGCATGGGGGTTATCTGTGCCCTCGAGGCCCAGGGTTATCGCATTGAGGTGACCCGCGGGGACCCGACGATCGCCAACCGGCTGATGGAGGGGTGGTCGGCCAAGTTGCTGCTGGAGAGCGGCGCCGATGCCGCCAAGCTGTTGGTGCTCTACCGCCATGACGATGGCGAGGTGACGGCCGCTCAGGACAACCTGGTCCGTTCGGTCGTTGAATCTTGCGCCAAGCTCCAACTTCCGGTCCTGGTCGAACCGGTACCGTACGATCTCGTCGACGCCACCGATCGGGCCGACGTCATCATTCGTAGCGTCGAGCGGTTGTCCTCATTCGGGCCGATGATCTTGAAAGTGCCGTACCCCGGCCCAGGCGCATGTTCGTTGGTTGACGAAGCCGCCGGTGACCTGCCATGGGCGCTGCTCAGCTGGGGCGTCACCTTTGGTGAGTTCCGCGACCAACTAACCGAGGCATGCGAGGCCGGTGCATCCGGCTTCATGGTCGGTCGGGCATTGTGGCGCGAGGCGGTGGCTCCGGAAACCCGAGCCGAAGTGCTGGCCACAACGGTGGTGGACCGGTTCGAGGAGCTGTCGACCATCGCCTCCAAAGGAACTCCGTGGTTCCGACGCATGGGGCCGCCGACGCAGGACTGGCCCTGGGCCAAGAAGTAGCCGGCCCCGAGAAACAGAACGAACAGAACGAAACAGAACGAAGCATCAAGGGAGATCACTCATGGAGACCATTCGACTGACAACGGCCCAAGCCATCGTGAAATGGATGACCGCCCAGCGGACGACGCTGGCCGACGGCACCGAAGCCCCGATGTTCCCAGGCGTATACGCCATCTTCGGTCACGGCAACGTGACATGCCTCGGCCACGCCCTGGAGGAGGCATCCGACGAACTCCCCACGTGGCGAGGCCAAAACGAGCAGGGAATGGCGCTGGCCGCCGTGGCTTACAACAAGGCGGTCAAGGCCCGCCAGATCATGGTGGCCACGTCATCAATCGGGCCGGGTGCCACCAATATGGTCACCGCCGCCGGCGTGGCGTCATCCAACCGTCTTCCCCTTTTGCTGTTCTCCGGCGACGCCTTCAACACTCGGATTCCCGATCCGGTTCTACAGCAGGTGGAGAACTTCGGCGAACCCAGTGTGACCGTGAACGACGCCTTCAAGCCGGTATGCAAGTTCTGGGACCGCATCACCCACCCGGCACAGATCGTGCAGTCGTTACCGGCGGCGCTGACCACCATGATCGATCCGGCTACCAGAGGACCGGCCTTCATCGGTCTACCTCAAGACGTGCAGGCCATGGCCTATGACTTCCCGACCAAAATCTTCGAGCCGGTGGTTCACGAGATACCCCGGCCACGAGCCGATTCGTCCGAGCTGGTAGCGGCGGTCGAAGCCATCAAGGCCGCTCGTAAGCCTCTGATCATCGCCGGCGGTGGCGTCCACTACTCGGTGGCTGAAGCCACCCTGAAAGAGTTCGCCAACAACCACGGCATCCCGGTGGTGGAAACGGTGGCCGGAAAGTCATCGATGCTGGGCGACGACGAGCGTTACGTCGGACCCATCGGCGTTACCGGCTGTGAAGCGGCCAACAATCTGGCCGAAGAAGCTGATCTCATCCTGGCCGTCGGCTGTCGGTTGCAGGACTTCACCACCGGCTCGTGGACGTTGTTCAAGAACGAGGACACCACCATCGTCGGTGTCAACACCACTCGCTTTGACGCCATCAAACACCGCTCGCTGCCGGTTGTCGGCGATGCCCGGGAGTCGTTGCGAGAACTCAGCGGTCTGCTGGGTGATTGGTCGGCGGGTGAATCGTGGCTGCAACAGGCAGCCGAGGAAAAGGCCGGGTTCCGTCGCTATCTCGACCTGATCGGTTCTCCGCAGGGAGATGGGCCCACCGATGCCGACGGCAACCCGGCACTCACCTACGCCCAAGTGGTTCGGGCGGTGAACGATCAGGCCGAAGAAGGCGATGTTTGTTTGGCTGCCGCCGGCGGCTTCCCCGGCGAGGTCAACAACGGCTGGTGGAATAAAGGGATCGGCACCTTCGACTGCGAGTACGGCTACTCGTGTATGGGCTATGAGATCTCCGGCGGCTGGGGTGCGGCCATGGCCTACCAGGCCGGTGGGGGAGCGGAGCGGCCGGGCGAACTGTACGTCTTTGTCGGCGACGGCTCCTATCTGATGATGAACTCCGATCTCTACAGCTCGGTACTCAGTGGCCACAAGATGACAGTCATCGTTTGCGATAACGGCGGTTTCGCCGTTATCAACCGGCTGCAAACCAACATGGGCGGAAAACCGTTCAACAATTTGTTGGCCGATTGTCGACTCGCCGGTGAAGTGACCGAGGTCGACTTTGCCGCTCACGCCCGCTCGATGGGCTGCGATGGCGAAACCGTCAGCTCGCTTGATGAACTTGCCGGGGCTCTCGGCCGGGCCCGGGCCGCCGATCGAACCTACGTGATCGCCATGAAGGTGGACGCCTACTCTTGGACCGAGGGCGGTTCGTTCTGGCAGGTCGGCGTCCCCGAGGTGTCGAACCTGGCTCCGGTGCTCGACGCCAGAGCCGAGCAGGACAAGGGCTACACCGACCAGCGGGTCGGCTGGTAGCCGACCCGCTCAACCACCACCCGAAGTGCAACCCAGGAAAGGCTCCCACCCGTGCCGAAGTCATACGCCGCAGGTATAGATTCATCCACTCAGTCGACCAAGGTCGAAATACGCGATGTCGGCTCCGGCGACATCGTGGCCACCGGGCGGGCATCACATCCGGCCACCACGCCACCCCGTAGTGAGCAGGACCCGGAATCATGGTGGCAGGCGCTACTCGAAGCCTTCTCCCAGATCGACAAGAAGTATCTCGGAGCCGTGACCGCGGTTTCGGTCGCCGGTCAACAGCACGGCTTGGTGTTGGTGGGTGAAGACGACGCACCGTTGCGGCCGGCCAAGCTTTGGAACGACACCGAGTCAGCTCCTCAAGCTTCGGCCATGGTAAGCGAGTTGTCACCCCTCGGTTGGACCGAAGCCTGTGGATCGGTTCCCGGTGCATCGTTTACTGTCACCAAGTTGGCCTGGGTGGCCGAAAATGAGCCGGAACTGCTGGAACGCATTACCAAGTTGATGCTGCCTCACGACTACCTGACCTGGCGGCTGACCGGTCGGCACGTGACTGATCGTGGTGACGCTTCCGGCACCGGCTGGTGGTCGCCTCGCGATGGTGTGTATCAACGGCACCTTCTCGACCGGTTTCTACCCGGGTTGTCCAACGGTCTTCCAACCGTTTGCGGTCCCGACGACCAGGTCGGGACAGTCGTGGCCGACGAAACCGGCCTTCCGGCCAATGCTGTTGTTGGCCCTGGAACCGGCGACAACATGGCCGGAGCGCTTGGACTGGGGCTACAGCCGGGCGATCTGGCCGTTTCGATAGGAACGTCCGGCACGGCCTACGCCGTCTCGTCGGCTCCTACCGCCGACACCACCGGGTTGGTGGCCGGGTTTGCCGACGCCACCGGGAACTACCTTCCCTTGGTCTGTACCCTGAACGCCGCCAAGGTGACAGAGGCCTTTCGGGGCCTGCTCGACGTCGACCATTCCACCCTTGATGAGCTGGCGCTATCGGCGCCTCTGGGGTCGAATGGTGTGACGTTGCTTCCGTACCTGGATGGTGAACGAACCCCCAACCGTCCCGATGCCACCGGTCATCTGAGCGGGTTCCGCTCTGACATCGGTCGACCGGAGGTGGCACGAGCCGCCTTTGAAGGCGTGGCCTGTGGACTCCTGGACGGAGTGGAGGCGCTGACCGACGCCGGGGTGGGGTTGGATGAGCGGTCGTTCCTGATTGGCGGTGGAGCCAAATCGGCTGCTTACCGCCAGATCATGGCCGACTTGTCAGGTCGGTCGTTCGTGGTGCCCGACGATGACGAGACTGTAGCCACCGGCGCCTGCGTGCAGGCGGCCGCCGTAGCCGGAAGCGAATCGTTTGGTGACGTCGCTCTGCGCTGGGGTCTGGGAGCCGGAGCGACGGTTGAGCCGAACCCCGATGTGGCCGAGGCGGCCGATGAGGTCAGAGCCCGCTACCGACAGCTGCGCGACACCACACCTGACGCTGTGCAGTAAACCAGCGCCGCGACCTGTTGGGCTGATCTGGTTGTTGTGGTGGCCCGTTGGCGCTGCGGCCAGGGTGAACGGGCCACTACCATGAGGCACATGTCCGCACCTGAAGGTTGGTATCCCGATCCCGCCGGCGGCGCCGGCCTACAACGCTACTGGGACGGTGGTTCCTGGTCGAACGAGACTCGGTCGGCCCCTGCAGCCGCCCCCGAGCCTCCACCCCCGACTGCTGCCCCTGCAGCTACCCCGGTCGAACCCGCACCGGCTGAAGTCACGCCGCCCCCACCGGGTCCGGCACAGGCTGTGGCTCCCACTCCGGCCGGTCAGCCGGTGCCGCCCGCTCCGATGGCTGCGCAACCGGTGTCAGCAGGCTTCGGTGGTGAAGGTCAGGCGGCTCAGGCTGGAATGGGGATCGGTGGCATCCGCACTGAGCTGCTAACCGACGAGCGCTACGCCGAGGTTGGTGCCAACCAGCGGGTGATTCGACAGAACAGCCGATTGTTGAAAATCGTGTTGGGCGAGGATGTCTTGGCCCGCCAAGGTTCGATGGTGGCCTTTCAAGGCAACATCGGGTTTGAGTACGAGAGTTCCGGCGCCGGGAAGTTCGTCAAGAAAGCGCTGACCGGTGAAGGGCTTCCATTGATGCGATGCTCCGGCCAGGGAGAGCTGTTTCTGGCCGACAGCGCCAAGCAGGTTCACATCATCCACCTGGACGGGGCCGGCTTGACGGTGAACGGCAACAACGTGCTGGCCTTTGAGCCGAGCCTTGCCTGGGACATCGAACGCATCAAAGGCGCCGGGATGGCAGCCGGCGGCTTGTTCAACACCCGTCTGGAGGGCCACGGCTGGTTGGCTATCACCACCGATGGCGATCCGGTGGTATTGAAGACCGATGCTCCAACGTTTGCCGACACCGACGCCGCCGTTGCGTGGAGTTCGTCGCTGGCCACCTCGTTGAACAGAACAGTCAAAGCCGGTGCGCTGATCGGTCGTGGTTCAGGCGAGGCGATTCAGCTGGCGTTCCAGGGGCAGGGCATTGTCATCGTGCAACCGTCCGAGGGCGCTGTCGTGCCTCCCCACAGTCATTAGGCCAGTCCCGTAGATCACGGCCTGAAGCCCCAGGTGGCCCCACCGGGCTTAAGCGAACGCCGGGCCAGGCGAACCCAATCGCATAGCAGCGGTCTTGTATCGCGCGGGTCGACGATCTGTTCGATCTCGTAAAACTCGGCTGAGCGCAGCGGTGAACGGACACGGTTGAGCCGCTCGGCGATCTCTTCCCGCAGCGCGTCCGGGTTGTCCGAGTCGGCCAGCTCGGCTTTGTAGGCCACCTCCAGGCCGCCTTCCAGGGGCAGCGAACCCCAGTCGGCCGAAGGCCAGGCCAACCGCATCGACGTCGAACCCGGGGCCCGGTTGGAGGCGCCGGCCACCCCGAACGCTTTGCGCACCAGCACGGTGCAGTAGGGGACAGTTAGCTGGCGTAGAGCCACCAGTGCGGCCGAGCCGTAGCGGATGGTTCCTTCCTCCTCCGCTGTCTTACCGATTACAAACCCCGGGCAGTCCTCGAAGTGGATCATGGGCAGTTTGAACAGTGAAGCCAGGTCGGCCAGGCGGATCAGTTTCCGGCAGGCGTCAGCCGTCCAGCCACCTCCGTAGATGGTGGGATCTTCGCCGTAGACGGCCACCGGCACGCCGTCGAGGCGGGCCAGACCGGTGATGAGCGATGTGCCCCAGCTGCGACCGATTTCGAAGAAACTGTCCTGATCGACCACAGTCGAGACGATGGCCCGCATGTCGTAGGACTGCCTCGGCTCTCGGGGAACGGCATCGATCAGCCATTCTTCCCTACGGTCGGGCTTGTCGCCCCAGTCCTCCACCGGGGGTAGCTCATCGACGTTGCCCGGGAGGTAGGAGAGAAATTGCAGAGCTCGGGAGAAGGCTTCGGCCTCGCTATCGACCACATCATCGATTGAGCCGTTGGTGGTATGAATGCGGGCGTGCCCCAGTTCTTCTTTGGAAACACTGCCCAGACCGGCCTGCTCCACTAGGGCCGGGCCGGCGATCATCATCTGTGACGTGTCGGCAACCATCACCGAGTAGTGGCAGGTGGTGGCCCGGGCGGCGCCGAAGCCGGCCACCGATCCAAGTACCAGCGAAACCGAAGGGGCAACGTTCAAGTGGTCGATGACGGTGTCCCATCCGGGCAGCAGCGGAATGTAGGTGCGTCCGGCCATCTCGATGGTCTTGATGCTGCCGCCGCCCGACATGCCGTCGAGCAGTCGCAGATGAGGCAGGCGCATCTCCAAAGCGATGGATTCCGACTCCTCCCGCTTGGCCGATATGGAGGCGTCGTTTGAACCACCTCGCACCGTAAAGTCGTCGCCTGACACCACGGCCGGGCGTCCGTCGAGTTCGGCCAGGCCGAACACAAAGTTGGACGGGGTGAAGGACTTCAGGTTGCCTTCGCCGTCGTAGTTGGCCACACCGGCCGCTTTGCCCAGCTCCCAGAACGAGTTGAGGTCGACAACGGATTCGATGCGTTCCCGGACGGTGAGTTTGCCGAAGTAGTGCTGGCGTTCGACTTTGTCAGCGCCTCCAAGCTCTTCGGCCAGGGCTTCTCGTCGCCGCAGCTCGTCGAGCTCGTTCTGCCACGTCATTCGTTACTCACCGGCACCTTTCGCTGGGTTGGCGGGGCCGGGTGTCGGTCGACCAGTTGGCCTAGAGCGAACGTCGGACCAGGCGTAGCGTCGAGTCTCTGACTTCTTCGTAGCGAACGTTGTCGCTGGGCCAGTAGGTCGACACCTGGAGTCCGGATCCCCACGGATTGTCTTCCAACATTAGTTGGCCGGAGCTGGCGTCGACCAAGTTGGCCACCACGGCCAGGCCCAGTCCGGATCCGCTGCGGTGATGGTCGGCTCGCCAGAACCGCTCGGTGGCCCGAGCTTTTTGCTCGTCAGTCAAACCAGGCCCCTCGTCGATGACCATCAAGCGGTGCTGCATCTGGCCTGGCTCCAGTCGAACCATGATGCGGCTGCCTTCGGGGGCGGCGTGCAGCGAGTTGTCAATCAGGTTGTCGAGAACCTGCTCAACCGCCCCTTCGACTGCGAAGGCCTTGGTCGGGCCGGGAGCCATATCAAGGAGAAGCTCGACCCGCCCTTCGGTCATGGCCTGCCAGATGCCTACTCGCTCCGACGCCAGGTCGGCCAGATCCACCGGCATGATCCGAGGTTGATCGTCGTTCTTGGCCAGGTGCAGCAGATCGTGAACCAGATTGGACAGCCGAACGGTTTCGTCGATGGCGGCTTCGATCTCGCCTTTGACCGCACTGTCGGGGGTGAACCCGGCCTCCAGGTTTTCGAGCCGTAGCCGCAACGCGGTCAGCGGTGTTCGCAACTGGTGAGAGGCGTCGGCCACAAAGGATCGTTGACGTTCAATGAGCTGTTCCAACTGTCGGCCCATGAGGTTCATCGACTGACCTAGCTGTCGAATTTCGCCGGGCGCTTCGTTGTCGGGCAGCGCCAGCTGGCTGAAGTCTCCCTGACCGAAACGGGCAGCCGACGCCTGCAGCCGTTTGATTGGTTCGGTGGCCGATCTGGCCACGGTCAACCCGACTAGGGCGAGGGCGGCCAGGATGAGCACGGCGATGGCCAGAAGGCCCCACCAGAATCGACGGATGCGGCTGTTGACTTCTTCGGCGTCGATGGCCAGCTGAAGCGCACCTTCCACCTCGCCGCCGGAGGCGATGGGCACGCCGACGTACAGGAATTCGGCGCCGCTGGTGTCGTCACGGAAGGTGGCCGACCGCTGTCCCTCCAGCGCTACCTGAACTTCTTGGCGCACCAGGAAGGAGACACCCGGTTCTTGCACCGTGTCAACCACCGAGGTGCCCTGGTTGTCGACCACGATGACCCGGCTACCTCGACTCTCGGCGTACTCCTGGGCGGCGTCGGGATTGACTTCGGCCGGAGTGTTGAGGACGTCCCGGTAGAAGGTGGCCAGGATGACGGCGTCCCGCTCGGATGTGGCGATAAAGCGTTCGCGTTCAAGCTGGTAGTAGAAAACGGCGAGCGGGATCTCCAAGATGAGGAGGACAACCAGGCTGACCAGCAGATAGCTGTTGACCAGCCTTCTGGTCATGGTTCGGTGATGGATTCAGCCAGTTTGAAGCCGACGCCGCGGATGGTCTGTACCAGTCCGGGGTCGGTCTTCTTGCGCAGCGACGCGATGTGGACGTCGAGGGTTTTGGTTGATCCCCACCAGTTTTCGTCCCACACATCGCTGATGAGCTGTTCGCGGGTGACAGCGGCGCCGGGATCGGCGGCCAGCGCCGCCAGCAGATCGTATTCTTTCGGCGTGAGCTCCACCTGCTCGCCGTTGAATTCGACCTGGCGTACCCGACGGTCAATGCGCAGCGGGCCCCACTCCACCGGTTCGGTGTCGTTGGCTCCTGAACCGGAGCGTCGCAGCACCGCTCGGATGCGGGCCACCAGTTCACGGAAGCCGAAGGGCTTCACCACATAGTCGTCGGCGCCGAGCTCCAGCAGCATGACCCGGTCAATTTCGTCCTGCCGGGCGGTGACCACGATGATCGGCACTTTGGAGGTCGAGCGGATGTTTTGACACACCACTCGGCCGTCAAGGTCGGGCAGACCAAGGTCCAGCAAGACCAGGTCTACCGGTCCGGCCTGCAGAGCGGCGGCTCCGGTGGTTGCCAATTCAACCCCGAACCCTTCACGCTCCAGGCCAGCCTTTAGGGGCTGGCTGATGGACGAGTCATCCTCAACTAGAAGCAGGCGCACACAGCAAGGATTGCAGGGTATTCCTTACTTCACAACAGGTCGCCCGAACGATCAACGCTGGGTGGTTACCCGGCCTGGCTGGGTGATTGTCCGTGATTGAGCGGCGAAAGCCTACTGAGCAGGGTGGTTGAGCAGGTTTCGCATGGCTTGGACCACCACCGAAACAGCGTTGGCCTCGGTTTGCTCCACTGTTTCGGCGTCGACCACAAATTCACTCTGGGTCCGGTTGGCGATGACTCCGGCCACGCATCCGGCCCTCCAACCGTGGGCGGCACACATGGTCAGAAGCGTGGCCGACTCCATCTCATAGTTGAGGACGTTCAGCCGTTGCCACTCAGCCATGGAGCCTTTCAGCCAGGTGGTGACGTCCCCGGCCACGGTGTCGTAGCGTTCCTGGCCCGGGTAAAAGGTGTCGCTGGAGGCGGTGATACCAACGTGGTAGCCGGCCTGTTGTTGTCGGGCGGCGTCGACCATCGCCCGGGTGCAGGTGAAGTCCGATGCCGCCGGATACTCGATGGGAGCGAAGTGTCGGCTGGCTCCGTCGAGGCGGACCGAGGCCTGGGTGATGACCAGGTCACCGGCGTTGACGTGAGGCTGGATGGCGCCGGTGGTACCCACTCGCAGGAAGGTTCGAACCCCAAGCTGGGCCAGTTCCTCCAGCGCTATTGAGGTGGACGGTCCGCCAATGCCGGTGGAGCAGACAACCACCGGCTGGCCGTCAAGGTAGCCAAGCCAGCTGGTGAACTCTCGTTGGGCCGCCAACGGCTTGGGATCGTCAAGCAATGTTGCAATTCGTTCAACCCGGGCAGGATCCCCGGGCACGATGGCGGAATCAGCTCCATCGAGCATGGCGGGTGTTAGACCGAGGTGAAAGACACTCGCTGATCGGTTGGGTTGGGGCACAGTGCCAACAGTAGCCGTGGCCGCCTTGGAGATGGGCCACTCATGTGGCCGTCGGCGTCATGGCGCTTCGGGCGCCGGTGACAGCCACGAACGTGGTTCCTGCAACCGCGGCCACCGTCATGGCAACCAGTACGGCACTCATGGATGTCTGTGTTGCTATGGCGGTGGCCAGTAGCGGCATGGCCATACCGGGATAGGTGACGAGATAAAAGGCTGAAGTCACCGCTCCACGAGCGTTGCCGGCATCGGCTCCCGAGAGCAACGCTAGACACGCGGCCGACAGTGTTCCCGATGCTGCTCCCAGCAGGACTGCTCCGGGCAGTACCAGAGGCCAGCGGTCGAGCCCGAACGCCAGGGCGCCCAGCAGATATCCGGAGGTGCCCGCCGCCATACCGAGGATCATCGAGTTCTTTGAACCCCAGCGGGCCAGGATCGGTCTCGCCGCCAGCCCAGCCAGGGCGGTCAGGGCACCGGCGGCACCTGCCACTTGTGCCGCCCTGCCCGGGACCTGGTCGCTCAGTAAGACGGGAAACAAGGCGAAGCTGGTTGACGGGAAGGCGAACACCCACACGGCGGCTGGAACAATGACGGTTATGAACAGCCGTCTAACCGCAGGTGGGATGGAGCGGTCGACGGAAGTGGTCGAGGCGCGGTCCGTATTGCCGACGACAGGCGAGATGGCCGTATCGGGAACGGCCCACACTGCGCCAAGCACGGCGACAACTACCACAATGTGGATCAGAAACGGAATGATCAACGGGTGGGGGAGCGCCAGCTCAAGGACGGCCGAAACCACCGGTCCCAGGCCGAACCCGGCGTAGGTGGCCACCGTGTTGCCGAAGGCCACCCGTAGTTCCTGCCCAGGGCCGACCAGATCCTGTACCCAGGCGGTTCCTACCGCGAAGACGGCTCCCACTGAGGCTCCCAGCAGGAAGCGACCGAGCAACAACCAGAGGTAGGCATCGCGGCCGACAATGATCAGCATCGAAGACAACAGCGAAACGACCAGGGCGGGAATCAGTACCCCTCTTCGTCCGATTCGGTCCGAAAGGGGTCCGGAGCCCAGCAGTGTGATCATGATCCCCGCCACGTAGACCACGAAGATGGTCTGAGTGGCGGTCAGCTCCAGATCAAGCCGGTCTCGATAGAGCGTGAGGAATGGCGTTGAGATGTTGGTGGCGTAGGCGGTGACGAAGATGGCGCCGAGTACGACCGTGTAGTCGGACGGCCGACGTCGGAGCACCGTCAGGCGCCTGACAGCAACGATTGCTCGAAGGGAAATTCGGAGAGTGCCACCAGGCCCTCGTCGGTCACCAGGCAGTGTTGTTCCAACTTCACGCCCTCGCCCCCGGATTCATCACCGATGTAGCTCTCCACACAGATGGTCATGTTGGGTTCGAACACTCCGTCGTAGCCGGCCTCGGCGTAGTCCCGGCGGTGATAGAGGTACGGATATTCACCGGTCATGCCCACTCCGTGGGCTGATAGATAGTATCGGCGGGCTTCGAACTTGGTCGGAATGTCCCATGCTTTCTCCGAGTACTCCTTGAAGGACACCCCGGGGGCGATGATCCCCATGTTGTGGTGCACCTGCTCGTGGGCCACGGCGTACAGTTCCCGCTGATCGGCGGTGGGTTGGTCGGGGCCGGCATGGAATGTGCGGGAAAAGTCGGAGTAGTAGCCGAAGCAGCCGACAACATCGGTGTCCAGGGCAACCAGCTCATTCGGTTGGATCACCCGAGCGCTGGCCTCCTGAAACCAGGGGTTTGTTCGCTCACCTGAACTGAGCAGCCTGGTTTCGACGTAGTCACCGCCTTGGGCGATGACCGCCTGGTGCATCACGCTCCACAGTTGTTGTTCGGTCAGCCCCGGTTCGATGGCGGAGCGAAGGTTGTGGACGGCTCGCTCGGTGGCGCGGAGCGATGATCGGACGCACTTGAGTTCTTCGTCGGATTTGATGGCCCGCGCCAGTTCCACCGGCTGTTGAGCGTCGACGATGGCGAAACCTTCAGCGGCCAGGGCGATGGCGGCGCCGGCGTTGACCCGTTCGATCCCGACGGTGGCCTGCGGCCCGCAGTGCTGTCGGATAACCGCCGCTGTTTCGCCGGCCCAAAGCCGTTCACGGTCGGCGATGTCGTTTCCGGCGGCGACGAAGCTGGCGGTGATGGCCGGGCGGATCTCGTCGATGGTTTCCAGCTCGGCGGCCAGATGCTCACAGCCGGTGAACTCGTAGAGAATCACCGGTCCTTCGAGGGTGACCAGTACATAGCGCGCCGGATTGCGGGCCGAGAACACCTGCATATTGCGACTGCCGGTGGCGTAGCGGACGTTCACAGCATCGAACAACAGGCAGGCATCAATGCCGTTATCGGCCATTTGGCTACGAACCCGTTCGAGGCGATAGCCCCTCACCGCGGCCATGTCGATAAGGTCGTCGGCCGGATCCCGATCGACCAGTCGGAGGTTCTCGATGGTCGGGTTGTCGGCATGCCAGCGAAGTTCCACG
>JAHDFR010000003.1:54405-88978 GCA_020628065.1 Acidimicrobiales bacterium
CCCGGCAGCCAGAAGAACACCACCCACCAGAAGTTGGCGATATCGGCCAGCATGTCACCGGGTGTAATGCCGAACACCAAAGCGACGGCAAAGCCCATCAAACCCGACAGCCATCGCATAGGCGGCGACCAGAACCGATACAGCACCTCGGAGATGGTCCACAGAGCGATCGACAAACCAAACAGATCCATGCCTATGCCCAGGTCAGGCCCGAAGAGCCAATAGAGGACGGCGTAGGCGGCCAAAACAATGGCATAGCCCGACAGCAAGCGTCGATCCGACCACCGGCGCATGGTCGCCACATTCACCATCCACGGAATGAGGATGTAGGCCACCATCGAAACGTTGTCGATCCACGCTCCGAAGAATGTGTGGCTGCCGTGCATCACCATCGAACCCGGCCCGAGGAAGATGGCCGCTCCGGCATAGGTGAGAGCTACCGGTTGGTTGCCAATAAAACGATTGGCCTGTTGGGCCCGGGCGTTCCCACTCGAGGCTGTTTCCAGAGCAACGGCCGTATCCCGGACCAAAGCCGTGTCGCGGGCCAAAATGATGAGCATCGTCAGACCAACGAAGACGAAGCCAAGATTGCCCAGCGTGTTAACCGGTTCACGAAGAATGCCGCCGGCGACGCGCTCACACCAGCGCGATACCTCGCCTATGGCCGGTTCGTTGGCCGCCGGCGTCCACCAGCCGGTAAGCCCACCGACAACAAAGAGCACGGCGAACGCGCCCACTGCGGCAACGGCAACGCGGATCGGTCGAAGTGAAGGCGACACGTCAGCGAGACTAGTTCGTCAATTCTGATGAGTACTACTAGCCAATTAGATACTGAAACGATTATGTTAGATAGTCAAACCAGGCGGCATGGGAGTGCTGCCGTTCGTACTGGTTCGAGAGGGGTCTCGGATCGGGGAGAGGTCAAGTTTCAATGACCCGACTGGGGTTCCTACTGGACAGCGACAGCTGTATCGGCTGTCACGCCTGCACTGTTGCCTGCAAGAGCGAACACGATGTGCCGCTAGGCGTCAACCGAACGTGGGTGAAGTACATAGAGACCGGCACGTTCCCCAACGTGGCCCGCAAGTTCAACGTCATGCGCTGCAACCAGTGCGACGACGCCCCATGTATGAAGATCTGCCCGACGTCGGCCCTGTTCCGGGCCGACAATGGCGTAGTTGACTTCCAAGACGACGACTGCATCGGTTGCAAGTCCTGCATGAACGCCTGCCCCTACGACGCTCTCTACATCAATCCGGAAACCAACACCGCACACAAGTGCAACATGTGTAACCACCGGATCGAGATGAACCTGTTGCCGTCGTGCCAGATCGTCTGCCCCACCGAAGCCATCAAGATCGGTGACTTGGACGACCCCAACTCCGAAATCAGCCGGATCGTGGCCCGAGACGACGTGGCCGTGCGAGCTCCGGAGCAGAACACCAAACCCAAGGTCTACTATCGCGGCGCCGACCAGGCGTCACTTGATCCCACCCGGACCGCCATCGCCCCCGACGGCATGATCTGGGCCGACACCACCCCACAACACCCGACCGTTCGAACCGCACCCCACGGCTCGTCAAACGGCAGCAACGTCGACATCGGCGTCGTGGCCCGCACCGCCTACACCACCGCTCACCAGATGACGTGGAAAGAGAAAGTCTCCGGCTACCTGGTGACCAAGGCCATCGCCGCCGGCGTCATGTTGGTGGCCGCGCTGATGGTGTTGATGGGCAACGGCGACAGCCAAGCGGCCGTCGGAGTCATCCCGCCCATGGTGGCCGGAGCCTTCCTGGCCATCACCGGCGTACTGTTGGTGGCCGACCTGAAACAGCCGGGTCGTTTCTACTACCTCATCACCAAAGGCAACTGGGAGTCGTGGCTGGTCAAAGGCGCTTACATCCTTATGGCCTTCGCCGTGGTGTGTGGCCTGTGGTGGATCGGCGGTCTGACCGAGAACGGTGGTCTGCTGCAATGGTTGGTGGTTCCGGCCGTGTTGACTGCGGCGGCAACAGCCGGATATACCGCCTACCTGTTCGCCCAGTGCGAGGGTCGAGATCTGTGGCAGACACCGCTGTTGCTTCCCATCCTGCTGGCCCAGGCCGTCACCGCTGGTGGAGCGGCCTATGCCGTACTTGACGTCTTCATCGACTTGCCATCTTCTGATGCTGTGCGGTGGGTTCTGCTTGGCGGCGTTGCCGCCACCGCCGGCCTCATCGCCACCGAACTCAGCTCGCATGGCAGCCGCCACGTCGAACTGGCCGTCGCCTCCATGACCAGAGGCCAGTACGCCACCCAGTTCTGGTGGGGCGGCATCGTGGTCGGTCTGGTGATTCCGGCCGCTCTGGTGCTGCTTGCCCTCTTTGTGGTCAGTGGAGGAACCGCTGTCGCTCTGGCCGCCGTAGCCGGAGTCGCCGCCTTGGTCGGCATGTTCGCCTACGAGGACGCCTTCGTTCGAGCCGGCCAGTCCGTGCCGCTGTCGTAAGCCACCCTCCAATCTTCCGTTCCCTTCCCGACGTTCTGAGCCCGAAAGAGATCCTGTGACCGATCTACGCAACTACCCACCCCACGAGGAATGGCACGACTGGCGTGAACTTGACGCCAAGGCCTGGCCCGACAAGGTGGAGCGGAAGTACACCTTGGTGCCCACCACCTGTTTCAACTGTGAAGCCGGCTGCGGTCTGGTGGCCTACTTCGATCAGGAGACTGACGAGATCACCAAGATCGAGGGTAATCCCGAGCACCCGGCCAGCCGGGGACGTAACTGCGCCAAAGGCCCGGCCACGCTCAACCAGATCTATGATCCCGAGCGCGTGTTGTACCCCATGAAGCGGGTCGGCAAACGAGGCTCCGGTCAGTGGGAACGCATTAGCTGGGATCAGGCTCTGGAAGAGATCGCAGCCCGCATGCGCACCGCGATGCAAGAGGACCGCCACAACGAGATCATGTACCACGTCGGCCGCCCGGGCGAGGACGGTTACACCGACCGGGTGTTGAAGGCGTGGGGCGTGGACGGTCACAACTCCCACACCAACATCTGCTCGTCCAACGCCCGCATCGGCTATCAGTCCTGGATGGGCCACGACCGCCCGTCATCGGACTTCGCCAACGCCAAGGTCATCATGTTGATCTCGGCTCATTTGGAGTCCGGCCACTACTTCAACCCCCATGCTCAGCGGATCATGGAGGCTCAGGCCGACGGGGCCAAGATCATCGCCGTGGACACCCGACTCTCGAACACCGGAGCCAAGGCCGACTACTGGCTGTCCACCTGGCCCGGCACTGAGCCGTTCCTGTGTCTGGCCATTGCCCGCCAGTTGATCGAAGACGAGACGTGGAACGCCGAGTTCATGGAACGTTGGACCAACTGGCAGACGTATCTGGAAAACAAACGACCCGATCTTCCGGTCGAATGGTCGTCGGTCCGAACCGCTCTGTTGGACGAGTACGCCGAATACACCCTTGAGGCGGCGGAGCAGAAGACCGGTGTAGCCGCCGATGTCATTGCCGAGATCGCCGAGATCATCGGCAAGCATCCCACTCAGTTCGCCTCCCACAACTGGCGTTCGGCCGGTGCCGGCAACTTCGGCGGCTGGCAGGTGGCACGGTGTCTGTTCTTCTTGAATGTGCTAACCGGTTCGGTGGCCACCAAGGGCGGCACTGCCGGAAACGGCATGAATAAGTTCAAGTCACCAGCTCCTCTGGGCGCACCCAATATCACGAAGTGGAACCACCTGGAGTGGCCCAAGGAGTTCCCGCTCTCGTATCACGAGATGTCGATCCTGCTGCCGCACTTTCTCAAAGAGGGCCGGGGCAAGCTGGACGTCTACTTCTCGCGGGTGTACAACCCGATCTGGACCAACCCCGACGGCTTCACCTGGCTGGAGGCCCTGACCGACGAGTCAATGGTCAACTGCCACGTGGCATTGACCCCGACCTGGTCGGAGACGTCATGGTTCGCCGACTATGTGCTGCCCATGGGTGTTTCGGCTGAGCGTCATGACGTGCACAGCTATGAAACCCACGCCGGGCGCTGGATCGGATTCCGCCAGTCGGTGTTCCGGCGCTACGCCGAGATCAAGGCCGCCCGCAACGGCGAGAAACTTGATCCCGACACCCGCAGCCACGAGCACAACCCCGGTGAGGTGTGGGAGGAAAACGAGTTCTGGATCGACCTGTCGTGGAAAGTCGACCCCGACGGGTCGCTCGGTGTCCGCAAGTGGTTCGAGTCGCCGGAGCGACCGGGTGAGCCCATCTCGATCGACGAGTACTACGCCAAGATGTTCGCCGAGAAGATCCCCGGTCTGGCCGAAGCCGCTGCCGAGGTGGGCCAGACCCCGCTGGAGTACATGCGGGACCGCTCGGCCTTCGGTGTGCCCACCGACCCCTACGAGCCGTATGAGAACGTGGTCGATTCGGCTGCCCTCGAAGGCTGCGTGAAGGACGAAGCCGGTGTCTATCGCAAGCCGGGCACCCCCGGCGCCTGGGACGGCGACATGGGAACTCTGGACGACCTCACGCTGTCGCCATTGGGTGACGGTTCACCGGCGGTTGAAGTGGGGGGAGAGGCCCGTGAAGGCTTCCCCACCCCGTCGAAGAAACTGGAGTTGTACTCCGAGACCCTGGCCGAATGGGGCTGGCCGGAGTACGCCACACCCAAGTGGATTCCCTCCCATGTGCACTGGGAAGACATCGATATGGAGCCTGCTCCCGACGGCACTGGCGGCAACGAGCGCATTCTGCTGCCGACCTTCCGCATCCCCACGCTGATTCACACCCGCTCGGCCAACTCCAAGTGGCTAAATGAGATAAGCCACCGCCACCCGCTGTGGATTCACCCCGAGGATGCCGAGAAGTTGGGGATTGAGGAAAACGGTCTAGTTCGAGTTTCGACTCGCATTGGTCACTTCATTATTGGATCGTGGCGGACCGAAGGCATTCGCCCCGGTGTCGTAGCGGCGTCGCATCACATGGGTCGCTGGCGCCTGGACGAGAACCAGGCCCGCTCCTGGGGCGCCGGTAAGTTCGAGATCGCCAACGACGGCACCACCTGGAAGCTCAAACGGGATCACGGCAACGTCCCGTATGAGTCCGATGACGCCGACACCGGCCGTATCTGGTGGACCGATACCGGCGTGCACCAGAATGCCACGTTCTGTGTGCAGCCCGACCCGATCTCCGGCATGCAGTGTTGGCACCAGCGAGTTACCGTTGGGCCGGCCGAATCAGGGGACAACTACGGTGACGTCGTAGTTGACACCGACAAAGCCCGCGAGGCCTACCTGGACTGGATGTCAAAGACCCGGCCACCCTCCAATGGTCTGCGTCGTCCGCTGTGGTACGCCCGGCCGCTGAAGCCTGCTCCGTCGGCCTATCGGGCTGACTAAATCGTCTCGATTGGAATGAATCGAGCGCTTTAGCCCCGACACCATTCATCGCCAATAACTGTGACGCCTCTCGCTGCCATCGGCAGCTGAGATTCTCTTGTTGATGTTTGAACATCGTTACCCGCTGGTACTAGGCTTGCCCGTGGCATGTGGCATTCGTTGAGCAGGGCTCCGAGTGGCTCTTTGGCCACCCGGGGGAACTGTTTGGCGGATTCACAGACAAAGTCCTAGCAAACGACATCAACACATTGGAGTGAAGAAACCTATGAGTTCGTCCCAGCTCAATGCTGCGGACCGGCGGTCGGGTTATCCCAGACGCAGCTGGCTCGCAGCAGTTTTAGGCGCCATGGCGCTTATGGCCACGGTTCTTGTGGCACCGTCATCTGCTCACGAGAGCGGAAATGACGGTCACATCTCACCGAACACCAACTACGGCTTCGAGGTCATTGGCCGTGACACCCTGGAGGGAATCCAGGACGGCAAGTACACCGACGTCTGGTCGCTGAACGGGTTCGCCTACATCGGCACCTTCCAGGACCCGGAGTGCACCACCTCCGGTGTGTTCGTAGTCGACATGGCAGAGGCCATCGCCAACTATCCGGACATCACCGGTGCCACGGTGGCTGAGATCAAGTCGCCGCCTGACACCCGCGTCAACGACGTCAAAGCCATCACCATCGGTGACCGCGACGTGCTCATCACCACCGAAGAGCCCTGCGGTGCCGGTACCAACGGCGGCGCACAGTCGGACTTCAACATCAACAAGCCCTGCCCTCTCACCGAGGACGAAGAGGGCAACGAGGTTGAGAAGGACTGCAACCGGGCCAACGACAACGGCCGTAAGGGTGAGATCGGACGTCGTCCTATCGGCTCCAGCGCCTCGCAGCTGGGTCGCGGCGGCATCTCACTGTGGGACGTGACCAATCCTGAACGCCCCACTCCGCTCAACAAGAGCTTCCTGGACTTCGGTGGTGTGCACAACACTTACCCGTGGACCAGCGCCGACGGCAGGACCTACTTGATCGGTACCGCTGACACGTTTGACTTCTTCGACACCTTCTTCGTCGATATCACCGATCCCAAGAAGCCTGAGTTCCTCGGTATTACCGGTGCTCTCGACTGGTTCGCCGCCGGCGCCTTCGCCGACGGTCAGTTCGAGACCGGCAACTCCGCCGGTGGCTTCAACCACGACGTGTGGGTCAACAACATCGACGGCCGTGACATCGCCGTGGTTCCGTACTGGGACTTCGGGTACGTGACGCTGGACGTGACCGATCCTCGCAACCCGGTTTACCTGGGCGACTCGGCCTTCCCGGCTGAGGACCCGCTGGGCCGCCCCTACGAGGGCAACGCTCACGCTGCCGTCTTCGGCGCCGGTGGTGACATCATCGTTGGTGGTGACGAGGACTTCGACCCGGCTGCAGTCGTGGTTGAGTTCGAAGGCACCAGCTATCCGGCCGGAAGTGCCAACTTCGGCCCCGCTCTGTCTGATGTCGACTTCGCCGGTGAAGTTGTCTGGACCGGCGGCGAAGGCTGTACTCCGGACGAGGTTCCGGCCGCCACCGCTGACGGTCAGATCGCTCTGATGCAGCGTGGCTCCTGCTTCTTCCAGGACAAGGTTGACTCGGCTGAAGCCCAGGGCTACGCCGGTGCCATCGTGGCCAACGACGCCGCCCGTGGCGACGCCATCTTGACCATGGCTGCCCGGGACGATGCTCCCACCGCCATTCCGTCGATCTTCGTCGGCTTCGGTACCGGTGAGATCATGAAGGCCGGCGGCTCGGTCAGCGATGCCGGAATTCTCGCCTCCGGCTTTGACGGCTGGGGCTACCTCCGTGTGCTCAACAACACCGGTGGCGACGTAACCGTTCCGGATCAGTTCCCCGGACCTGAGCCGACCACCACCATCGGTCAGCTTGGCGAGATCGGTTACTACGCTCCGGCTGAGACGCTGGAAGCCGAGCTCGGCGGTGAGAACTTCACCGAGTTTGGTGACCTGACCATGCACAACGTGGAAGCCGACCCGACCACCCAGGACATCACCCCGACGTTCGATGGCGGTCCTCGCTTCTTCGTGTCGTGGTACTCACTGGGTATGCGGGCTATCGAGTATCGCCCGGGTCACTTCCATGACAACTCCAACGGCGAAGGCAGCTACTCATGGAACGTTCATGAGGTCGGCCGCTTCATCGCCGAGGACGGCTCCAACTTCTGGGGCGTCCACGTTGACACGGTCGAAATCGACGGCGAAGAAAGCCAGATCATTCTTGGCTCGGACCGTAACACCGGTCTGTGGATCTTCACCTTCGGTTGCGAAGACGACTCCGCTGTGGAGGGTCCGTTCTACTGCTCACAAGGCACCGACGACTAAGCAGACCCAGTCCTCAAGTCCGCCACCTCGGCGAGCTAATTGACTGAGTTGGAGGCCGGGAGCGTTGCTCCCGGCCTCCGGCCGTTTTGGTGCTGGGTTCCGCCCATGGCGAGCACATTCGACCGCATCGAGAAGTTGACGCTGAGCCCACTCACTGGTGGCGCCGAAGACGCTGGCTCGCCAGGTCATGGAGGCCCACAGCGGGCAGACCGACACCTAGCACCATCTCCGGTAGCCTTTGGGCGATGATGCCTCCAGAACACGCCACACCGGAAACCAAGGCCGATTTCGTTGATTTCATGATGGACGCCGGGGTGCTTCGGTTCGGGTCGTTTGTGACCAAGAGTGGACGGGAAACTCCGTACTTCATCAACACCGGTCTGTACCGGACCGGAGCCCAGATCGGCCGCCTGGGTCGGTTCTACGCCGAAGCCATCAAGGCTAATATCGGCAGTGACTTTGATGTGCTGGTCGGGCCGGCTTACAAGGGCATTCCTCTGGCCGTGACTACGGCCGCCGCCCTGGCTCAAGACGGTATGGACGTGGCCTACTGCTTCAACCGCAAAGAAGTCAAAGACCACGGCGAGGGAGGCATGTTGGTCGGCCACGAGCTGGCCGACGGTGATCGGGTGGTGATCATCGAGGACATCACCACCGCCGGCACCGCGGTTCGAGAGATTATTCCCTTGCTTAAAGCGGTGGCTGACATCGACGTGGTGGCCATGGTGATCTCGGTTGATCGACGTGAACGGGGACCTGAACCAGCCGATGACAAGCCTCGGTCGGCTCTACAGATGCTGGCTGACGAGTTCGACATGGCCACCTTTGCCATCGTCGACGTGCACGACATCATGGCTCACGGCGGTCTCACCGACGATCAACTGGCGGCCATGACCGCCTACCTCGACCGATACGGCGTTGACTCCTAGCTCCGCTGGACGCCGGTGAAGAACACTCCGACCCGGGGGAGACGACCGTCCCGGCCAGGCAGCTCCTTTATCCCCGAACCCACGGATACCAAACCGGCCAGGCCGGCGGTGGCGGTGGCAGTAGCCGGAATGCCGGTGATGGTTGTGGCCGTGGCGTTGACGGCGACGACTGTCGACTCCGGGGCCACGACCGGATGACCACCACTACGGTGGGTTTCGGACAGCAGTGGCAGCCAGTCGTAGGTGATGTCGTCCAGAATCCCGTCAGCTGCGCTGTGAGGATCGTCCCACGGCCACATGTAATCCGAGGCGTTGGCGGCCGCGGCGTCGAAGTTGAATGCCGGTGACAGGCGATCCCAGGCCCGGGCCAGGGGAGCGCACCCTTCGGCCTGAACCGGGTACAACGCCGCCTCGGGTATTGCCCTCGACACGGCGGTAGCCAATGCTCCGCCCCCAACTTGGATAAAGATGGCGTCAAGGCCGCCGCCGGTCTGATCAGCCGTCTCCCATCCCAATGTGCGTCCCCCATCGAAGGTTGACGGGGTGTCGGTGCCTTGCACACTAAATGGTCGGGCTCCATTCGAGGCCGCCTCGGAGAACCGCAAATAGGCCGGGTCGCCGGCTTCGCCCTCTCTTCGAGGGCAGCGACGAACATCGGCCCCCAAATCACCGAGTCGGGCGACAATCGTGTCGTCAGCCCACTCCGGAACGAAGACCAGAAGACGCCGCTTCATGGCCGCGGCCACAATGCCGGCGGCCATAGCGGCGTTCCCGCAGCTGGCGATGGCCAGGGGCGCCGTGCTACCGAGTGACTCAGCACTGTTCACGAGCGAGTCGACGGCCATGTGAATGGCCACTCCGAACAGATGTCGTGACTTGTGCGAGCCGCTGACGTTGCCGGTGTCGTCCTTGATCCACAACTCAACCGGGAGATCGAGGGCCGAAGCCAGCTCCGATCCGTCTACCACCGGAGTCTCGCTGAACCCATGGCCGTCAACGTCAGCCACTGCGGCATCCAGAGTGGATACAACCTCGACGAACTGGTCGTCGCTCAGATGACCGTGGCGAACGGCCTGATACGAATCGAGCCGCTGACGGTACCTCAGAAACGGATTGGTTTCCCGATTCGACTCAGCCACAGAACTAGTCGGTGAGTCAGCCATGGGAGGCGCCGGTGGCGTCGTTGAACTCCTTAATCATCTCGTCCCAGCGGTCGACCAGCGGTCGCAAACCGCCCCACCACGCCTGGTCCCGTCGCCGCTCAAAGTCGGGGATGGATACGCCCTGCTGTTCGACCCACGTGAAGTACCCGAGGTTGAAGACTCTGTCCCGCTCAACCTCATCCATTTCTCTGGCATGGACGGTGACGGTGTTGTCGGTGTCGACCGCCGCCAGGTGCTCCTCGAAGACCCGGTGGGCGTCGGCATCTTCAAAACCGGCGGCGAAGTGGGTTGACATGACCTTCTCCCGCTCCGAGTTGTACAGCTCAGATCCGTCGGTGGCCACCGAAACGATGACGTCGTCCGGTCCCAGGTTCCAGGCCTTGGCTGCTTTGATGGCAGCCAGTGTGTTGCAGATCGAGGAGTACCCCATGTCGACCAGCATCGGTACCAGTGCTTCGTGGACGCCCCGTTCGGCCAGGACCCGTTTGCCGGCCGGGGTGTTGAACAGCACATCAAGCTGATCGGTGGACTGGTCGCTGACCGCCACCACCATGTCGGTGTTGGTGACGTTGTGGATCAGCGGAATGTGCTTGTCGCCGATGCCTTGGATGTTGTGGTCCCCAAAGCCGTTGTAGAGCATGGTGGGGACCTGCAGGGCCTCGACGGCCACAATGCGAGCGTCTTGAGCGTCTTTCAGATAGTCGCCCGCCCCCAGCGTTCCCGCCGACCCGGAGGCCGACACGAACGCAGCCAGACGACCTGGTCGCTCGACGGTGACATGGCGGTAGACCGTCTCCAGCGCCGGGCCGGTTACGGCGTAGTGGCCCAGATGATTGGAGAACTCGCTGAACTGATTGAGGATGACGTTGGCCGGATCCTCGGCCAGTCGGTTGCACTCGTCATAGATTTCCTTGACGTTGCTTTCGGTTCCGTAGGTCCGGATCACATCGTCGGGGTGATCGATCCAACGGTCCAGCCACTCGAACCGTTCCCGGCTCATGCCTTCCGGTAGTACGGCCACCCCGCGGCAACCCATGATCTTGGAAATGGCGATGCCGCCTCGGGCGTAGTTGCCGGTGGAAGGCCAGATGGCTCGACCGCTGGTGGGGTCGAACCGGCCGGTTACCAGGCGGGCCACCAGACACGAGTAGGCGGCCAGCACTTTGTGGGCCCGGATCATGGGGAAGCGGTTGCCGAAGGCCAGGACGATTCTGGCCTCCACGCCGGTCAATTCCGACGGCAGCTCAATGTGGTCGGGTACGTCGACGAAGCCGGGATAGTTGTGTCCGGCCGGATCGTCGGCATGTTGGTTGAACCAGTGGACCCGGAAGAGGTTTCGGGGGTCGGGAGCATCCTTTTCCACCTGGGCGAGAGCGCCCCTAATTGGTTCGGGAATCGTGGCCGGGTCGCGCAGTTGGGCGAAGGTCGGGAGCACAATGTTGTTGTCCCGAAATCTGGCCACAGCGTTGTCGTACGCCTGTTGGCCGGCAGGATCGAAGTCGCCGAATACGGCCAGTTGGCTTGCCTCACCCGAGGTCAGCCCATTCGACTGGGATCCAGAGCTGGTAGTTGTCATTGGGACAGACTAGGGGAGATCTGCCAACTTGGACCACAAACGCCTTGCCGCCTCGGCCGCTTTGGCTTTGATCTCGGCACTGTCCACCCGGGTGGCGGCCCCGTCGGCCCACACCACCTCACCGTCGATTTCAACTCTGGTTGGTGCCACCTGCGTGGTGTAGGCCAGGCGCCAGGGGTCCATGACTTCGTAGTTCCAGGTGATGGTGTCTTCCAGCGCCTGGGGGAACAGCTGCCAGCCGGCTTCCAACCAGGCCCAGGCCAAGTCGGGGCCGAGGGTGACGTCGGACTCTCTGGACTTGACGAACGCCACTCGAAACTCGTCCAACATGTCACTGCCGATGCCGTCGGTCCCGAGGGCCACAGGCTGGTCGAACCGCCAAGGTCGGGAGTAGCCGACGCCGTTGTTCATGTTGGACCGTGGATTATGGACGATCGTGCCGTCAAGACCGTGATCATCCGGCAGGTACACGCCGTGGATCAGGAGCCAGCGGTCGTTGCTGAGCCCCCTCAACCGTTGCCAGTCGTCCACTTCGCCTTCAGCCACGTGCACGTGGACGCCGACGTTGTGGCGGTCGGCCAGGTCAGCGGCGGCGGCAATGGTGTCGTCGCTACAAGTGAATGCGGCGTGCAGTCCCACCATGCCCAATCCGCCGGCCGACAGGAAGCGGTCGTTCTCGGCCAGTCCGGCTGCCGCTCCCTCCGGTCCGTGACGATCGGTGATGCCGTAGGCGCAGTTGACCCGCAGCCCGACTTCGGCGCAGGCGTCGGCGATAACCGACAGCGAACCGTCAATGGCGTTGGGTGACTCGTGGTGGTCGATGACCGCCGTGCAGCCGGCCTCAAGGGCGGTGAGCGCCGCCAGCTTGGCCGACCACTCGATGGTGTCGAGGTCAAGCGCACGGTCGAGGCGCCACCACACCAACTCAAGGATCTCGTTGAAGTCACTCGGAGTGCGAGGTGGAGCCGGCATTCCCCGGGCCAACGATGAGTAGAAGTGGTTGTGGGCACAAACCAGGCCCGGGGTTTGGTTCTCCGCCAGGTCGGTTCGCCCGGTGGCCGACATCTATTCCGTCCCCGGCACGGCACCGGCCCAGGCCGAAGCTCGTTCACGGTTTGACTCGTTGACCATGGGAAGCTCGTTGGGCCAGTCGTTCCCGGCGGCTCGGCGGGCGGCGGCCACCGCCCCGGCGGTCGGGACCAGGCCGATCTCACCGACGCCTTTGATGCCGTAGGGCGAGTTGGGCTCAGCCGACTCGACCAGAATCACGCTCACCGGAGGCATGTCCTTTGGTCGGATGATGTCCAGGCTGCGCAGCGTGGCATTGGTCGGGCGGCCATCGGGGTCACAGGGAAAGCCCTCGGTCAAGGCATACCCGAGACCCATGTGAACCGCCCCTTCAATCTGGCCTTCGCACAGCAGCGGGTTCACCGCCCGGCCCACATCATGGGCCGCTACCACATGGTCGATGTCGCCGGTCTCCGGGTCGATGACCACCAACTGGGCTGCGTACCCGAATGTCGAGTGGATGATGGGATTCTCCAAGCCGTCGGACAGCGAGTTCGTCCAGTCGACCCGGTATTCGCCTTCGTAGTCGATGCCGACCTGGCAACCATCGGCCAGAGCTTTGGCGCAGGCGTCAGCCACCGAGCCGGCCCCCATCAGGGTGCCTCTGCTACCGGTGGTTTGGCCGGCTCCCAGCTCCCTGGTGGAGTCGACGATGACGTCGATGCGATCGGCCGGGATACCCAGTTCCTCGGTGGCCACTTGTTGAGCCACGGTGTGGATGCCCTGGCCCATCTCGGTCCAGCAGTGACGAACCTCTACCCGCCCGTTGTCGTTGAACCGGACCACGGCTTTGGCAATTTCCTTGAAACCGTTGCCCAGCCCGGAGTTCTTGAGGCCAAGGCCGACACCGACCGCTTTGCCGTCGGCCACCGCCTGGTCGTAGGCCGGTTTGACCGCATCCAGACAGGCCTGGGCCCCCAGGCATCCGTCGTCCATGATTTGGCCCGGGCCCCACACCACACCGGGGGAAATGACGTTGCGGTTCCGCATCTCCCAGCCGGAGATACCAACGTTCTCGGCCAGGCGGTCCATGACCCCCTCCATGGCAAACTGCGCCTGGTTGGCGCCGAACCCTCGGAAGGCCCCACACACCGAATTGTTGGATCGGGCTGCGATGGCCTCGACGTCGATGTTGGGTACCACGTAGGGACCGCTGGCGTGACCGGCTGCTCGCTCCAGCACCTTCATGCCCACCGAGGCATACGGACCGGAGTCGCCGATCATGCGGACCCGAAGCGCCGTCAGCTTGCCGTCGGCGTCACAACCCGCCTCATACGCCATCTTGATGGGATGGCGCTTGGCGTGAATGAGCAGCGATTCTTCGCGGGTCAACGTGCAACGCACCGGCCGCTTCAGCAGCCATGAGGCCAGGGCGGTCTGAGCCTGGTTCGACATGTCCTCTTTGCCACCGAAGGCGCCACCGTTGGACACCAACTCGGTGACGACGACCGACGGGTCGAGGTCAAGAACCCGGGCGATGTCGTTGCGGTCATCCCAGATGCCCTGACCACCGGTGAAGACCAAGAGGCGGTCGAAATCGGCCACCGGGCCGGGTTCTCCGGTGAGCGGTAGGGGTTGTCCGGCCGGTACCGGCAGGGCCAGGGTTGATTCCGGCTCCACGAAGGCGTGCTCAATACGTTGGGTCTGGAAGGTTTCGGTAACCACATGATCGGATGCAGCCAACGCTTCGGCCGTGGCTCCCCGCTGGTAGACCGAGGTGGAAAGCACGTTGCCGTCCAAACCCCACACGGCGTCCTCATCGGAAGCGACGTTGGCCACCGGGTCGACCATTGGAGCGAGAACGTCGTAGGTCACCTCAACCAGGGCCGCCGCCTGGCGGGCGGTGGCTGCGCTGTCGGCCACCACCAGGGCCAGCACGTCACCGAGATAAGAGGTGCGGCCGCCGACCGGGATGAAGATTGGCCAGTCTTTGTGAATCAGGCCGCAGCGCAATTCGCCGGGAACATCGGCAGCGGTAAAGACCCGCTCAACGCCCGGTACCGCTTCGGCTGCGCTGGTATTGATGGCCACGATGTCGGCCCGGGCGTGATCGGACAGGTGGAACACGCCGTGAAGGAGACCGTCGGGGTACATGTCGTCGATGAAGGGTCGACTGCCCAATGTGAGTGGCTGAGCCTCGTACTTGATACCTCGCGAACCCACCCCTTTGGGCTGCATGGCAACCGGCGTTTCACCAGCGGCCAACGTCTCCACCGCATCGAGAATCTTCACGTATCCGGTGCAACGACACAGGTGGGCGCCAAGCAGCCGGGAAGCGTCGTCTCGGGTGAGGTCCGAACCCTTCTTCGCCGCCTTATCCAGCATGGCTTTGGTTCGCATGACGATGCCGGGCGTACAGAAGCCGCATTGGAGGGCGCCGTGGGCGGCAAAGGCGGCGGCCATGGCTTCGGACTCGGCCGGTTCCAAGCCCTCGACCGTTGTTATCTCGGTGCCCTCAACCTTGGTCATCGGTACCTGGCAGGCCACCCGGGCCTTGCCATCGATCAGAACAGTGCAGCAGCCGCACTGGCCTGATGGGGCGCAGCCGTCTTTGGGCGAGATGACACCCAATTCGTTTCGCAAGGCGGCCAGTAGGTGCTCGTGCTCGGCCGATGCGGAAACCGGACTCCCGTTTAACAAAAAGTCAGTCATGTCACATCCGATTCCAGTGAGAGAAATCCGCTTCCACGTTGGCCGACGCCAACAGCGGAAACGGGGTGATGTCGATTGCCCGCGGCCGGGGAACCGGCAGCAACCCGCCGAAGGTCACCTCTTGACCACAGAATCATCCATAAGCTATCGGCCGTTAAAGGATCTGTAAAGCTCCGCTCCTGTCAGCCGGTGGCGAAGTTTTCTGCCCACACTGTTAATGATTCGGAACAATCCGGACCCTGTACGGATGCATGCGAGTGACAGCTATGACCGAACGATCACAGTCAGACCAGTGGGAGCCGCAAGGGTGGCAGTCGGAACCCCGGCAACAACCCGACGCCGCCTCAACGGAACAACAGCATCGGCTTGTCGAGGCCGCCTACCGGCGAGAGCACGAACGTCTATGGCGTTCGCTCTATGCCTTCACCGGCGACCCTGACGTAGCATCTGATGCCGCGGCTGAAACGGTTAGCCAGGCCTTGCGCCATCGGTCTGAACTCAGAGATCCGGCCGCCTGGATGTGGCGGACGGCTTTCAAGGTCGCCTCCGGCATGCTGGCCGGTCGAAGCCGGCACCTGCAACTGGTGCCGAGTGAAGATGGCGGCTCGCTTGAGGGTGAAGTGGCAGTGGACAGCGGCTCCATGGTCGAGTTCCTGGACTTGTTGAAGACGCTCTCCGATCAGCAGCGGGCCATCGTGATACTTCGATACGCCGGTGGCTTCACCGCAGTTGACATTGCCGGTCTGCTGGGTACGTCACCAAACACCGTTCGCGTGCAGCTCCACCGGGCTCAGGCCCATCTACGGGAAAGGATCGATTTACGATGACCAACCAAACCCAGGACCCCAGCGACCCCGATGAGGGCGAAAGTGTCGGCACTCCGCCCACAGATCCGATGATTGCCGAGCGGTTCAGTCAGCTGGACAGCGTTGCTGCACCGCCGGCTGAAGCCATTCTCGACCAGGCCGACGGAGAGACTCTGGTACCGGTCGGTGCGGCAGCCTCGACAGTCGGTGCCACCTCGGCGGTTGCGTCTCCTTCGCCACTCGGCGGTGTCACTCCATATCGGGTGGTGGCCGCGGCCGCAGCCGCGGTTGTGTTGGCAGTGGGAGCAGTCGCGCTCTCCAGCCGCGGTGGGGACACAGTCGGCACCGACGAAGTAGCTGGTGAGGCGGTAGTCGAGGCTGATGCCGATGACACCGCCCAGCAAGACGATGACGACGGGTTGACCAGCCAGGTGGTGGACGACGATCCGGAAGAACCGGCGGACGTGATGACAGAAGAGACCTCCGACGAAGACGCCTCGCTGGAGGACGACTCGCCCGACGGCGAAGATGACGACGCCGGCGTCCTGGTCATTGAAGATGACGACGAGTCAGGGGACGACGGGTCCGATACCGGTGACGAATCAGCGGTGCCGACCACGCTGGCCGACCCCGATGACGAATCCGAAGGCGGTGCTGACGCCGAGCCTGAAGACGAGATGCCAGAAGAGCCGGCCGATGAGCTGCCACCGCCCACGACCGAACCGGTTGATTCCGGTGGCTCGGCTGACACGACCCGGATCAGCGGGCTGGTAACCGAGGTCATGGTCGACTGTCAAAGCCACCAGGTTCTTGGTGACAATGGCAAAGTTGAAGACACAGGAGCAGTCACCTGCGACGGAGGTTCGTTCATCGTTGTGAACGGAACCCGTATCTTTACCTCGGCCGGATTCACCGCTGCCGAGTTCTACTGGGACAAGCACAATCCGAAGTTGCGGCCCGGACTTAACGTTTCCGTTGTCGCCGCTCCCATCGCCGGTGGCCCGCTCGGTCTGGCTTGCGATGAGTGCGGGGTTCGCATCGGCTGAGCCGGTCGGCAGTCGAAATCAAAACTGAAGTGGCCCCCACCAAATGGTGGGGGCCACTTGCGTTCACCGAACGCTTGGTCCTAACGCCGATTGTCGCAACCGGCTGCCGGTGGAAGACCGGCTGCTTAGCGAGGTCCGCCTCCTCTGGGAACCTGCTTGTTGCCGGTGGACAAGCCGAAGACTGATCGACCGGCCGTGTCCTCAACACCGGTGAATCCTTCAAAGCTGTTGAAGACGTCCTCGACAAAGTCGGGGTCGGTGTCGTCAGCTGTTCCGTAGACACCGTCCGATCCAACACCGGCTATCGCCGGGAAGTCCCCGCCGGCATCCATGATGGCCAGGACCTCGTTGAAGGTTTCCTGGTGCCAGTTGCCAATGAAGTGACCGATCTCGTGGGCGGTGATGTTTCCGACCACGAAGCCGACGAACTCGGCTTTGGTAACGCCGTCAGCAAGGTCATAGCTGTTGATACTGGGACTTCCGACCCCACCGGCCGGCTCACTCATGATGTCGAGCAAGACGATGGCGGTTTCCTCGGTCTCCAGATTGCCAGGGTCAATCGACTGGGCGATACCGATGGTTGGGATCTGAACCTCGTTGATGGTCCCCCCGATGATTACCCGTGAAACGTTTGGTTCGCCCCATCGGTCACCGTGATCCCGGCTGTTCAGGATCTCAACGTCGAACTGCGTTCCCTTCCCGGTCTGGTCCCGGTCGCCGTTGCGACCATCCAACACCCGAAGATCGGTGTCAAGCGTCTCCACCACCGCATCGATGGTGGCGTCGATGACGGCATCTTCATCTTCGGCGGTGAGATCCCACCGTCCGAGGAAGTCCGACAGCGGTGACATGTCGGCATCGAAGCCGGTGCCGAAGACGTCGCCGGGCAGAGTCGCTCCGTCGAAGTCGAGGAAAATGATCTGCTGGTCACGGGTCTTGTCGCCGGCCAAACCGGAGCGGACGACCCGCAGCTCACCCTCGTATTCGGCCACACCGTCGGAGACGAAGACTGCGTGCTGGCCGGTGACGGTGGCAACGTGGTCCAAACCGTTGAACCGGTCATGACGCAATGGTGATGACTCCGGGTAGATGAAGCTCGGATTGAACTGGGCACCTGAACGCTGGACGCCGTCCGGGTCTATGATCCCAGTGGTTCGGGCTCCGTCGAAGCCGCCGGCGATGACATCACCTCTGTTGAGGTGCACCAGGAAGAAGTCGGTGTCGACCACCGGCTCCTCTTCTTGAGCCTCTTCAGCAGCCTCGGCCTCTTCAATGGCCTCCTGCTTGGCTTCTTCCAACTTGTTGGCGAACATCGGTTCGCCATTACCGAAGTCGGAACGTTGAACGGTGGTCTGAGCTCGCTCGGGTCGGTCGAACAGGCTGGAGCGTGGTGATCCCCAACCGGTCAGACCCGCTCCGCCGATGAATTCGGCGGTGGTATCGACCACGAACATCAGCGAGTAGCCGCTGACGATGTCGGCGTTGGTACCTGATGTCTCGTCAAAGGGATCGCCGGGTAGCCCGCCGCCCACCGCTACGTAGTAGCTGCCGGCTTCGGGGACGGTGACCGAGAAGAAGTCGGACTGCGGACCGGACTGGGCCGGGTCATCTTGTCCGCTGGCTATCAGCTCGCCCGCTTCGTTGTAGATACCGATGGTCAGGTCACCGGCGCCGGCCGCCTCACCGAAGAAGTCGGCAAAGTCGACGATGAGCAACCTGCCTGCGTCCAACGGGCGGGTACGGAAGAAGTCGACGTCTCCGGCAAGTTCCGCCTGTGGGCCGTCGCCGACGGCGCCGAAACACTCACCAACGAAGATTTCCTCGTCGCCCTGACCGGTTACGTCATTGGCGAGGTCGATCGAGCCGTCGTCCTCGATTGATTCGCACGGCGGCGGGAACGCCCCGAGGAACACTTCATACGGTCCCTGCTGGTCGGACTCTACGCCCGAGGCTGGATCGTTGGGATCGCCCTGCAGCTCACAGCAGCCGGTGACCACGGCGTAATACTCACCAGGTGTCTCCACCCGGTGGATCACGACGTTGAAGCCGGGATCAATGTCGCTGCCTTCGGCCGAGGCCACCAGGTTGCCTGCGGCGTCATAAATGCCGATCACCGTGTTGAAGGGAATCTCGAACGCCGAGAAGGCGTCGGCCACGATGTCAAAGCCTTCGTCGACGAAGCCGAAGGAGTAGAAGTCCGTGTCGGCCGCTCCGTATGGTCCGTCGCCGATCTCGGCGAAACAGACGTCACCGCCCTGGGTGGCAACGTTGGTTTCGTTGGCCAGGCCGATGGAACCGTCGTCTTCAACCGACCGGCACGGAGGCTGGAATACGCCGAGGAACGCCTCGTAAGGTCCCTGCTGGTCGGACGAAACGCCCGACGCCGGGTCAGTGGGGTCGCCCTGGAGGTCACAGCATCCGGAGATGCCGACGAAATACTCACCGTCGGCTTCGGCCGGGTAGATCAACACGTTCAGGCCCGGTTCCAGCTCGCCTCCTTCGGCCGAGGCCACCAGGTTGCCGGCCGCGTCATAGATGCCGACGACGGTGTCAAACGGCGTGTCGAAACCGGAGAAGACCTCAACCACTATCTCGAAGCCTTGGGGGGCGAACCCGAGAGAGTAGAAGTCGGTGTCGGCGTCGCCGTACGGGCCGTCGCCGATGACGCCGAGGCAGAAGTCACCGCTTTGTTCAGGGACGTTGGTTTCGTTGGCCAGGCCGATGGAACCGTCGTCTTCCTCCGAAGAGCATGGGGGAGGGAAGGCAACCACAAACAGCTCATAGGTTCCGGTGTCCCCGACGCCCGGGCCTGAGGCCGAGTCGAACGGGTCGCCGGACAAATCGCAGCAACCGGCAATGGCGGCGAAGTACTCACCATCGGCCGGAGCGATCAGTTCGAGGAAGGTGTCATCCTCATCGGGGATGCCGTCGTCCTCGCCGGAGATCAACAGGTTGCCGTCGGCGTCGTAGATGCCGATGAACGAGTTGACCGGATCAAGCGATCCGGCGAAGTGGAAGGTGTCGAGGATAAGCAGCGTTCCTTCTTCAACTACGCCGTAGCTGTAGAAGTCGATGTCGCCGCTGCTGTCTCCGAACGGGCCGTTGCCGATTTCACCTACACAGAGCGCAACCTGGAATTCGGCGGCCGGTGTTGGGTTGGCCAGCGGAATGGAGCCGTCGTCCTCGTTGTCTTCGCAGTCCCCGAATACGGGCGGGCGGACAACTCCGCCGGACAGCGACCCGCTAATGGTGACTACCCCACGGTCGCCGGGATCGGTGCCGAACTTGGCCGGAAGCTTCTCGCCGGTTTCAATCGTGTCGTTGACTCCGGTCTCGCCGGTGGCCTCGGACTCACTGAAGTTCAGGTCGGGGCCGCCTATTTTGGCCTTGCCCTTCGGTACTTTGGCCTGGTCCGGTAGCTGTGCGGCCACCTGGGTCCAGGCGTTGACCGACTTGCGACTTCGGTTTGCGGTCATGGACAGCCACGGGTTGGGTCCTAAGGCGTCGAGACCGTCGATCTCATCCAAATCCAGGCCGCCGCCGGCGTCCTCGATTTGGTCCAGCACCTGGTCAATCGCCTCGTCGGCGGCTCCAGGATCTCCGGATTGAGCGGATAGCGGGGCGAACCCCGCGGTCAAAGTAGCCCAAGCAACGACGGCGAATAGTGCCATCGTGCGGACCACTGCTAGTGGTCGATTTAATTTCATTTGTCCTCCGAAAGGGTGTCCCCGTGAGCGGCTACCGCCCTAGATGCGCCGCGAAGTAAGAACCTAGTCCCGATAGCGGATGATGTGGGATCACCCGAGTAACTTTCTTACCATTGGCTAATGGTGTTGCCAGGTGGTATGGGTACCGATGTCGGATAGCGCTCGAATAGCGGTCTGTTGGGCACTCGGCCCGACGACCGTTGTCAGTCTGGCTCGATGACGCCTTTTTGGCCGGTAATGCGACCGTAGACCTCTGGGCGGCGATAGCGGGAAAAGTCGAACAGCGTCTCTTTGTAGTGACGGCACCAGTCGAGGTCACAGTCGGCCACGATGACTTCGTCGCCGGTGGACACGGCCTGAGCCACGATCTGTCCAGACGGGGCGATGATGGCCGACTGGGCCAACGACTCAACCCCTTCTTCCGTACCACCTTTGGCCACCCCGACCACCCAGGTCCCGTTTTGGTAGGCACCGGCCTGCATACAGAGATGATTGTGAAATCCCTGCAGAGCGTTCTGCCCGGGATCGGGGGCGTAGTGAATCGGGGTGTTGTACCCGATCAGGACCAGCTCGACTCCCTGCAGGCCCATCTCCCGGTAGGTTTCGGGCCAGCGGCGGTCGTTGCAAGTGGCCATGCCGACGATGCCGTCGAATGCCCTCCAGACCGGGAAGCCTTCGTTCGACTCTTCGAAGTAGCGCCGTTCAAGGTGTTGAAACGGTCGCCAGGGTTCGTCGTCCTCATGACCGGGAATGTGAACCTTGCGGAACTTGGCCACGGTCGCCCCCGCCTCGTCCACCAAGATGGTCGTGTTGTAGCGGTGGTTATCGGGGGTGAGCTCGGCATATCCCAGAGCGAAGCCGACGCCGAGATCCCGGGCGGCATCAAATAGCGGCTGGGTTTCCGGACCGGGCATCTCGGTCTCGAAGTAGTGATCGTGTCCGGAGACGTCTTCGGTGTACCAGCGAGGGAAGAACGTGGTGAGTGCCAACTCGGGAAACACCACCAGCCGGGCGCCTCGACCGGCGGCATCGGACAGCATGGCGGTGAGTCGCTTGACCACTGCGGTCCGCGGCTCGTCGCTGGCAATCGGGCCGAGTTGGGCGGCGGCAACCCGCACGATGCGATCTGCGGATTGTCGGGTCACTGTTCGGCTCCAGACGGCGATGCAGGTGGTTGCAGTGGGCGAAGGGGGTTACCGCCAGGGGCGTGGAGAAGCTCCGACACCACTGATTCGGCGTCGTCGTTCCCGTCGGACCGAGCGGTGAGGTTGCCGTCGGCTCCAAGTAGGAAACCTTGACCGGTTCGCCCCTCGAACACCTCGGCATCGGTGAACAACCGGGGTTTGATCATGGCCGGATCGCCGTTCTCCGGACAGAAGGTCATGCAGTTGCCGCACTCATTGCACAGCTCGGCCCACACCAGATACTGCTGCCGGCTGGTCTGCGACTCCAGGCTGGGAATAGAGAAAAAGGCGTCGTTTGGGCAGACGGTGATGCAGAAGTTGCAGGCAACACATTCGAACATCTCGAGGTGATTGTCGACCTCCCGAGGCTGTTTGGTGTTGCCCTCAAGGTTGTATTTGCCGATGGCGTCGCCACGAATAGCGGCCACATGAGCGGCCACGGTGTCCCGATGCCCGGCTTCACGTGACTGCTGCAGCCGCACCGAACGCCAGGTCTCCAAGTTGGAAGCCCCGTTGTCGGCCATTTCTTTGGTCAGCGACTTCAGCATCGGTGCCAGCCGGCCGTAGCCGCCGGGTTTGAGTAGGTCCGAGCAGATGGTGGCCGGTTTGACCCCCATGGCCAACGTGTCGGCCAAGTTGTCTTTGGTGACTCCGGCGGAGAAGCTGACCATGACGTCGCCGTCCTGGCCCGGCAGGTCCAACAGGCCCGGTAGGGCATCGCACAGCCGATCAAGCAGCGACGATGCCAGGACGTGCAGGGGAGCACCGGAGAGGTACATGGTCTCCTCCGGCATCCAGGCTTTTGCGTTGTTGACCACCAACGTGTTGGTCAATTTGATGCCGAATCGGTGGCCACGTTCAGCGGCGTACTCGTTCAGCTCACCGATGAGCTCGGTACCCCGGTCGAACTGCAGGTCCTCGGCGAAAGCCTGCTCTTTGACATCGACGTCGGTATAACCCAGTTCTTCGTTGACGATGCCGGCCACCGTGTCGTAGCCGAGCAACGTCGGGTTCAGCTTGACGATCACGTCAAGATCGTGGACGTCGATGAGATGTTTGGTGATGGCCTCGATTTCCTCTGGCGGGCAGCCGTGGAAGGTCGACAATGTGAGCGAGTCCGACAGACCGGTGTTGAACTCGAGGTCGCGAAACTGAGCGAACGGTTCTGGGATCATCGGCCGGAGCCGATCGACCTCGGCCGACGCGTCGGCCATACCTCGAATGAAGGTTGCCACCCGCTCATTGGAGATACCGGCCAGGTCGTAGCCCACCGACATGTCAAGCACGTGGGGGCCGGGTTCGCCCAAGTGCGTCTGCAGCGGTTCCCAACGGGCCAAGATGTCCAACATCATTGACGCCTTGACGTATTCGGTCAGGCTCTGCTCCAGCGTGAGCTCTTGGCTCCACTCGATGTTGTAGCCGATGGTGGCCATATCGATACAGGGCCGGGCGATTTCCAGCTCATCGAGGATCTGCACGGTTTTGAGTTCGAATAGTCGAGATCCTCCCAACCACGACAAAACAATGTTTTGAGCCAGCTGGGAGTGCGGTCCGGCCGCCGGGCCGATCGGAGTGGCCGCCGGGCGGCCGAGAAAGCTGAAACTCAAATCGACGTCAGGACTCGGCGACCAGAATCGGCCGGTAGGGAGATCGAAAATTCGATTTCGACTTTCGAACTCGTGGTCCACTCTGGCGAGCAGAGTGTCCAGTCCCATCGGGGTCAGGGGCGCCGTCGATCCGACATGATCATGGCCCGTATGGTTCTCAACAAGTGCTCGCTGTGACACGTCGCCAAGCTACTCGTCGGTGCATGCCATGTCTAGGCTGTGGCCGGGCTGACCAACGCTCAGCTGATGATTCGCTGAAACCGTTCGGCCACTCGTCGGTGAGCGGCAAGACGTTCAGTCAATCGTCCATCCACCAGCGAGCCGTCTCGAACAACGACTCGCCCGGCCACGATGGTGTGCTTGGCCGCAGTCGGCCCACACCGCAGCCAGCCTTCGACCGGGTCTCCAACGCCGGCATAGGACGGGCCACTCAAATCCCAAACCGCCACATCGCCGACTGCGCCTACGGCAAGCTGGCCAACCTCGGACTGGCGGCCCAGGCAACGGGCCCCGCCACGGGTGGCGATCTGAAGGGCCTGTCGGGCGGTCATCGAGGCCGGCCCGGACGTCAACTTGGCCTGGAGCAACGCCGTTCGCGCTTCCAACCACAGCGAGGCGGCGTCGGCCGATGAAGAGCCATCACAGCCCAGTCCGACGGCACAACCTGCCGCCGTCATCGCCGCCACCGGAGCGATTCCCGAACCGAGGATCATGTTGGAACTGGGGCAGTGAGCTATGCCGACACCGGCTGCACCCAGCCGGGCGATCTCTTCACCATTCGGTTTAACCACGTGGGCGGCCCATGCCCGATCCGTCATCCACCCGACCTCAGCGAAGTAGTCCACCGGGCGCATGCCGAACTTCTCCAACGAATAGGAGTCATCCTCATCGTTCTCCGCCAGGTGGGTGTGCAACCGTACATCCAACCGTTCGGCCAGCTCGGCGGTGCGGCGCATCAGGTCCGGGCTGACGGAAAAGGGTGAGCATGGGGCCAAGCCGATGCGAACCATGGCGGTAGGCGAACGGTCGTGCCAGCGCTGCACGTGTTCCACTGACCGAGCCAGGATGTCGTCTTCGTCCAGAACAGCCCGATCGGGCGGAAGCCCGCCGGCCGATCGGCCGACGCTCATGGAGCCGAACGTGGGGTGAAATCGCATCCCCAATTCCTGGGCGGCGGAAATTTCGGCGGCCAAGAGATCGCCGGCTCCGGCCGGGTGAATGTAGTGGTGGTCCGTGGATGTTGTACATCCGGACAGAGCCAGCTCGGCTAGTCCAACCCAGGCGGCGAGATAGACAGCCTCTTCGTCCAAATTGTCGGTCCAGGCCGGGTAGAGCGCCTCCAACCAACCGAACAGCGGCTTGTCGGTCATGGGAGCCCAAGCGCGAGTCAGATTCTGGTACAGATGATGATGGGTGTTCACCAGCCCGGGCGTTACCAGGCACCCGGAAGCGTCAATCTGCTCGGCAGCCGGCGGCAGAGGATCGGTCGAGTGGCCGACAGCGACAATCACACCGTCGGCGATGGCCAGCCAGCCACCCCGATGCTCGTCACCGGCATCGTTCACCGTGGCCAGTAACTCGGCCCCCACCACAATCAGGTCCACCGGTTCATCGCCTCGTCGGGCCGTCGACGTTTCTGGACTAAATCTTGGCTCGGTCGTAGGCGGTTGAGTCACGTACCAAATCTAAACTGATTAGATGATTGCGGACCACCACCACCCGGGGCCGGGGGTCGAAGGTTCCGGGGGTCGGCGTCAGTCGGAGACCCCGAAGAGAGCCACTCGGCGAAGCGCGCCCGGCAAACGTGACCGGCGTCCCCTCGTCGGCTGGCGGGAGTGGGCGATGCTGCCGCTGCTTGCTCCAGACCCGATTCAGGTGAAGATTGACACCGGAGCGGCGACGTCTTCGCTGCACGCTCACGATCTTGAGCTTTTCGAGGTGACCAACGATCTTGACCTTGAGCCTGATCCTGATAGAGGGTCCGGTTCGCTGACCATTGCCCGCTTTGTCATCAAGCCCAATACCCTCAAGCGCAATTCCAGGGGCGCGGCAAAGCAAAGCGCAGGCACAGATGCCGCTGAGTATGTGGCCGAGGTTCCGGTTATCGCATTCCGGAACGTGAAGTCCTCGAACGGACATAGCGAACTACGACCGGTGGTACGGACGCCGATCGTGTTGGGCTCGCGGAGATTTGATATCGATCTGACCCTGGCTGATCGCGATGCCATGGGGTATCGGATGTTGATTGGTCGTCGAGCGATGCGGCGACGCTTTTTGGTTGACCCTGGGAAGTCTTTCCTTCTGGAAGAGCCGATGTGGTCGATGGGTGACGAACAGGGCAGCGTCGAGCCGGTCGACGATGGGCCCCAGCACACAGGGGAGCGTGACTCGACATGAAGCTGGCTGTGCTCTCCCGTCAACCTCGCTCCTACAGCACGCGGCGTCTAGTGGCCGCCGCTTCCGACCGCGGGCATGAGGTCGACATTCTGGACACTCTGCATCTGGCCATCGACCTGGCCGGTGGCGAACCGGAAATGTTGTACCGGGGCCGCCCATTGGATGACTACGACGCCGTCATTCCCCGAATTGGGGCGTCCATCACCTTCTATGGCACTGCTGTGGTTCGCCAGTTGGAGCAGATGGACATTTACACGCCGGTTACGGCTACGGGCATCGCCAACTCCCGAGACAAATTGCGGGCCACTCAGCTGTTGAACCGCAACTCAATACCGATTCCCGAGACGATGTTCGTGAAGGACAGTCGAGACATTGCTCAGGCCATTGAGCGGGTCGGCGGCGCCCCGGTCGTGATCAAGCTGTTGGAAGGAACTCAGGGAATTGGAGTGATTCTGGCTCCCGATGTCACGGTGGCCGAGTCGGTCATCGAGACGCTGACCGTCACCCAGCAGAACGTACTGATTCAACGGTTCGTCTCTGAGAGTCGTGGCCGCGACATTCGAGCGTTCGTCGTGGGCGATCGGGTGGTGGCCGCCATGAGACGAATCAGCAAGGGTGATGAGTTCCGCTCAAACGTTCACCGTGGTGGTCGAACCGAGCCGGTCGAACTCGACGACCGCACCAGCAGGCTGGCGGTGAAGGCGGCCCGAACCATGGACCTGCACCTCGCCGGAGTGGACATGCTGGAGAGCGATGACGGGCCTCTGGTCATGGAGGTGAACTCCTCACCGGGGTTGGAAGGTATCGAGGGGGCCACCGATCTCGATTTGGCCGGCGCCGTCATCGAGTACATCGAGAGCCAGGTCACCTTCCCCGACCTGGATATCCGCCAACGGCTGGCCGACGCCACCGGATACGGGGTCGCTGAAATCTATCTCGGCCCGGGGACGGCAATCATCGGCAGCACAATTCGCGAAGGGCTCCGGGACCGTGATATAACGGCGCTGACCCTCATCCGAGGAGACAATGTCGTACCCAATCCCCGCGAAGACCGGATCCTGGAACAGGAGGATCGCCTCCTGTGCTTCGGCAAGCTGACCGAGATGAAGTACATCATCCCCGCCCGCCGTCGCCGCCGTGCTCGGCCTAAAGCCCAGCCGCTTCCGGCCGACCCACTGCCTGACGATTCACTTCTTGATGGTTCGCCGACCGGTAACACCGGCGCTTCGGATCAGACTTCCGCATAGGCGGGCCGGGATCGGCCCAACCAGGAGCCCAACGTAATGGCCAAAGCCCGCCGGGCGCCGTTTTCCATAGCCGGTGAGTCCGTTTCGGCCGGTAAACGAGCCCATATCGAACTGCCGACCGCCCGTCTAGTCACGGGCAGCAAAGTGGAGGTTCCCCTTGTTGTCCTGCATGGGGCAAGCGACGGGCCGACGGCGTGGATCAGCGCCGCCATCCACGGCGACGAGCTGAACGGCATCGAGATAGTCCGCCGGGTCCTGGCATCGATCAATATTCGGTCGGTTGCCGGGACGTTGATTGCCGTTCCCATCGTTAACGTTCACGGCTTCAACGCAGGGGAGCGAGCGCTGCCTGATGGCCGAGATCTCAATCGATCCTTTCCCGGCTCCCCCCGAGGGTCTATGGCATCGCGGATTGCCAACACCTTCATGACCGAGGTCATCAGACGCTGCGACGTTGGTATCGATCTGCACACCGGCTCGGGGAACCGAACCAACATGCCTCAAATCCGGGGCCGGTTGAGCGATCCCCGAACCAGAGAACTGGCACAGGTTTTCGGCGCACCGGTTACCGTCGACTCGCGGGTTCGGGACGGATCCGTTCGCCAAGTAGCGGCCGAGAACGGGGCAACCGCTTTGTTGTTTGAGGGAGGCGAGGCCAATCGGTTTGACGACGAGGCCATTGCCATCGGCACCGAAGGGGTGCTGCGGTGCCTGGCTGATATCGGCATGATCCCGGCAGGGGATCGACTTCCCCCTCCGCCGACTGTCTTTGTCCGTTCTGCCAAGTGGACAAGAGCATCCCGCAGCGGTGTCCTGCACATGGAGACGGCCTTGGGGAAAGAAGTGGTAGCCGGTGAGGTCGTGGCCCTCCTGCGCGATGTCTTCGGTCGCAAAGTCCACTCGGTCAAGGCGCGCTCCGATGGCATCGTCATTGGTGCCGCCTGGAGCGCCCTGATTCATCAGGGCGAGGGCATCGTCAACATCGCCGAACTTGAGTAGTTCGACGCCATCAAACGGAATACGGTGACGCCCGGCGAAGCTCGGGTTTCGGCCGAACTAGCCCTGGGTCGTGTCGATGTCAGTGTCGACCGGCGATTCGGGCGACTGTTGATCCGCTGGTGTGTCAGCCGCCGTCTGGTCAGCCGGGGCGGCGCCGTTTGAGGTGGAAGGAACGTGCTCTACCAGGAAGCTGTGGACCTTTCCCATAGCCACCTTGCGGGCCGGATCGTCCTTCCACTTCTCGATCAAGGTTGCGTTGGAGGCCGATTCGGTCAACAGTCGGGAGCTGGCAGTGGGGTGGTACAGGTCGTCTCCCTGAAGGGCCAAGATCGGCGTATCACCGCCGAAGACCGACGGCTCGACCGAAAAGAACGGTCGGTCGCTGCCGTACATCTTGTGGCGAAGTGCCGGCCAAGCCTCATCGGCGACATCCGGTCGCTTGGGCTTCAGATCGTCGGCCCACCGGTCGAACATGTCGAAAAAGGCCTGACGATTGTCGCTGAGCCCGATGGTTTGCATAACGACTGCGGCCGTGACGCGGTGGGGAGCGGTCTCCAACAAGCTACCTATGTAGGATCCGCCGATACACATGCCGACCACGTGAAAGCGGCCGATGCCCAGGTGGTTCATCAACGCCAGTTGATCTTGGCGGTACGTTTCCCAGCCGTCATCGACCGTGATTGGCCCAGTGGACCTACCGGCGTTGCGTTGATCCATGGCGATGACACGGAACTTCTCCGACAGTTGCTTCACCGGGTGCCAGGGCGCGTTCTCCCAAGCTGAAATCGTGGAACGCATACCTCCGGGGGCGATCAGGAGAACCGGATGGCCCGATCCCGACTCCTCGTAGTAGAGGCTGACGATTCCCGAGGACGTGAATCGTTGGTAGCTGGGCACAAAGTCATTGTAGATCGCGCCCTTGGACAATTACCTACGCCCACCCCTTCAGTCCGGCAGTGTTAACGGAACCCTTACTTGACGGGGTCCGGTTCTGGGCATCTCGACAGCAGCGGTGGCGTGACCGTTATGGGCGGCCGGGATGCCGGTCGGGCGGACACCGCCGGTACGCTGCGGGCCAGCCTTCGTGCTCGGTTGCCCGGGACCGAGGCGTGGGTAAAACTGTCTCGGTCGCAGTGACTGACTCTCGCAGAGGTTTTAGTTCATGAGTGAAGACGTCGTTGAGACAACGTCAAGCAACGGTTCGAGTGGGCGAACTCGCCGTAGGAGTCGTAGAGCTCGGGGCGAAGTGCAGGGACCGACGGTGGCTCAGTTGCCTTTTCGTCAACCGGTTCGCTCGGTGCCGCCCACCGAGCTGTTGTCGGCCGATGAGATCGAGTCGATTCACCAGGCCTCACTTCGGGTTCTTCGCGACACCGGCATCGAGTTCCTCGACGATGAGTCAAAGCGACGGCTGGCCGCCGCCGGCGCCGATGTGGACCCTGACTCGGATCGAGTTCGTTTCGATCCCGAGATGGTGATGACGTACGTGGCCAAAGCACCGTCGATCTTTCAGTTCCACGCCGTCAACCCGGAACGCAGTCTCACCCTCGGTGGGAACCATGTCTGCTTTGGGTCGGTCGCCAGCACGCCCAACGTGTCCGACATCGGGGCCGGCCGACGCACCGGCAACCGGGCTGACCATCAGGGATTGGTGAAGTTGTGCCAAATGCTCAATCAGATCCACCTTCTGGCCGGCTACCCGGTGGAGCCAACCGATGTGCACGCATCGGTTAGGCACCTGCATGCCACCCATGATCAGTTGACCCTGGCTGACAAGCCGATTCACGCCTACAGCCTGGGGCGGCAACGAAACCAGGACTGTTTGGAGATGGTTCGTATCGCCCGGGGAATAAGTGACGAACAGCTTGACACCGAACCGTCAATCTTTTCGATAATCAACACCTCGTCGCCGCTGCGAATCGACGGCCCGATGTTGCAGGGCATTCTCGAGTTCTCGTCTCGAAATCAGATCATCGTCATCACCCCGTTCACATTGGCCGGTGCCATGGCTCCGGTGACCGTGGTCGGTGCGCTGGTGCAACAAAACGCCGAGGCGCTGGCCGGCATCGTGATGACCCAGATTGTACGGTCCGGGGCTCCGGTCATGTACGGCGGATTCACTTCGAATGTCGATATGCGATCAGGGTCGCCGGCGTTCGGAACACCGGAATACATGAAGTCGGCCATGATCGGCGGCCAACTGGCCCGTCGCTACAACATCCCCTACCGGTCATCCAACGTGAACGCCGCCAATGCACTCGATGCTCAGGCGGCCTACGAGTCGGTCTTCTCTTTGTGGGGTGCCATTGCCGGCGGAGCTCACATGATCATGCATGCCGCCGGTTGGATGGAGGGAGGGCTACGGGCGTCGTACGAAAAGATGGTGCTCGACGCCGACTTATTGTCGATGGTGTCGCAGTTCATGACCCCACTTGTGGTCGACGATGATGCCTTGGCCGTCGATGCAATCGACGAAGTCGGCCCCGGTGGACACTTCTTCGGTGTCGGGCACACCCAGAGCCGCTACCGCGACGCGTTCTATTCGCCCATGATTTCCGACTGGCGTAACTTCGAATCCTGGACCGAAGCCGGCAGTCCGACGGCTGAAAGCAAAGCCGGTGAGCTGGTGGCAACCTTGCTTGCCGAATACGAAGCTCCGGCTCTGCCGGATGAGCGAAGGGCGGAACTGGATGACTACGTGGCGAGACGCGTGTCCGAAGGTGGCGTGGCCACCGACTTCTAGTCGTCGCCGGTCTGTGAGGCGGTTGATGTCGTTGTTGGCGTCGACCCTGTTTCTGACTGCTTGCGTTGAGTTGGTGGTGGAGGCACAAGACCTGCAAGCCGACCAGGTGTCCGACCCCGGTGAGGGGGCACAGGTAGATGACACTGAACCTGTAGGTGACACTGGACCTGCAGATGACACTGCACCTGCCGAGAGCGGTCAGTCCGGCCAGTCCGTAGGTGGCGAGGCCAACGCCACTGTCAGCCGAATTGTTGACGGTGACTCCATGGAAGCCACCTTGCAACCCGGTGGTGAAGAGGTCGAAGTTCGCCTTGTCGGTTACAACGCACCGGAGCTGTTCGATGACAACGAGCGAACCTGCAACGGTGACCTGGCCCGCACGGCACTTGAGAAGCTGTTGGCCGGGTCTTCGGAGGTTGCGCTGGTGGAGGAGGGAACCGATCGTTTTGGTCGGCTCCTGGCTGACGTGGCGCTCGGCCCCGATGCTGCACAGCCCACGGCGGTTGCCGCCCTGATCTCGTCCGGCGTTGGCTTGGCCACCGGTGATGATGAGAGCAATCGACGCCTTATGATCCAGGCCGCCGATCAGCGGCTTGGGATATGGGGTGATCAGTGCGGGCAACCTCAGAGCCGGAATCTAGTGGTGGCCGAGACACAGGTCGACCCCGACGGCAACGACCGATACAACCTGGACGACGAGTGGGTCAGAATCGAAAACCGCGGGGACGGCGAACTATCGCTTGAAGGGTGGGTGATTCGAGATGACACCACCGGCCACCGATTCCCGTTGTCCGGCACACTGGCGCCCGGAGCCGGTCTCACAGTACGTAGCGGAGAGGGTGTCGGCGATGGCGAAAACTTCTACCTGGGCGAACGTTTCCCCGTGTGGAGCAATCAATGGGAGACCGTGATTTTGGTGGATCCTGAGGGTGTAGTGGCCAACTGGGCTTTCGTCGGCTAGACGACGACGCAACCACAGCACGCCGGCAGCCATTGATGTTGGCAAGCGCCGCTGGTGCTCTCGGGTACGGTTGAGCCATGACGGACTCACCGGTCGAACCTGACACCTATACCCACGGTCACCATGCCAGCGTTCTCCGTTCTCACGCCTGGCGCACCGTCGACAACTCGGCCGGCTATCTCCGTGAGCACCTCAAATCGGGTCGCACGGTTCTGGATGTGGGCTGTGGCCCCGGCACCCTGACCGCCGACATCGCCACCCGAGTGGCACCCGGCCAGGTCATTGGCATGGACTACGCCGAGACGATCGTGGCCGCCGCTGCCGACCAACACGTGTTGGACGGGCTGTCGTTTGAGGTTGGCGATGTCTACTCACTTGACTACGCCAGTGACCGCTTTGACATCGTGCACGCTCATCAGGTGCTTCAGCACCTCTCCGACCCGGTCTCCGCCCTGCGGGAAATGGGAAGAGTGACCGCTCCTGGAGGAGTGGTGGCTGTCCGTGACGCCGACTATCAGGCGATGACCTGGTATCCGGCGATTCCGGCGCTGGAGGAGTGGATGACCCTCTACCAAGCGGTTGCTCGCCGGAACGACGCCGAGCCTAACGCCGGGCGGCATCTGCTGGCTTGGGCTCGACAGGCTGGATTCGACCGCACGGTAGTATCGGCATCAGTGTGGTGTTTCGCTACCGCCGAGGACCGCGCGTGGTGGGGTGGACTGTGGGCGGAACGAATTGTCTCCTCCGCTCTGGCTGTTCAAGCGGTCGAATACGGACTGGCGTCTGAGCCCGATCTGGGCCGATTATCGCAGGGATGGCAGGAGTGGGCAGCTCATCCCGACGCCTGGTTCGCCGTTCTGAACGGTGAGCTGATCCTGCCGGTGTAGAGCGGTCTCGGCACTCAGTTCGGCTGGAATTCCGATACCTGTGTTAGCCTTTGGCTGTCGTGCAAATATGTGTCTTTGGTCTTGGCGAAGCCGGATCTTTGATCGCCGCCGAACTTGCCGCTTCGGGATCAACGGTTGTCGCCTTTGATCCGGCCGACGTGCCGACGCCGGTCGGAGTTCAGCGCGTCCCCCATCCGGCGCTGGCTGTACGTAAAGCTGAAGTTGTCCTGGCACTTACGGCGGCCGCAGATGCCAGGCTGGCCATTGTTCAGGCCGCTGACGCCATCCCGTCAGATGCCATCTACGCCGACTTTTCAACCGGATCGCCTGAGTTGAAAAGTGAACTGGCCTCGATCGCCCAGAGCAAAGGTTTCGAGTTCGCCGACGTGGCTTTGGTTGCCATGGTTCCCGGCAATGGGGTGGCCACTGCGGCGTTGGCTTCGGGCATCGGAGCACCACGATTCGCCAGCGTGTTCAATTCGGTTGGCGGCAAGGTGGAAGCGATCGACGGGCCGGCCGGCACGGCTGCTCGACGCAAACTACTTCGTAGCGTTGCCATGAAAGGTTTTGCCGCTGTTGCCCAAGAAGCCCTTTCAGCGGCGTCGGCCGCCAGCGACGCCAACTGGTTGGCCGACAACTTGATGGCAGAACTCACATCGGCTGACGGGCCATGGCTGCAGCGTCTTCTCGACGGCACCCCCATCCATGCCAAGCGTCGCCTGGCGGAGATGGAGGCCGCAACCGATCTGCTTGCCGGATTGGGCAAGCCAACGGTGATGACCAAAGGTACCGTCGAGTCGCTGCGGGCGGTGGTCGCCGATCCTGCCACGGCAGTGACGTTCGCCCCCATTGAACCGCCGGCCGACGCCACAAACGGTTCCTCACCTCAAGAGGTCTGAGAGGCCTGCTCATCAGGCTCCCAGTAGGCTGACCGAACGGGAGCCTCGAAAGGGGAGTCCGGGAAAGGGAGCACAGTATGGGACGTCATGCCATTAAGACGCCACCTCACCACGCCACCTGGTCGGATTTTCTAGCCACCTGGGTGGAAGCGGACCGTATCGAGGTCTTTGAATCGGCCTGGAACTGGGACCACTTCTACCCGCTGGCCGAACCTTGGAACGGGCCGAACCTTGAGGGTTGGACGATGTTGGCCGCCATGGCCCAGGCCACGTCACGAATCCGCATTGGGTGCATGGTCAACGGTATGCATCACCGCCACCCTTCGGTGACCGCCAACATGATTGCCACGCTCGACCACATCTCCGATGGGCGATTTGAGTTCGGCATCGGTGCCGGATGGAACGAGATGGAGTCCTCGGCCTACGGGCTTGAGCTGGGTCCGATGCGTGACCGCTCCGACCGGTTGGAAGAAGGGTTGGAGGTGATCATTTCCTTGCTGACCAAGGCGGTGACCGATCACTCCGGGCGGTTCTTTCAGTTGAACGGGGCCTTCTGTGAGCCGAAGCCCGTCCAACATCCCTACCCACCAATCGTCGTGGGCGGTAAAGGCCGGGTTCGGACATTGCGAACCACAGCTCGATTTGCTGATCAGTGGGACATGACCTTTCCCCCGGCCCCCTCCGACTGGCAGGAGCTCAATGAGGTGCTGCTGGGCCATTGCGCCAAGGTCGGGCGTGACCCGTCGGAGATCACCAGAAGTATTCACCTCGGTTACTCGCCCGACGACGATCCGAAGGCTCTGGCCGATCAGGCCAACTCGTTCTTCGATGTCGGCGTCGACGTTGTGGTGTGGTCGATGCGCGGTCCCATTACTCCCGATCGACTCGAACCGTTGGCTGTCGAACTGGCTTAGGCGAACTGGCTTAGGCGAACTGGCTTAGGC
>JAHDFR010000003.1:89078-100934 GCA_020628065.1 Acidimicrobiales bacterium
CGAACTGGCTTAGGCGAACTGGCTTAGGCGAACTGGCTTAGGCCGGCCGAGACCGGCGCTGAGCGTCAACCACGTAGAAGCGGACCCGCCAGTCCGGGCGCTGCTCATCGTTGATAGAGAGGGCGAAGGCGTAGCTACGCCCGCCACCTATCGGGAACGGCGACAGGTTGATGGCCAGTGAAACCCCCAATGGGGTGCCCGGTTGCAGTCCTGCCGGGCGCCCGGCCTCGAAGCGGCCTTTGAGCACGACGGCCTTGTCTTTGATCTGGACCGCCTGTCCGTCCTCGTCAACCAGGTCGATTCGCCACTCGTGGGCGATATTGGCCCGATCCCAAGGCACGGTGATCTGGAGGGCTATTGCCAGCGGCTGGGGCTTTGGGCCTACGGAAGCCAAGCCGCCCCCGAGAATGAAAAGCTTTCCGCCGGCCACCTGAGCCGAGTCACACAGCAGCATGTCGACCGTCAGCCCGGACCGGGAAAGAAAATCCTCGTCGTCAGCCCAATCGGTCATTGACTAGATCGTATCGGCCACCCCGGTTATCGGTGGGATGTCGGCGTACGCTGGAGGCTCCGCCGCTCGACGTCGAAATCAGCGCCGTCTTGGCTCTTCGGCCAAGGTCCCGTCGCAAGGAGCCAGCCTCGGCCGAAATCTACTCGTCATACTCCTAAGCGGGTCGTGATCATCTTGTAACAGAAAATGTTGAACTAATCGGCCAACCCGTGCGTCTATGTAGACATGGAACCAACTCGAACTAACCAAACGCGGAACGTGCGTGTACGTTACTTGCCCGGTGAGTACGGCTTGGCCTTGTCCATATTCGATGCACTGGAAGAGTCAACCGATCCGGTCGTCGACCAGCAGGACGTTGCTGCGGTCGAGGTGACCAGCCCGGCAGACGAGGCCGAGGGTGTTCTCACCGTCATCCAGTCCGGTGTAACCACCCTCGAACTACGGCGGCGTGAAGGCAGTGGACCTTCAATGTTGATTTGGGACGAGGCGGAAGTCGATTGGGAGGCTCTGCAGGCAAGTTAGGTGCCAGCGCGTCTACTTCTAGACCAATGAATTGGACCGGCCGTCGAGAGACAGCCGGTCTAATTCGTTTTGCCACCAAACCAGGTAGACGATGCCACGGTGCCTGAATTGCTCGGTCAGATTGCCTAGCCTGTACGATCGTGTCTGCTTCCCACCAGCCCTCAGCCGAGAGTTCCCATCAAGTCGTGCTTCGGCTCGGCGGGGTTCCCGAACACTTCAATCTGCCGTGGCACTTGGCCATGGCGTCGCCTGAACTCGGTGACTTGAACCTCACCTGGGAGGATCAGTTCGGTGGCACGGGCGAGATGATCGAGAAGCTGGAGGCCGGAACGCTCGATGTCGTAAGTATTCTCACCGAGGGAACCGTCAAGGCGATCGACGCAGGCCTGGCAGCCACCATCATCCAGGTTTATGTCAGCTCCCCGCTTCAGTGGGGCGTGTTTGTACCGGCCGACTCGGTCTTCGCCGACGAGTCCGAACTGGCCGGGGCCCGCATCGCCATCTCCCGTTTCAACTCCGGGTCGCACCTCATGGCCTACGTCCATGCCGAGCGTCTGGGGTTCACGATTGACCCCGACCAATTTGTCGTGGTCGGAGGTCTGGACGGTGCGGCCGAAGCCATGACGGCAGGGAACGTCGACTTGTTTCTGTGGGAACAGTTCATGACCAGGCCCCTGGTTGAGGACGGAACGTTCCGCCAGCTTGGCATTCAGCCGACGCCGTGGCCGTCCTTTGTGATTGCGGCCAGAAACGACGTTGTCACCGGCCATACGGCGGCGTTGGGTCGCATCGTTGACGCCGTCATTGCCCAAGCGGCGGCGTTTGTGGATCGTGACGACCGCATAGCCTTGGTGACCGACCGATACGGGATTACCGCCGAAGCGGCTGAGGCGTGGTTCGCTTCAACCACCTACTCCCGGCGCCAGTCCGTCGATCCGGCCATGGCGGTAACGGTGCGGGAGACGCTGGCTCGGTTAGGTGCGGCCGGGTAGCGCCCGGAACATCCGCTGAGTTACACCGGGCACATAGCCGGATACATAGCTGGATACATAGCCGGACATATGGCTTGATATCCGGCCGGCTACACGGCTTGACATATGGCCGGCCGGTGCAGCGACAGCAATTGGAGCACTCCCAGCCCGTGGAGTACCGTCGGTCCATAGGGGAGTTGCCGTCAACAAGTTGATCGGCAACCGACAGCTAGGAGGTCGGCCGGTGGAGTTACCGCTAGGAGTGCTGGGCATATACGTCGCCTTGGTGGTTTGGGTTGTCTTGCTGATCAGGGGTCTGCGGACTCGCTCGTTCGGACCGTTCTTCGCTCTCGGCATCGCCTTGTTGTTGTTTCTGAACGGCCGGTACTTCATCGAGGGGATCCCGGCGTCCATTGCCTTCTTCATCGGTATCTACGATGTGGGAAACAATCTGGGCCTGGCCGATAGCGAGACGGCCGGTGGGCTGGCAACCTGTGTCGACAATGCCTGCACGGTGTGGGGGGATCGCTACACCAACCACACGTCGTGGGGGGTGGCGTTCCACGAACGATTCCTGAACGGACCGCAGCTCCGCCGGAACCTGCTGTACGGTCATATCGGCTTCAACTCGATCGCCTTCATTTTGATGCACCTCCAGCTGCTGAGACCCGGTACCGGCTCGAACGGTGGCCGTCACCGGCTGCTGGGCCGTCTCACCTTCGGCGCCGTCACCATCGGAACCGTCTGCGCTGTTTGGCTGGCATCGGAACACAGCTCGGTAAGTGAGTACGGCGGAGCGGCGGCGATGTGGGGATTCTGGTCGATGTCAGCCTTTGTCTACGCCACGGCGAGCATGACGGCGGTGACGGCCAGACGCCGGGACTACCGCAGTCATCGGACCTGGTCGATCCGCTTCGCCGGCTCGATGTGGGGTTCATTCTGGTTGTTCAGAGCCATGTTGTTGGTCCTCGATCCGCTGTTCAGGAACTCCGAGTCGGTGGCCATCCTGGCTTGCATCTGGTTGTCGGCGCCTCTGGGGATCGCCATCGCCGAGTTCTTCCGGCGGCGCTATGACGGCACACAAACGGTCGACTCAAAGCCGTCGGAGGTCAGCGCAGCCACCGTCTGAACGCTGGATACGGCGGGAGCGTAAGCACGGGCGCTCGTGGTGTTGTCGGTGATATCAACCGTCGTTGGGCCTTCGGGTACTGTTGATCCATGACTTCGTTCTCATCTGACTACCTGCGTGCCACCCAACCGGCCCGCCGCTTGTCAGCTGACGACTGCGCCATAGCTGATCTGGAAGCCATCATTGAGGCGGCGCCTGGAGACGCCGAATTGGTCGGCGGCTTGGAGTGCGTTGACGAGGTGACGCTGGGCGTACCCGTTTATCAGGCCGGGCGTCTTCGCCAAGAGGTAGCGGTGGCCGGAAACATGTCGGCCGTAATGGCCGAACTTCACTGGGTGCTGTCCGAAGGACCCGGTATTTTCGTCATCGCCCAAGCCTTTGAAGCGACAAGTATCGACCGAGCCTCGGAGCAGTTCGAGGCCGTAATCGCAGCTGAGAAGGTTGGCCGTGAACACTCCGGTGACCACTTTGCCGCCGCCGGTGCCAACGATCGGGTGTGGAACGCCCTCGAGAAGTTGGCGCTGGCCGCACCCGATGTCTTCGTCGACTACTACATGAACGACATGATCGCCCTCGGTGCTTGGTCGTGGCTGGGACCCGGCTACCTGGTGACCAGTCAGGTGAACGTGGTCAATCCCGGCGGGGACGCCCAGCAGCCTCACCGGGACTACCACCTTGGGTTCATGACAGTGGAAAGGGCCGAGCAGTACCCGCTCACCACCCACCGGCTATCACCGGCATTGACTCTTCAAGGAGCGGTGGCCCACTGCGACATGCCGGTTGAAACCGGCCCGACCACCTACCTGCCGCACTCCCAAAAGTACAAGCTCGGCTACTTGGCTTGGAGACAACAGGACTTCATCAACTACTTCGCCGAACATCACGTTCAGCTGCCGTTGAACAAGGGCGATCTTGTCTACTTCAACCCGGCGTTGTTTCATGCCGCCGGAGCCAACGTGACCGGAGCGAATGACACTCCGGCGGTCCGGCGCATGGCCAACCTGCTGCAAATCTCCTCGGCGTTCGGTCGACCGATGGAAACTGTTGATCACATGAAGACCGCATCTGCCGCCTACCCGGCGCTGCGAGCCGCCATGATCGGTGGAGCCGAGCTTGGAGACCTGGCTCATGCAGTTGCGGCGGCCACCGATGGCTATGCCTTCCCAACCAATTTGGATCGTGACCCGCCGGTTGGAGGTCTGACGCCTCCATCGCAATACGACATTGTCATGGCAGCGTTGGAGTCCGACGTCTCCGAGGCCGAGTTGCTGAGCCGTCTTGAAGCTCATGCCAACCGCCGATCCACCTGACCGCATATCGGGAGCAACCAATGAGCGGAGAAATCCAATGAGTGCCGAAGAGTCAGCTAATCCGACATACGCCGGCGGGCATAGCGGAGGCAAAGAGTCGGCTGCGGCCAAAGCCCAATGGCAGCAGGCCTATGATGCCGCCGTCGAGGCAGGCCGGATACGAGACATCCCGTTCGAAACCATGTCCGGTGTGCCGGTGGAACCGGTGTACGGCGACGCCCCCTATCCCGGCCAGTACCCCTACACCCGCGGCGTTTACCCCACCATGTACCGCTCACGGTTGTGGACGATGCGAATGTTCGCCGGCTTCGGCACCGCCGAAGATACCAACGCCCGGTTCAAAGACATTCTTCGCAACGGCGGAACCGGGTTGTCGACCGCCTTCGACATGCCGACCCTCATGGGTCGCGACTCGGACAGTCCTTGGTCCACCGGCGAGGTCGGACGATGCGGCGTGGCCGTTGACACTCTGGCTGACATGGAGGACCTGTACGCCGATATCGACTTGGGTTCGGTCTCCACGTCGATGACCATCAACGGGCCGGCGGCCATCATCATGGCCATGTACATCGCGGTGGCCGAACAGAATGGCGTGGCCCGCAGCGCTCTGGCCGGCACTATTCAAAACGACATTTTCAAGGAGTATCAGGCCCAGAAGGAGTACATCTATCCGCCTCGGCCGTCGGTGAGAATCATCACCGACATGATTCGGTTCATGAACGCCGAGATGCCCAAGTGGCATCCGATCTCCATCTCCGGCTATCACATCCGAGAGGCCGGATCCACGGCTGCTCAGGAGTTGGCCTTCACTTTGGCCAACGGCTTCGCCTACGTCGAGGCCGCCGTTGCCGCCGGGGTGGACGTTGACGACTGCGCCAAGCGTCTCAGTTTCTTCTTCAACAGCCACAGCGACTTTTTCGAGGAAATCGGCAAGTTCCGGGCGGCCCGTCGTATCTGGGCCCGCTGGATGAAAGAACGCTACGGAGCCAAGAACGAGCGATCCATGTTGTGCCGGTTCCACACTCAGACCGCCGGGGTGTCGCTTACCGCCCAGCAAAGCGAGATCAACATTGCCCGCGTTGCCATTCAGGCGTTGGCCGGCGCTCTTGGCGGTACCCAGAGTTTGCACACCGACTCCTACGACGAGGCCATGGCCCTGCCCACTGAGAAGGCGGCTCGCATTGCGCTGCGCACCCAGCAGATCGTGGCCCACGAAACCGGGGTCACCAATGTGGCCGACCCGCTCGGTGGTGCCCCGTACGTCGAGTGGATGACGGACGAAATGGAACGTCAAGCTGAGGCGGTGTTTGCCCACCTGGACGAGCTGGGCGACGGGTCCATTCTGGAAGGGGTGTACGCCGGAATTGAGAACGGGTACTTCGTCGGTGAGATCGCCGACGCCGCCTACCGTTTCGAACGGGAGGTCAACGACGACAAACGCATCATTGTCGGGGTTAATGCCTTCACTGACGGCGACGAGGGCCAGGGCGACATTCTTCGCATCGGCAATGAGACCGAGGAACTCCAGCTGAAGCGGCTGGACGAAGTCCGCAAGCGACGAGATGAATCGGCGGTAGCCTCGGCCCTGGCCGCCGTGACCGCCGCAGCCGAGTCCGACACCAACTTGATGCCCCCATTGCTGGAGGCGGTCAAGACCTACGCCACGGTGGAAGAGACGGCGATGGCCATGGAGTCGGTATTCGGGACCTACGTCGAGAAAGCCATTATCTGATGCCGAAAGTCGATGCCGACGACCAGCCGATTCGTGTTGTCCTGGCCAAGCAGGGTCTTGATGGACATGACCGCGGTCTCAAAGTGGTGGCCCGTATTCTGCGTGACGCCGGTATGGAGGTCATCTACCTCGGCTTGCGCCAGACCACTGACAGTATTATCGCCGCCGTCGAGCAGGAGGATGCCGACGTCATCGGCATCTCCATGCACAACAACGGACACCTGACCTTGGCCCCGGAGATTCTTTCCGCCCTCGAAGCCGCCGGTCTGGACACGCCTCTAGTGGTTGGAGGCATAGTGCCGGAAGAAGATCTGGATGATCTATATTCCGCCGGTGTGGCTGCCGTGCTCGGCCCGGGAGCTTCGGCCGAAGAGGTGGCGGCATCGGTGCGGAGAGCGGCCTCCGGAGAACCGGCTGTCTCCGGGGCCGAATGACCCGGTCGTCGCCCGGCAACGGCAAACCCCGGCGGTCGCGTCCCCGGCCGAGTGTCGAAGACCTGTTTGTCGATGCGCTGGAAGACAGTCGTCTGGCTCTGGGACGATTGTTGACCGTTGTTGAGCGAGGCGGTCCGGCGGCTGATGCCATCAGCGATCTGGCCCAGCCTCGAACCGGACGGGCCCACATTCTTGGCATTACCGGTGCCCCCGGGGCCGGCAAGTCCACCCTGGTAGGGGAGTTGGTCGGCCGTCTCGTGGCGTCAGGCCGACGGCCGGCTGTACTGGCGGTCGACCCGTCGTCACCGCTGACCGGTGGTGCCATCCTCGGTGACCGGATACGGATGGATGGTGCGGCCGGTTCCTCGGTCGATGTGGCCGCCGGCAAGGCTCCAGCGTCCCAGATGGGACACGCTTTCATCCGATCAATGGCCACCAGGGGGCACTCCGGTGGCTTGGCTGTGGCCGTCCCGTTGGCCGTCCGTTTGTTCGACGCCGTCGGTTACGACCCGGTGATCATCGAAACCGTCGGCGTTGGCCAAGTCGAGGTCGATGTCGTCGGAGCGGCCGACACGGCGGTGGTTGTCGCCACGCCGGGTATGGGTGACGCCGTTCAGGCCAACAAGGCCGGGCTGTTGGAGGTGGCTGATGTCTTTGTGGTCAACAAAGCCGATCGGCCCGGTGCGAACGACGTCCGTCGTGACCTTGAGCTCATGTTGGATCTCGGCCACATCACCGGCCAGGAAGCCCCTGACGGTTACCGCCCGCCAATCGTGATGGCCTCGGCGCTCGAGGGGACCGGGGCGGAGGACGTTCTGGATGCGGTGTCCGCCCATCTTGAATATCTGGAGTCGACCGGACAGCGGCTGGAACGACGCCGGCTACGAGTGCGGGCTGAGGTGCTGGCCCGAATGGAGCAGGCAATGGCTCGCCGGGCCGTCCAGCTGGTGGACAACGCCGAGGGCGTGGACTTGTTGTCGGCGGCGGAGAAGGGCGAGTTGTCACCAACGGCCGTGAGTGCCAAACTCCTGGAGCAGTTCGGCTAGCCGGGTCGGTTGTCCGGCCTCGTGTCGGTGCTACGCCATAGCGGCGATGAGGGCGTCGACGTCTTCGGCCGTGGTTCGAGGATTGACAAAACAGAACCGGAACACCGGTTTGCCGTCATGGCGAGTGGGGGTGACGAAGCCGGTGCCTTCGGCGATCATGGCGTCGGTGCAGGCCTCGTAGTCGGCCGCTTCCCAACCTTTCCGCTCAAACACCACAATGCTGAGCGACGGGCCCCACAACAGGTTGAGGTGCTCGGCCGTGTCGATGCGGTCCGCTGCTACTTGAGTGATGTCCAGGGTGGCCTGAACACTCTCGCCGTAGGCCTCCGTACCGTAGGCGGCCACCGAGAACCAGAACGGAAGGCCTCGTGCCCGGCGGGACAACTGAATGGCATAGTCGCTGGGGTTCCATTGGCCGTAGCGGTCGAGGAAGCTGAGGTAGTCGGCGTGTTGGGCATGGACGGCCTGAGCCTGAGCCGGGTCGCGCCACAGCAGGGCGCAGGAGTCGAACGGGGCGAACAACCACTTGTGGGGATCGATAATGATGGAGTCGGCCAGCTCGATGCCGTCAAACAACGGGCGGGCTTTAGGTGCGGCCAGAGCGGCCCCGCCGTAGGCGGCGTCGACATGGAAGAACACCTCGTTGGCCCTACAGACCTCACCGACAGATCGGAGGTCGTCGACGACGCCCAGGTTGGTGCTTCCGGCGGTTGCCACCACCCCGGCTACCCGATCGCCGTGATGAGCCAAAGCTTCCGCCACTGCTGGACCGGTGAGGCGACGGCTGGAGTCGGTGGGGACATGGATGACCTCGGCGTCCATGACCATGGCCGCCGAGGGAACCGACGAGTGAGCGGTGTCGGCGATGAGGAACACCCAGCGGTCGGGGCGGTTTCGTCGCAACCGTTCAAGCCGAGCGGCGGCCGCCCCTCTGGCCCCGACCATGGCTGAAAGATTGCCGATCGTCCCGCCCTGAACAAAGACTCCACCGGCTTCGGCACCGAGACCGGCCAAATCGGACAGCCACCGCAGCGCCTGGTTCTCGGCGTAGGTTGCTCCGGCCGCTTCCAACCAGGATCCGGCGTAGATCGATTCGGAACCCACCACCAGATCAAACAGGATCGATGCTTCGGTTGGTGCAGCCGGCACGAAGGCGAGGAATCGTGGGTTGTCAACCGACAGACAGTTGGGGGCCAGCACTTCGGTGAAGACGCGAAGTGCCTCTTGGCCGCCGAGCCCCCCGGCGGTGATGGTTTCGCCAACCAGCTCGGCCAGCCGTTCGGGAGTGGCTGTCCCGCCGGTGGGAATAGGTTCCAGCTCGGTACGTTGCCGGGCGTAGTCCAAGACCTGCTGGGCCAAGCGACCGGTCTCTTCGTTGTAGTCGTGCATCATGTCTTTGGACCTCTACCTGGTGATGCCGGCACTGGTGGCATCGGCGTTACCCGAGGAGAAGGGCGTATTCGGCGTCGAGACGATCTTCGATCTCGGGATCCAGGCCTCCCCAGGTGAACAGCCGGTTTCTGGTGGCCGGGTCGGGGAAGAGCACCGGACTCTCGGCCAGCCGGGTGCTGAACCCTCCCCGTCGGGCCAAGGCATCTTGAACGCCTAGTACTGGCGAGATGTAGGAAACCTTGGCGGTGATGTCGGCGGCATTTTCGACGTCGTAGACGAAGTTCATGAATCTCCCGGCGGCGGCGATGTTGTCCGACCCTTTGGGGATGACCATGGTGTCAAACCACTGGATGGCTCCCTCGTCCGGTATGACAAACTCGATGTCCGGTCGTTCGTCCTGTAGCAAGGCGACGTCGCCTGACCAGGCCATTGCCGCCGCCAATTCACCGGTTTTGAGCAAGTCGGCGAAGTCTTCAAAAGTGAAGGCCCCAACCTGACCTGACTGGGCGGCAGCGACAATCCGGTCCAGCCCGGCTTGGGCGGTGGCCTCCGTGGGGCGTGAGGGGTCGGCTCCGTCGGCCAGCATGGCCAGACCGACGGCTTCTCGCATCTCGCCGATGAAACCCACCCTGCCGGCCAGTGACGAGTCGAACAGCTGGTTGATGGACGTAACGGGTCCGCCGGTCAAGGCCGGATTGTAGGCAATGCCGGTGATGCCGGCCTGCCACGGCATCTGGAATCGGCAGCCCCGATCCCACGAGTTGGTTAGAAACGCCGGATCGATGTTGACGTGGTTGGGAATCAGCTCGATGGGTAGAGGTTCGGCCCAGCCGTTGTTGATCATTTGGGCCGCCCGCCAGTTGGTGGGAACCACAATGTCGTAGACCGGAGGTGACTGGCCGACGGCGTTGTTGATAATGAGATCGAAGCCGGAGACGTTGTCTTCGTAGTCGGGCCGGTAGTCCACCGAAAGTCCCTCGCCCGCCATGCGATCGAGTGTGCCGCCGGGGTAGTAGACGTCGCCGTCGTCACCGGCGTCGATGTATTCGGCCCAGTTCAACACGGCCAGTTCGTCGGGGTTGCCGTAGTCGACCGAGCGTGACGAGCCGGTGGTTACGCAGGCCGAAAGGCCGTAACCGGTCAACCCGCCGACCGCTAGGCCACCGATAAAGCGGCGGCGACTCATCGGCGTTGGGCCGTGACCAATTGACGGGCGGCGCCGGCTCGGTGTCGACATGGGTTGATGGCTTGAGGTCATCGGTAGTCCTGTCGCCGCTGTTGGATACCGGCAACGGCTAACAGAGCCGCCACCACACCGAGCGCGAGTACAACCCAGGGCAGAATGTCGACCACTCGTCGGGCGGCGGATACGCCGTCGAGGAACTGGGTTCGGTTGTCCGAGAGCGAACTGTCAATTGCGGTATTGAAGCCGTTGAAGTCTGTGAGTGCCTGACCCTGTAGGAGGCCGACGGCTGCACTGGTGTCGCCTCGCTGTTGGGCGCCGGTAATTGCCAGGACCGTTTCCCGGTATCGCAGCCAACGGGTGCTCAAGGCTTCGGCCGCTGCGCCCTCGCGGGAGGAGTCGGCCCGAGCGTCCACTCCGGCGACACCGCCGTCGACTCGCTCGATGAGCGAGGTGATCTCGCTTTGACGCTGAGCAGCCTGTCCTTCATCCAAAAGCAGCAAACTCATTGACGACTGAAGGGCGAAGGCGTCGCTTTGTAGTTCGCCAATGGTGTTGACCGAGTCGTAGCCTCCGGCCACGGCGTCGGTAAGCACCGCGTCGCGTGCGTACATTGACCAACCGAGAAGAGCAATGATGGCCACCACGGCCACCGAAGCCGCCAGCAGGTAGCGGTTGAGAATCCGACGGGTTCGGTAGGCCAGCCCCCGTTGCATCCAGAACATGATGAGCAGGGCGAGAGCGGCGACGGCCAGCGCTGCCACCAGGAATACGGTGCCTTCGTCGTTGCGGTCGTCGATCTGCATTTGGCCTGCGGTGGTGAGACTCCGAACGGCAGGTTCAACCTCGGTCTCCACCGACGAGAGGGCGTCGATGAGTAAGGCATCGGCCTGGCCGAGCCCATTGAGATTGGCCAGTCTGGCCGACTCGATACCGGCCTGGTAGTCGGCCACCGAGGCGCCGACCCCGTCCAGCCCGTCAAGCCCGACACCGGTGGCGGCGGTGGAGACCGTTTCGGCCAATGCACGATCAACAGCCGCTTCGTACAGGCCTCGACTAGCCCGGTCCTCGACCCCGCCGGCCCGCACCGACAGATGAGCTGATGTCGCTGCGGCGTTGGCTTCGGCCACGCTGGCCAGCAGGCCCTGCATGTCGACCAGGGCCGGTGCCGCGCTGTCGGCCACCGCCCGGGAGGACTGCTGGGCCAAGAAGGTCAACGCCACGCAGGCCGCGGCGGCCAAGCCGAGAACCAGAGGAAGTTGCCACAACCAGCGGTCAAGGAAGCGACGGGTGCCGGCTGAACGAACGGGTGAAGACTTGGCCGGAGGCGGGGGAGGGGTCGGTCGTGATGGCGGCGCGCCCGCGCCGGGCTTGCTGTGCGCTCCGGGTGGGGGAGGTTGGGTTGCCGACGCTGTCACCAGTTGCGATCCTAGCAGGGCTCGGAAAAACCGTTTCTTCATCCCGCCCGGCTGCGGGCGTGATGAGGCCGGGAGCGCCTACAGTTTGCCAACGGCGATCAGCTCGCCGACAACCGGTCCCACGACTAAGTACCAGCCAGCAGATATATGACGACCAACCGGCCGAATGCCCATAACCCGAATCCACAGAACCCGAATCCACAGAACC
>JAHDFR010000003.1:101034-104985 GCA_020628065.1 Acidimicrobiales bacterium
ACCAACCGGCCGAATGCCCATAACCCGAATCCACAGAACCCGAATCCACAGAACCAACGCTCCTTGCCGGAGTCTCTTCGGGGCTTTCGGGCTGCCATTGGTCATCTGTTCGATGGATTGACTGAGCTGGAGGAATCGCCTTCCTATTTGATGCTGGCTGATCTTGCACCGGGAACCGAGACGGCTGTCGGCTATAGAGCGCTTGGGGTCACGTTGGCCGATCTTCGACGGGCCATGGATGCCATCACCTCCCAGCTGGATCGTGTGGAGATGTTGGCGGCATCGTCGGAACGCGAGGCGCTACGAGCACTTAGCTCGCCGTTTGATCTCGGGTTGTCATCGGGCGGTTCAGCCGCATCGGCCAGACAGGTCGTGCTGGCATCTGCCATTGGAGTGGTGCGAACCAAGTTGGACGCTGTAGCCGATTTCGTAGCTCGGATCGATCGGATTTGGTTGGCCAACCTCAGTCGACTTGAAGCGGCCGGTGCCACGCTGGATCGTCTTGACGGTGAGGTGGCCAACCTGGGAATTGTCGAACCGCTTCTGGGTCGGACTCGGGACCGGGTCGATCGGCTGAAGGATCTACTGATGAGCGATCCGTTGGCGGCGGAAGCGAACATCGGCGCCGAAATTGATCGTCTGGTGTCCGATGCCGCCCGCCACGTGTCGGCAGCTCGAGCGGGTCGGGACAATTTGGATTCCGATCTGGCTCAGACCGAGGTCCTGTTGGCCAACCTTCGGGTACTTCGTAACCGGGCGGAGGCGGCGTTGAAAGAGTCGCAGGCCAAGATCGTCGGTCCTGCCAATCTGGTGATGGTGCCGACGGCCGCCGTTCTGGACGGACCCGGAGGCCTAGCCGATCAGCTTGATGAGGTGAACGCCGCCATGGGTCGGAGTCACGCCTCCAGCCAACCCGACTGGGCGGTACAACGAAGCCGCCTGGACCGATGGTTGGGAACGGCCCGACGGCTCGAATCCCAACTGCTTGACGCCGTCGACCGAAACAATGCCCCTATGAGCCGGCGGGAAGAGCTACGAGGGGCTTTCGGCGCCTTTGAAGCCAAGATGGCGGCTTTGGGCCGAGCCGAAGATCTTCAACTCACCGAGCTCGTCGACGAGGTGTGGAATGAGCTTTACACAGCTCCGACCGATCTTGATCGGGCGGCCGAAGGGCTGTCCAACTTGGCCGAAGAACTTCGATCATCACCCGACTCAACCAGCCCATAACGGCAACACCGGCTTCGTGATCGCCGAATTGCTGTGTATCGCCGAATTGCTGTGTATCGCCGAATTGCTGTGCGGACAAGGCGCCGGTGCCGGGCAGTGCCGGTTGGCGACTAGTGTTGTCCAAGATGAGTGGGATGGGTCAGGTCAGCGGTGCATTGAGGTGCGCCCAGCCAGGATGCGATGGTTCCATCGACGCTGACGGTTACTGCAATACGTGCGGGATGAAAGCTGCGGCATTGAGTCGTCCGCCGAGCAGTCCGACAGTTGAGTCCGGGCCATCTTTGGTCGCTCAGCCGCCTCCAGTGGTTAAGGCACCCGGGGCTATCTGCGGACGCGACGGTTGCTCGGGAACGATAAGCAGTGACGGCTACTGCGACACCTGCGGGCTGTCGGGCAAGTCGGCCGGAGCGGCCGGCCAAACACCGATGCCGGATTCGCCGGTCGCCGGAACCGGCTCGATGCCCTCGATAGCGGTGCCGGTTGCTCCTGACGTTTCCACCGCCCGCCACGGCTCCAGTTCGCCCAGCGCTCGCACCCGCATCTCTTCCTCTCGCAGGACCGGTAGTAGTCGATCAGGTTTGGGTCTCGGTCTGGTCTCAGTGTCGCCAACCGAGGTGGGCGATCCGGCGATGGCCGTCATGTCGGAGCAGCGAATCGAACAGGTTCTCGGTGTCGTTGCCGAAGATGAACGGAACTGCAGCTCGTGTGGTAAGCCGGTCGGTCGTGCCGTCGGTGGTGTGGATGGGAGAATCGAAGGCTTCTGCGGCAACTGCCGGGAGCCGTTCAACTTTGTCACCAACCGCCCGGCCCTGAATCCCGGGGAGCTGGTTGCTGGCCAGTACGAGATTCTTGGGCCGTTGGCCCACGGCGGTATGGGCTGGATCTACCTGGGCAAGGACAAGGCCGTCTCGGATCGATGGGTGGTGCTGAAAGGAGTGTTGAATCAGGACGATCCGGATGCCATTGCCGCCGCCGTGGCCGAGCGTCGCTTCCTGGCGCAGATTGAGCACGCCAACATCGTCAATATCTACAACTTTGTTTCCCACCGTGGGGCCGGGTACATCGTTATGGAGATGGTGGGTGGCGAGTCATTGAACTCCAAGCTAAAGATGCGTCGCGCCGCCAACAACGGCGTCTCCAATCCGCTTGATGTGGCCGACGCCATTTCCTACATGCTCGGAATTCTTCCCGCCCTGGGCTATCTGCATGATCTGGGATTGGTCTACAACGACCTCAAGCCGGCCAACGTGATGGCGGTCGGTGATGACGTCAAACTGATCGATGTCGGCGCCGTCATGCGGGCCGACGATACCCACGCCGCCATCTTCGGCACCGAAGGCTTCCAAGCGCCCGAGGTGGCCACCCACGGACCTTCGGTCCAATCCGACCTGTACACGGTGGGACGAACCTTGGCGGTGCTGATCATCCGGTTTGTCTTCCACGCCGGGCAGTACCAGTACAGCCTCCCGGACCAAGTGGCCGAACCACTGTTTCGTCACTGGGAGTCGCTGTACCGCTTCCTGCTGAAAGCCACGGCATTCCATCCCGACGACCGGTTCCAGACCGCCGGCGAGATGACCGAACAGCTCAGTGGTGTGTTGAGAGAGATCGTCGCCGTTACCGATGGCCAACCCCGGTCCTCGGTTTCCCATCATTTTGAGTCTGATCGGACGGCCCAGCTCCTTTTGGACAACGTCGACGCCGCAGCTGCGTCGGGACCCTATTGGCGGGTTCTGCCTCCGGCCAGGATCAACGAGGACAGCCCCGACGCTCAGATCGTGCTGGATCTCCTCGATCTGCGGCCGGTCGAGAATGTGGAGAAGATCCGCATAGGTATCGAGACGCTTGGTCCTCAGGCCACCAACGAACTGACCCTGCGCTACGCCTGGGAGCTCATTCTGCTTGCCGGTGGTGGCACTGGCGACGTCGGTGGCTATCCACGAGCCGCCGAACTGCTCTCGGCGGTGGCGGCGGAGGATCCTTGGGATTGGCGGGTCTCGTGGTACGAGGGTGTCCAGATGCTAACCGGTGGGCGCTTTGCCGAGGCGGCCGAGAAGTTCAACCGGGTCTGGACTGAAGTCCCGGGGGAGACGGCCCCCAAAGTAGCGGTGGCATTGGCCGCCGAACTGGCGGGCCAGCTTGATCGGGCCGAGGAGCTTTATGACCTGGTGTCCCGTTCGGACTCCAGCTTCGTGTCGGCCGCCTTCGGGTTGGCCCGGTGTCGTTTGGCCAGAGCCAAGGCCGATGAAGCGGTGGAGGCTCTCAACCGGGTGCCGGCCACCTCAGCGGCCTACTACGATGCCCAGGTGGCGGCGGCCCGAACACTGGCCGGAGGCGGATTCAGCACCAGGGTGCCGGCGATGGTCGAGCTGAAGGCGGCGTCAGATATCGTCGAACGGCTTCAGCTTGACGCCACCGAGCGGGCTTCGCTGTCGGCTGAGATTTTTGAGCAGGCACTGGTCAAGGTGGGAACCGGCACCAGTCAGGGTGGTGTAAGCCGTCTGCTGGGTCGGCCATTGACGGCTGAGGAACTCCAGATGGGTTTGCATGACGTCTATCGGGAGCAGGCAAGGCTGGCGACGACGGCGGCCGAGAGGGAAGAGCTGATCGACAAGGCCAATCAAGTTCGTCCGTGGAGTTGGTTCTGATGCCTGATGACGAGAACGTGATCGAACAGCCCGACGATGGGCAGGACTCTGGTAGCCAGGATGCCGACAGCCCGGA
>JAHDFR010000003.1:105085-108759 GCA_020628065.1 Acidimicrobiales bacterium
CAGGACTCTGGTAGCCAGGATGCCGACAGCCCGGACGCCGGGGGCCCGGAATCAGATGAACGGTCTGATGCGCCGACCTGTCCGGCCTGCGATGCCACGGTCGCTGCTGATGCCAACTGGTGTGAGGCCTGCGGTCACGACCTGGCGGGGGCATCCGCCCCCGCTGATACCGACAACCGGGCCGGGGCCCTGTCGGATGAAACCGGACCTGAAGCGAAATCGGATGACATCCAACCTGGTGGTGCCGAGGGCGCGGTGTCAGCCAGTCCTTGCCAAGCGTGTGGCGAGACCGACATTGATACCGACGGCTACTGCCTGAGCTGTGGGTATCGCCAACCCTCTGAGCGCAACCACGTGAGTGAGATCGCCGGGCCGGTGGCTGCAGCCACTGACAGAGGCGGAATACGACACCGAAACGAAGACGCCTTTGCCATTGCCATGGCTGCCGGTGGACAAGCCGTCATGGTGGTGTGTGACGGCGTCTCCTCCACCCCCGGTTCGGAGGAGGCATCGACTACGGCCGCTCAAGCGGCGTGCCAAAGAGTGGTCGCCGGTCTTGATGCCGCCGACGGCGCCGTCGACGGCGCTGACGGTTCGTCGCCAATGACAACGTTGTTGATGGCCGCCGTGGCCGATGCCCAGCAGGCGGCGACATCGGCGGCTGAGACCATCAGACAATCAGAAACACAGGCCGATGGACAGATTGCCGGTCCCCTGAGCGACCCTCCATCGACCACCTTGGTGTGCGCGGTGGTATCTGTTGACGAGTCCGGCGCCGAGCCGATGATTGATCTGCATGTGGCTTGGGTCGGCGACAGCCGGTGCTACTGGGTGACGGCGGACGACGAGCAGCTGTTGACCACCGACCACGAAGAGTTCGGAGCCCTCAGCCGGTGGTTGGGCGCCGACGCAATGCAGCCCGAACCAGATGTTGTTCATCACCGGATTCCCATGAGCGGTGCAGCGAAAGGGGGTTGGGTGCTGGTCTGTTCCGACGGCCTGTGGAGATATCTCACCCCGACCACCGGGATCCCGGCCCACGAGTTGATGGCAGCGCTAACCCACAATCTCAGTCGAGGTGTCGAAGCCGACCCAGACCCGTCCGTTGGAGGACCGGAGGCCGACGAGGCGGTGCTGGCAGCCGGTCGGCGGGCTCAGGAGACCGTGGAGGGCCTGTTGGAGTTCGCCAACAATCGAGGCGGGCATGACAACATCACCGCCGCCATTACTTCGGCGATGGACCTGGCCCGGTCCGTCCAATTCACATCAGCAACCTAAGGAGTGTCTCAATGACCGGATTTAGCGCCCAAGTCTTTCAGAACGAGTATCTCCCGGCCGGAGCCGATGTCGTTGATGCTGTTGTCACCGTTACTTCCTCGGGCGAAGGAACGGGACCGCCGGTTCGGGCCGAGTCGGTGGAGATTCTGGTGATCGACACCTCGGGTTCGATGAGCGAAGAAGGCGGTCGAAAGATGCGCGGTGCCATCACCGCCACCCAGGCCGCCATCGACACCATCGACGATGGCGTCCACTTCGCTGTTGTCGGGGGTACGACCGGGGCCTACATGATTTACCCCAGGGAGGGCCTGGCCACCGCCGACGACAGGTCGAGGGAGGAAGCCAAACAGATGGTCGGACGAGTCCGACCCAAAGGCGGCACCGCCATCGGAACGTGGCTTATGGCGGCGGCATACCTCGTGGCCAAGAAGCCTGACGCCATCGCCCACGCCCTTCTTCTAACCGATGGCAAGAATCAGAATCAGGCCCCCGGCGAGCTGGAGGCCAACATCGCCGAGTGCGCCGGCAGATTCCAGTGCGACGCCCGAGGGCTCGGCGTCGACTGGGACATCGATGAGCTTCGCAAGGTGGCTTCGGGTCTACTGGGAACGGTCGACATCATTCCCCGGCCGGAAGACATGCATGCCGAGTTCACCAAGCTGACCCGCCAGGCGATGGGTAAGCAGGTTGGTCGAGTGGCACTGCGCATGTGGACGCCCAAAGGTTCTACCTGTGAGTTCGTGAAGCAAGTGTCACCGTCTTTGGAGGATCTGACCTCGAAGGGAACTCCCCTCAACCCCTTGACCACCGAGTATCCCCTTGGGGCTTGGGCCGGTGAAGAGGAGCGGGACTACCACCTTCGGATTCGCGTCCCGGTAGGAGCCGTAGGTGACGAGCGGTTGGCGGCCAGGGTGATGCTGTCCATCGACGGGGCCGATCAACCGGCCGCCCTTGTGCGGGCCATTTGGACAGCCGACGAGCGACTCTCCACCAAGATCAATCGGGCTGTGGCTCACTACACCGGTCAGGCCGAATTGGCCGACGCCATTGCCGACGGGTTGGCGGCCCGGGAGGCCGGCGACGGTCAGACGGCGACGATCAGATTGGGTCGGGCGGTTCAACTCGCTCACGAGAGCGGCAACGACGACACTGTACGTCTGCTACAAAAAGTTGTTGATGTCGACGATCCGGCAACGGGAACGGTGCGGCTCAAGCGTCAAGTGGAAAAGAGCGACGAGATGGCGCTGGACGTGCGGTCAACCCGCACTGTCCGGGTTAATCGGGGATCGAAAGGTGATGACACATGAGCGGCGTCGACGACCAGACATCGGGAGTTGGACGAATCTCCGGTGACGGTGCCCAGGGTTCGGCTGCGTCGTCCGGGCCGGGGAGTGCCATGGGCAAGCCCTGCGAAAACTGCCAGAGCGCCTGCGGTGTAGACGACATCTTCTGTGAGCGCTGCGGCTATGACTTCATCACCGGCTCAATGCCTGCTGCCACCTCACCGCCGCCCGGTGCCGCCGACACTATGGGCTTGACCTCGTCGCCGTCAGGCGGGCCACCGTCGTCGCCGACATCGGTGCCGTCGGTCCTCGATGCCGATGGCCGTCTAGCCGACGGCTCCGGTCGGGTACTTATCGATATCGCTCTTGACCGCGACTACTTTGCTTCGGTGGTCACCGAAGGTGAGGTAGCCCTGCCGTCGTTGGTACCGACCGATCAGAGGCTTGAACTCCACGGCACCGAGTTGCACATCGGTCGCACCAGCGCCAGTCGAGGTATTCATCCGACCGTGGACGTCGAGGCGCTGACCGGTGATCCGGCAGTGTCTTCCCAACACGCCGTGCTCCGGATTGGAGCCGACGGGTCGGCCTCCATCGTCGATGTTGGTTCAACCAATGGGACCTTTGTCGGCTCCTACTCCGGCGACCCGATCACCCAGGGCGTGGCCGTCGATCTACCGCCCGGGCTGCCCGTCTACCTCGGTGCGTGGACCCGCTTGGTGCTGGTGGCCGACTAGGTCCTGGACGTTGCGTTGCGGTTGGCCATCTCGGCCTTGGCAACCCGGGCACGGGAGTGCACCGCGTCCATGTCGATGTAGCAGCCCTGGAGATGGCGGTCGGCGTCGGCGCTAAAGCTGGTTCGAGCGTGCAGAACTCGCCGGTTGTCGAAGGCGATAAGGTCGCCCGCATCCAACTTGAGCTCAGTGGTGAATTGCCGGCTCTCGAGCAGTTGGCAGAACCTGAAGTAGGCCGGGTAGAACCGATCGGCCAAGTGCTCGTCCGGTACCTCCATGCTTCTATGGTTCACATTGACGGCCAGGACCGACCCGTCAACACCGAGCTCAATAAGAGCTCGTCGGGCCTGCAGGTCAACTTCATCCGGCGATTTCGCCG
>JAHDFR010000003.1:108859-113797 GCA_020628065.1 Acidimicrobiales bacterium
CGACGAGTCCACCGTCGACGAGTCCACTGAGGTGTGAAATCGGAACACCACCGGCGTCGATGTGAGAGTGGCGAAGGCGTCGGGATCATCAAGCGAAAGTTGTAGCGCTGCGCTCAGCCCATCAGCCAGAACCGTGTCGCCGCCCTCCGCCGCCGGCCGGAGACAGTGGAGCAGCTGGACGGTCGGGCACGGCTGTCGGTACGGGTTGTCGGTATGCAACGGCAGCCCTACCGATGAGTAGGCAAGATTTTGCGGTCGAGGTTCGTGGCGCACATCAAACAACGCTCCGTAGTTTGTCTCCCGGACGAAGCCCAGTTCGGCCGCCACCTCCAAGACGGTTCCCGGGGCGGTCGGAACGCCGGTGAGCAAAGCGAAGCCATGCTCGGCCAGTCGACAGCAGAGATCGTCATCCCACCCCGGAGTGTTGAACTCGACGGGCTTCAGTTGATCGGCTGCGGGCCGGTCGGGCCAGGCTCGGCGAAGGTCTGCTGCCAATCTTGGCTTGGACGTTCCGAGTGCCGATCGATCGGCTGGCGACCAAATCTCGACCGGGACAAGGCACTGATGGGATGCCGATCCGTCAGCGGAAGTGACGGTCACGGTCACCAGTCCGGACTCCAAGTTCGAGTCCGCCGCCGTGAACGTCGCCGACGCCCCCACCCAGCGGGCCAGCTCGTCGACACCGATCAGATGCTGGTCGTTGTCGGTGTCCCGGCACTGATTGCAACGACAGGCGTCTCGCAACCACACGGCATTGGCCGTCGGAGCGCCGATCACAGAGGCAATAACGGGCCGGAAGTCATCAACCGATGGAGTCGGGCTGCCGGCCACCTTGCCGGCGTCATCCCACCGGCGCAGAGAGATGGCGTCGCCAGCGTAAGCAGCGGCGATGAAGGCATCTGATGCCGCCTCGTCGAGCGGGCCGCCTTGTTGGCGCAGGGTGACGGTTGAGGCTTCGGAGAGTTGGTCGGCATATCCCGGCTCATTGGCCACCAACCAACGTTTTGCCTCCACGTGAAGACGAATCGGTTCGGTGACCTGTGGTGGTAGTGCACCTTGGAGGCTCCGGGCGCCGGCTTCGGCATGATCGGGAAACCCCCACACACCCGCTTCGTCGTGTAGGTGGCCTACATCGTGTAGCAGTGCGGCCACCGTCATCTCGTCAGTCGCCCCCGCAGCTCGCGCCCGCTCGGCGGTTTGCAGTGAGTGCTCGGCCATTGTGACCTGCTCGCCATAGCTGAACTCGTTCTGTCGCTCCACCAACCCGGTCAGGTAGTCGACCAGAGCGATTTCTCGGCCGAGCAATGACGTACCTGCCCAACCGCCGTCGGGCTCGAAGCCGGCGGCGTCGGCCACGGTGGGGGCAACGTCGAGGATTGAGACTTCGCTCCAGGTGGAACCGGGATCGATGCTAGGTGAGCGAATGACGACAAACGTTTCCAGATCGTCCATGGAATTCGAAACATGGTGTTGGTCGGAGCCGCCGTGATCGGTGGTCACCATGATGGTGAGTGGGGTGGCTGATGGGTCGTCCTCGCTGGCCGCTACGTCGTCCAGTGCCTCGACAAGCCGGCGTAGTTCGGCATCGGCCTGTGACAGCGCCTTGAGGTAGTGGGGTGAACCCCAGCCGTGGTCGTGGCCGGCCAAGTCGGGTCCGATGAGATAGACAAACGACACCTCGCTCAGACTCTTGCCGGCCAAAAGATCAACGGCGGCATCGGTGACAACGGTGTCGACGTCGGGGTTGTAGCCGTCATCAAACAGCAGGTCATAGGTGACGGCCCCGTCGCCGAATGCCGGCTTGAGTGGGGACCATGATGAGACCGCGGCGGTCATGTGGCCCGCTTGGCGTGCGGTACTCAGAAATGACGCCGGACAATCGGATGACACGCAGGCATCTGCAGCGTTGTCGAGAACACCATGTCGGTCCGGTTCCACGCCGCGCATCATGGAGATGTGGGCCGGGAGGGTGAGTGACGGCTCCACCGTCCTGGCTCGATAGCAGGCACCTCCACTGGCTCCCAAAGCCAGCAGGAACGGCATGGTGGCCGAGGTTATGAACCGGGGAGCAACCCCGTCGATGGAAACAACAACAACTGTCACGGCACCAGCCTTACGCGGGGAGAACCAATGTTACGGCCAGCGCAGTATCGGCTTCGTGGCCGGCCGGAGGATCATCGTAGATCCGGGCTGATGCCACCTTGCAGTCGGCCAGAAGGCCGGTGTCGGCCAACCCGGCCAGCTTCCGTTGGAAGCCGGATGCTTGGTAGAACTGCTCGTTGACTCCGAGGCAGAGCACACCACCCGGTCGTACGATCCTGATCAGCTCGTTCAACGCCTCCGGTCCCACATGGCCGTGGGTGAACGTACCGGAGCTGACGATGGCCCCGAAGCGATCGGAGGGTACGTTCAAGGCCTGTGTTAGGTCGGCCTCGACCAGGGACCGGTACACCGCCTCGCCGTCGCTGGCTGTCCGGGCGGCAGCCTCGGCCAACATCTCCGGCGAGATGTCCAGGCCGTGAATGTCACGGACTCCTTCCTCCCAGAGCGCAGAACCGATGACACCGGTTCCACAACCGACGTCGAGAATCGGTTCGATCGACCGGCCGTCGGCAACCCATATCAGGGCGGCCGCCACCTCCCGGTGGTAGACGTATTGGTGCCGGTCGATAAAGTCGCTGTCGTAGCTGGCGGCCCACGATTTGTAGAGTCGGCGGTTGTCGTCCGGCGTCGCCAGCCCGTAGGCGGCGTCCAAACCCACGTCACCGCCTGCGTCGCCCTGGCCGGAGCTTGACCGGCGAAGGTTGCCCGTTCCGGTGGCGACCGGACCTTGCTTGGGCCGGTCCGAGGGTTTGTTGTTGTCCACACCGGAGTTCATCTCGCCAGTGTGGCCCACAAAACGGTGGTGGGCCAAGGGCTGGCAACGCCGGTGTGGGCGGGACGGTCGTCACGCCCTAAGGGCGTCGTCACGGTGGCCGATATGCTAAATCGCCGACTTCTGCCGACAGGGTAGAAGACCGGAAGCGACACCAGAACCAGAGGTCTTAACAGTGCTACAACGATCCTTTCTGACACTTGCTGCAGAGGAGGGATCAGGCAACTTCGTAGAGTTGGGTGACATTGGCTCAGGCCCGTGGATCATACTCATTGCCCTGGTTCTGGTTCTCCTCGGAATTGATCTGTACCGTCATCGAGACGCCCACGAGCCGTCGTTTCGGGAGGCGTTGTTCGAGTCTCTGTTCTGGGTTGCCTGTGGTTTGGCCTTCTCGGTGTACGTTCTGGTCACCTTTGGTGATCTTGCGTTCGGTGAGTACCTGAGCGGCTACCTCATCGAGAAGGCACTCAGTGTTGACAACGTGTTCGTCTGGTCGATGCTGTTCACGTCACTGGCCATTCCGCTGAAATACCAGCACCGCGTGCTGTTCTACGGCATCTTCGGGGCTTTGGTGATGCGGGCACTGTTCATCTGGCTCGGCACGGCCCTGCTGGCCCAGTTTGAGTTTCTCCTCTTGGTGTTTGGTGCCTTCCTGATCTACACCGGGGTCGGGGTGATGCGTCACAAAGAGGACGAAGGCGACATCTCGTCTAATCGGGCACTGCTGTTGGTTCGACGCTTTGTCCCCATGACCGACAACTTCGACGGCCAGAAGTTCTTCACCCGGATCGACGGGCGGCGAGTGGCGACGCCCCTGCTGGCCGCTCTGGTTGTCGTGGAGGCAACCGATGTGGTCTTCGCCGTGGACTCGGTGCCCGCCATTTTGGCCATTTCCACCGAAGAGTTCCTGGTCTTCTCATCCAACGCGTTCGCCATCTTGGGGCTGCGGGCCATGTACTTCCTGTTGGCCGGGGCCAAGGAACGGTTCCATTACTTGAACCACGGGTTGGGTGCCATCCTGGTCTTCGTCGGATTGAAGATGTTGGCCACCGGCCTGTTTGAGTACCACCTCAATGTGTGGATCTCGTTGGCGATCATCGGCGCCATGTTGGCCGCCGCAGTCGTGTTCTCAGAGCGGAAGAACCGCCAACTTGAGCGCCAACAAGTGGCATCATAGGTTCCATCACCACCCACACCTCCACCACGGCCCAATCCCGGTCGACGCTCATCTTCCGCTGGCTGCCGCCGCTTTGGGCGTTGGCAGAGCTATTCCATCTGTTGGCCAATCCGATTGACCTCGTCGGATTGCTGACCGGTCAGTTCTCGCTGGTCTCAGTTGTCGCCTGGTCTACCGCTGCGGTTGCGTCGTTAGTGGTAGCCGGCTCGGTGCGGGCCAAGAGCAACGGATCTGAGCGGCTCAGGCACCGCTTGTTCGCCGTTCTGTGCGGCCTTTTGGTTGTTGACCTTGTAGTGTCGGCCCCGCTGGTCGGTAATCACCAGATGATCCTGGCCCTCGGATCGCTTTTGGTGTTCGGGGCCTACGGATGGACGGTGTTCCAGTCGGTCGACGCCACAGTCGTTGACACTGGTGCCGCCGATACTGGTGCACCCGATACTGGGACCGTTGACCTTGGGACCGTTGAAACTGGGGTCGCCGATCGGCGACGGAGGTCGGCGGTATACGGGCTCCGCCTATTGCTGTTGGTGTCCTATGGCTTGATCGCATTTTCCAAGCTGAACTCCGACTACCTAAATCCGGTGGTCAGTTGCGCCTTGATCTTCAGCGACGAGATGTCTGAATGGTTCGGCTTTGCCGTGTCGGAAAGCGGCATCGGGTCCGCTCTGGCCATCTACGGTTCATTGGTGACGGAGTTGTCGGTACCGATTCTTCTGTCTGTTCGCAGGCTTCGCTCCGCCGGTGTACTCCTGGGCTTGTGTTTCCACGGACTTTTGAGCCTGGAGCCGGTCGGTCATGTCTACGACTTCACCGCCGTGCTGATCCCGTATTTCCTGCTCTTTGCTCCGCTGTCGGTTCACCGTCGATTGGCCAGGACGGTAGCCGG
>JAHDFR010000052.1:0-12055 GCA_020628065.1 Acidimicrobiales bacterium
AAGGCGCCAACCGTCACCACCTTTTCGCAGCCGGTGCGTCGAGCCACCTCCACCGCATGACAGTGCAGACCACCGCAGGTGCGGTTCAACACCGGTCATCACCACCAGATCGCGCATGTCGTCGGTCTTGGCGGTGTGTACTTCAATGGTGGGCCACTCGATGTTGCGCTGACCGTCGGAGTCCAGGCTCACCATCGGCCGGGCCTCCTGAAAGTTGTAGAAGGCCTCCGGGTCGATCATGGCCACTTCGTCGGAGTCGGTACGGCGGCAAATCCATTGCAGAGCCGAGGTGGCCGCTTCGGCGGCGTCGAACAGCCCTTCGAAGGCAACGAGAAGCAGCGGTCGACGAAGCTTGGGAACTTCATACCAAATCAGTTCGTCGGTCGAATTCTGCATGCAGCGCTGGTAGGGGTAGGGTCGGTGTCGCCGCATGCTTGCGGCGGACGGTAACCGAGACTCTAGCGAATGAAGGCTTGGATAGGTGAAAACGGCTCAAGCGGTTTCATGGGGTGACGACCAGATTCAGCTGACTCCTGCGGTCAGCGTGTTGATGGGTGCGGACAACGGCCGATATCCGGCCGGAAACGCCTGCCTGGTGCAGGGTTCAGCCGAGGCGCTGTTGATTGATCCGTCGGTGACCGTTGTGGAACGGGGCGGCGCCCCGGTCGACGTCGATGCCGTGATCAACTCCCACGGACATGAGGACCATCTGGCCGGCAACGGCTTGTTCGCCGACTCCCGTGTTCATATTCACGACGACGATCTGCCTGCCGCCCGATCGCTTGACGGGTTGATGGACGTGTACGGCTTGGAGGGTCAACCCCGGACCGATTTCGGCCACGAGGTACTGGAAGAGTTCCATTACACCGCCCGACCGGATGCCGAAGGTTTCACCGACGGCCATGTATTCGATTTGGGCGGCGGCGTTCACGTCGAGGCCATTCACCTGCCCGGCCACACCCGAGGTCACAGCGGTCTGAAAATTGGCAACGTCTTCTACCTGTCCGACATCGATCTGACCGGATTCGGGCCGTACTACGGCGACGCCTGGTCGGATCTGGACCAGTTTGATGCGAGCTTGCACAAGGTGCGTGACATCGAAGCCGACTGGTACGTCACCTATCACCACAAAGGCATCATCGAGGGGCGCGAGACCTTCCTGGGGATGCTTGACGGGTTCCATGCCGTGATCGACCGCCGCCATCAAGCGATGTTGGAGTATCTGGTGGAGCCACGAACGTTGGACGAGATGATGCGCAACCGGTTCGTCTACCGTCCTCACGTGGAGCACACGTTTGCCGACTCGGTGGAGTACCGGACGGCCGAATTGCACGTTGCTCGAATGCTGGACCGTGGGGAAGCCGCCGAGGTCGAGCCCGGCCACTTCCAACGGGTATAGAGCCAACGGGAATAGAGCCAGCGGATATAGAGCGAACTGATATAGAGCCAACAACAATATGGACCTACTCCTCATTCGCCACGGCGAAGCTGAAACCATCGAATACGACGAAGACGGCGCCGACCCGGCGCTGAGTCCGCTGGGTCGCAAGCAGGCCGACGGTATGGCCGCCCACCTGGCCGAACGGCTTGAGGCCGAACCAATCCACGCCATCGTGGCCAGCCCGATGAAACGGGCGGCCGAGACAGCCGCTCCCCTGGCGGCGGCTACCGGACTAGACGTTACCTACGACGAGCAACTTCGGGAGTTCGACGCCGATCAGACCAGCTACCGGGTTCTACAGCCGGGTGATATGACGCCGGAGCAGGCGCAAATGATCCTTGACGGGCTCCAGGCCCCGGAATTCATCTCCCGAGTGGCCGACGGCATCGACGCCGCCATAGGAGCCAACCGGGGTAAAACCCTTGCTGTCGTCTGCCACGGAGGTGTCATAATGCAGGCGGTAGCCCACCTGCTGGGAGCACCCAATATTGCGCTCTCGCTGCACGTCGAGAACACCGCTATCACCCGGCTCAAGGTCAGCGGTTCCGGCTTCGCCAGCCTGATCAGCTTCGGCGAAGCGCCCTGGCTGTAGTTTTTCCGTCTTTTTTGCGAATCAGGTAAACGTTTCACTCCCCTGCTTGGTGTGAGGGGTGTGTATGCAACAATCGGCTCCATGAATGGGTCGCCTGCAAACGGACCAGGGTTCGGGTTGACACCCGATCCGGTGACGGCGAAGGCACCGACGGCGGAAACCCCGATCGTCAACGTCTTCGCTCTCAGCTACGACGACTTCTACCGGCGCGAACTGCCGGCGATGACCGCTCTGGCTGCGGCCGTGAGCGGGCGTCCGCAACTGGCTGAGGACATCGCTCAGGATGCTCTGGTCAAGGCGTGCCGGAAATGGGATCAGGTTGGTCGCTACGACAACCCCGGAGCCTGGGTTCGACGGGTAACCATCAACCAGGCGTTGTCGGCCCGCAAGCGGGCAGGCGCTGAACTGAGGGCCCGGTTGCGGTTGGCTCAGTCGATGCACATGACACCGACGGCGTCGGAGTTTGATCATGTGTGGGCGGCGGTAGGCCAACTCCCCGGCAATCAGCGGGCGGCGGTGGCACTGCACTATTTGGAGGATCTGCCGGTGAGAGACATCGCCGAGATTCTCGAGTGCAGCGAGTCAACGGCGCGAGTTCATCTTCATCGGGGTCGAGCAGCACTTGCCGAGCAATTGGAAGGTTCACGGTCATGACCGGAGACATGCACGGATACGACGACCAAACAACAGGACTTGACGCCTCGGCGGACAACACCATCCGGGAGGCCTTCAACGATCTCAACAGGAGAGCAACGATGATCCCGACCGACAACGGCCCCCACCGGGCCACGACACCCAATTTTGATCGGCGTCCTAGTCGCCCGGCCATGGCCTTTGCCGCCGTGGCCGCGCTGGCAGTCGGCACCGTTGGCGTGCTGCAGCTGTCCGGCGACGATGAATCTACGGTGAACGTAGCGGCCGAGAATGCCGAGACAGCAGAGACCGAAACCCAAGACGACGGCGTTGCCTCCGAGCCGAACGAATCGGAAGGCGACGGTCAGCAAGCGGAAAGCGATGCTTCTGACGCGGCGACCGATGACACAACCCCGACGACTGACGAATCCGATTCGGCACCCGACACCAACACCAACACCAACACCAACAATGACGAGGACGACGACGGGGACGATGGTGTCACTGCGGTGACCGGCGGCGACCGATTCCGGGTCGACACCGATCGGGTGGCAGCCGACTCCGATCCGTTCCTCAACGTTCGAGGCGCCCCCGGTATCGAGGGGGAACTGCTGGCCAAACTCCCTCCCAAGTATCGCGGCCTGGAGGCCACCGGACAGACCGAGATGGTAAACGGGCAGACCTGGGTGGAGGTTGTCTTGTTGCACCCGGTTGCCTTTGACGGGCCGGTCGAGTCCGCTTTCCGCAACCCGACCGGGTGGCTGAGCGGTGCGTTGATCGAACCGCTGACCGACGGAATCGCCGTAGGCACCGACGAGGTCCCAGCCTGCCGAGGTGACCAGGTTCTGACCGAATCCAGCAACCGAGGGGAGTTTCATGTCGCCGGCTTGGAGAGCACAATCATCGCCGACGACTGCCTTCGAGTGGTGATGACGTTGGCCGAGGGAACCGCCGCCTTCGAGTGGACCGAGGCGGCCGGTGCCTACGGCGTCCCGAACATCAGCGTCATCGACAATGACTTCGGAGCGTGGATTGGTTTGGGAGACACCGGATCGGTGTGGCCGGGAGCCACCGAGACAACCAACGGCGCCTACATCATGCGCAACGGCGACGAAGAAAACGCTGAGCCGGGCTGCCCCACCAGCTGCCTTGACCTGGTGGTGCTTCGCCCAGCCGAGTCGGTGTCGACCACGATGATGCCCGAGATAGGTGCAGTCGTCGTCGACGTGAAGCTGGCGTCGGGGTCGCCCCACGATCCCGGAGCCCTGGTTCATCTCCTCGGCGAGCCCCAAGTCGAAGACGATCGGGTGATTGTTGAAGGCATAGCCCGCCCGTTCGAGGCGACGCTGGGAGTCGAGATCGTGGATGCCAACGGTGAAACCGTGACCGCCAACTACGGCGGATCGTCCATCGGCGACATCGTCGGCGAGCAGTACGGCGTGAACACAACCGACTGGACGTCAGCATGGGGTTCATTCATCTTCTGGGCCGACGGGTTGGCCCCCGGCGACTACACACTGCTCCTCGATGGCGATGGTGGCCGCGACAATCCAGATCTGGTTGAGGTTCCGTTCAGCATCTCCGGCTAGACCACCCTTGCCCATGATTGAAGCGCCCGGCTCCGGTCGGGTGCTTCAGCGCGTCCGGGACCTACACTCGGCGCCTTGGACGTTCCCACAGCTCTCGGACTTTTGGCCCTTTCCGGGGCGGTCGGCGTATACGGCACCATTATCGGCGCCGGGGGCGGCTTCCTGGTGGTGCCCGCCCTGCTGGTCATTTTCGATCTACCGCCCACTCAGGCGGTTGGAACGACGGTGGCGACCATGTTGATTATCCACATCGCCGGGGCTTGGGCCTACGACCGAGACGGTTTGGTCAACCGCCCAGTGGCAGGTTGGTACGTGGTGGTGTCTATGCCGGTGGCGTTGCTGTGTAGCTGGCTTCTGATCGGACGGCTACCCCGGGATTTCCTGGTAACGGCCATCGGCGTGATCATGTTGGCATTGGCCGTATTTGTTCTCGGCCGACCCTTCCTACTTCGGATCATTGGTGTCGGCAGGCAAACTCAAACCGAAGAGCTGCCTCCTCGACCGGCACTGTTGGCTTCAGGCGGATCGGTGGCCGGGTTCCTGGTCGGAACGTTCGGTGTGGGGCCCGGTCTGCTGACGGTTCCGTTCATAGCCGAGGTTCAGCGAATGTCAGCTCACCGCGCAGCGGCCACCACGGCGGCGGCCGGGATCGGCTACGGCTCCGCCGCTACGGTCGGACACACTCTGGCCGACAACATCAAGTGGCTGTTCCTGCCACCTCTGGTGGTGGGGGCCGTGGTCGGCTCGCTTGTCGGCGCCAAGATGGCGGGCCGCCTGTCAGAACGAGTCGTTATGGGTCTGCTAGCCGCTGGACTGGTGGGCGCCGGCCTCCCCCTGTTGATCGGGTAGTAGGCCCGAGTTTTGCCAACGGCGAAACCTCGCAGCTAGTCGGGCCTTCGGCCCGACTAGCCCGGTACCCAATCCCGTCCGGCCTCGGGGTCATCGGTCCCATACGGCAGTTCGGCCACCGCAGCCCAGAAGTCATCGGAGATCTCGAGGGTGGCCCACTCAACGGTTGAGGCCACCCGTTCGGGTTTGGACACGCCGATGATGGTCGAAGTGATCCGAGGGTCGCGCATGGAAAACTGCAGGGCGGCCGCCCCCAACGGCACCTGGTGCTCGGCGCACAGGGCCTCCAAAGCCCGGACCGGGGCCAGAGTCTCATCGTTGGCGTCCTGATAGGTGATGCGACCAACCTGGTCACTGCCTTTGGCCAGCACTCCGCCGGCGTAGGGGGCGGCGTTGAACACGGCAATCCCTCGATCGGCTGCGGCGGTGTACATGCGCTCGGCTGAACGATTCAGCAGCGTGAACCGGTTGTGATTCAAGATGGCGTCGAAGTCATAGCGCTCGACCAGCGGCTCCATAACGTCAAGCCGGCCCATGGCCAATCCAACGACATCGGCCAGACCCTCGTCTCGGATCTTGAACAGCTCGTCCATTGAGCCGCCCGGCCGGGTGATCTCTTCCAGGTCGACGGCGTGCTCAGGGTCGTGCAGATGAAGGATGTGGACCCGGTCGAGACCCATAGCCTCCAGACTCTCCTCGAACGACTGACGGGCAGCGGCGGCATCAAACCGACCGGAGCCGGCTTCCCGGTCCAACTTGGTGGCCAGTACCAGCTTGTTGTCAGCCGGCGGCAGCTCGGCGCCATAGCCGTGAGCCCGAAGCGACATGCCGATGCGTTCCTCCGAGCGACCCTCCCCATAGTTGCGGGAGGTGTCAATCAGGTTGACCGGACCGGCCATCATGGCGGCCAGCGTTTCGAGGGCCCGCTCCTCCCCCACCGAATGTCCGTAGGTGTCAGGCATGTCACCCAACGGCGAAGTACCGAAACCAACAGGGGAAACGGCGATCCGGCTGGACCCGATCTGGCGCAAGTCGAACGTACTCATCCGCTTGACTGTAGCCAGCCGCCTAAGAGGCTCGGGCACGAATATCGAGTCGCCTGTCGGCCCCCAGGTCCTACAGCCGACCGGCTTCTATCACTCGTTGCAGGAATTGGCGGGTGCGCGCCTCCCGGGGCGAGTCGAACAGCTCGGCCGGAGGGCCGGATTCCAGCACTCGCCCCTCATGTAGGAAGGCCACTCGGCTGGCCACGTCCCGGGCGAACCCCATTTCGTGGGTGGCTAGAACCATGGTGAGACCCTGGTCGCTCAGCTCACGGATCACCCCCAGGACCTCCCCCACCAACTCGGGGTCAAGAGCCGACGTGACCTCATCCAGCAGCAGGATCTCCGGTTCCATCATCAAGGCTCGAACGATGGCGGCCCGCTGGTTCTGACCACCGCTGATCTTGTTGGGATAGTCCTTGGCTTTATCACCCAACCCGAACCGCTTAAGCAGCTCGACCGCCTTGGCCTCAGCTTCAGCCTTGGCCATGCCGTGAGCCCGTCTGGGTCCCAGCGTCACGTTGTCCAACACGTTCATGTGGGGGAACAGGTTGAACGACTGGAATACGATGCCGATGCGACGACGGAGATCGTTGGCGTTCACTCCCGGTTGTGTCACGTCAACCCCGTCCAGCAGGATCTGTCCTTCATCGATGGAGTCGAGTAGATCAACACAACGCAGAATGGTTGACTTGCCGCAACCACTGGGACCGATCAGACAGATCACCTCGTGATCGTCAACCGTTAACGTGAGTCCGTTCAGCACCCGCTTGGAGCCGAAGCTTTTGTGCACGTCACGCAACTCCAGCTTGGGAGCACCGTCTCGTCGTTCGGGGTGGTCGCTCATGCCATCACCTGGGATCGTTGTTGACGATCCCGGGCCACATACCAGTCGACCAATCGGGTCAGCGGCACGCTGATCAGCAGGAACAGCACGGCGGCCACCACGTACGACGTGTAGTTGAACGTCCACGCCGTGTACAGCTCGGCCTCGCGCATGGCGTCCCGAACGCCGACGACCGACACCAGAGCCACATCTTTCTGCAGCGATACCACGGTGTTCATCAACGCCGGCACCACGTTACGCACAGCCTGAGGCAACACGGCAAACCGCAGCGACTGCCACTGGGTAAGACCAAGCGCCCGGGCCGACGATCGTTGGCTCTCCGGAACAGCGTCGATACCCGAACGGTAGATCTCGGCGGTGTACGCCGAATAGGAAATCACCAGCGCAACCACCGCCCAGAATCGGGCGCCGGAAGGAAGGCCGCTCAACCGCAGTGTCGGCACTCCGAAGCCGAACAGCACCACCAGCAGGATCAGCGGGATACCTCGAAACAGATCGGTGTAGATGATCGACAGCAGCCGCAATGGAAAGAAGCCCGGGCCCCGCAGCGACCGCATCACGGCTACCAGCAGTGACACCAGTGGGATGGCCAACAGCGAGATCAGGAACAGCTGGATGTTGATCCAGAACCCGCGTAGAACATCGGGCCAGGCTTCGACGAAGTCCTCCCGACTGAAGAACTGGTTTTGCACCAGGTCCCAGTTCGGACTGGCGGTGATGGCAAAGACGGCCAGCCCGAAGAAGGCCACGGTTGACACCGTGGCCACCAGGGCCCCTTTAGCTCCTTCGGTTTGAAGCAGACGCGACACTCACTCAGACAGCGTGGGGATGGAACCGCCCTGGTTCAACCAGGTGTCCTCCAGCTCCTCAACGGTGCCGTTGGACCGCAGCTCGGCCAGAGCCCCGTTCACGCATGACACCAGCGGGCTGCCCTCTTCGAACAGCATGCCCAACTCCTCAGGCTGACCGGTTCGGGGCAGCACACCAATAATGGACGCCTCGGGGATCTCCACTGCGGTGACGAAGTAGGCGGTCGGCAGATCGAATACCAGCCCGTCCACCTGACCGGCGTCGAACGCCGCCTTGGCCGCAGCATTGTCGTCGTACACCAGAGCCGGCTCGTCCGGGCCGATGACGTCATCGATGTAGGCCAAGCTGGTGGTTCCCGTAGCCGCACCGAGCCGCAGGCCTTTCAGGTCATCCAGACTTCCGGCTGAGGCCGCCGGGCTATCGGTCGAGCCGATGATGGCCTGCTCAACCTGGTAGTAGCCGTCGGCGAAGTCGACCACCTCATCACGTTCGGCCGTGATGGAGTATTGCTGGATGTTGAAGTCGTAGTCCTTCTCGGCTGCACTAATGGCTTCATCGAACGTGGTGCGGACCCACTCGACCGTTTCGACACCGAGTTGGTCGGCCACGGCGTACACCATGGCGCTTTCGAACCCTTCGCCGTTGCTGGGGTCGTCGTCCTCCATCCACGGCGGGAACACCGGCTCACCGGTGGCCACGGTCAGCACCCCGTCGACCTTGGTTGGCAGATCATCACAAGATGCCGATTCAGAGTCGCCCGAAGCACCATCCGACTCAGTGTCGGTGTCGGCATCCGAGTCAGTGTCGGAGCCACAGGCGGAGGCCAGCAGGGCAAGAACAGCCAACAGCCAGAGCGCCCGTCGGGCCGGTCGAATCTTGGTTTGTCGATAATCCCACATGGCCGAAATCCTAATTGGCCACGTCTCGTCCTGCATCCTGATTGATGTCGCTACATGCAGAGTTAACACGGACGGGCCAATGTGACACCCGTCGTCCGACCGGTCGTGCCCCCGACTCCTTCGCTACGTTGGATCTATGGACGCCGTGACCTCCATCGCCGAACGCCGCATTCAAGCAGCGCGAGAGGCCGGCCTGTTCGACAATCTGCCGGGCAAAGGAAGACCGATTCCCGACATTCATGAGCAACGTCCGCCCGGGTGGTGGGCCATGAGGGTAGCCAAGCGGGAACGAAGCATCATCAATGCCGAAGACCTGGACAGCCTTATTCGGGACACGAAGCGGACACTCTGGACAGCTGAATCCGAACAGGAGGTCCGCTTAGCGGTGACTGATCTGAACGGCCGGATCGATCACTACAACCGGACCACCACTTGGGAAGCCCGCCCACGGCTTAATGCCGATGAGATGCTGGCTGCTTGGCGACGACGTCGATAGTCGCCACCAGGCATCGCTACTTCACCGCCAGCTCGACGGTCAGCGGTCGGTGATCGGGCCCCAGATTCGGCCCTGCTTCGGCACCGTGCACAACAACATCGTTGCTGTGCACCATCAGATCAATCGGAATCTGGAACACGCTTGGCACTGACGCCGGCCAGGTGGTTTGCCACCCTTGACCCCGCAGGCCATTGCGCAGATTGCCGTTGCTCAAAAGCGACCGGAAGTTTGATGCGTACGGTGTGGTGTTGAAGTCACCGATGATGACCACTGTCCCACCGTCTTCGATGAGTTGGCGGCTCCAATCGGCCACACCGGCAAACTCCTCCTGCTGGCCGTAGTAGACGGCGGCATGGCCGGGTCTGGTGGTGTGCAGGCTCAGCAGCGACACCGTCTCACCCTGCCAGCCGACCTCGGCCAGAATCAACGGGCGACGAGAGGTTGGCGGGATGTTGACGATTTCGGCGGAGAAGACAGTGCCGTCCCAGTCATCGCGAATCAACATGGCCGAGCCGTGGGTGGAGTCGTCGCTCGGGTTTGCCAGCGCTATCTCGTAGGCCGGGAGTCGGTCGGCAAAAGCCTCGGCCACCGCCGATGTGAACTCCTGGACAAAGACGATGTCGGAATCCTGCTCCGCCAGATGATCGAGGGCATCCACGTGATCAAGATCAATGTTCAGATGGGTGACGGTCAGCCCTGCCCCTGATTCGGCCCGGCCTGAGCCACCGCTGACGAACATCGGCATGACAAACCAGCCGGTCAGGGCTACAGCGCCAAGTCCCGGAAGGACAAGGCGAGAGCGTCGCGCAGCAAACCAAAGAGTGCCCAGGGCAGCAGCCACGAACAGCTGACCTCGGACATGTTCCAACATCGCCAACCGCCACCACCATCGCCCGGCGAAACCGAAACCCCAGCACAGGACCGTGCCTACAAGGCCGATCAGAACCAGACGATCAAACCAACCTGCCCACCTCGTCCTACTACCGGTCGGGACCGGCGTCGTGTTGCTCACCGGCCGAAGAGTACAACACCAACCCGGGCCAGAACCGTCGCCAGCCGGAGCCGCCCCAGTCAGCCGGTTAACAAGCCGAGGTTGTCCAGGTGGCAACCGTCCAGCCATCGTCAGTTCGGGGCACATCCACAACGACTAGTGGACCGTCGAAGTGTTCGGCTGGAAGAACAAACACTATGCGGCCGTCGTCGTCAGACGTGCGGTAGGGCACATAGCCCCGGGTCGGCACCGTGGAGCCGTTGGGAAGAGCTTGAGACACGAACGCTTCCAGAGCCAGTTCGGCGGTGTCGTGAAGCGAGCCATCGCCGACCCCAGTATTAGGAGGGGCATCAGGCTTTCCGTCACAGGTTCCCTGTCGGGGAACCTGCGGGAAGGCTTCAACCACCTGCGGTTCACCGACGACGAGGGAGAGATCATCCACGTAGCCGCCGTCAGGCCCAACATCAGGATCGAGGTCTGCGATGGTCAGCGGCATACCGAAGCTGAGCTGACCGCTGAGGGCGTTCAACCACCAGTCAACGGCGTCAGGACGACCAAACAACGAGAACTGGAAAAGCGAGCAGGGTCCCTCGGACTCGGGCGCTAGGGCACTCACCACGTTGCCCACCACCGCATCACCCCCCTCGCCGATGGCCTGTGGGTCCCAACTGGCGACGTCCGCTCCTTCTCCAGTGCTCGTAAATCGATTCAGCTGAGCACCCAGATAGGGATCGGCCGGCCACCGGATCTCAATCGACGCGATGTCACCTGGATGGTGCCACACCCGCTGACCGTCCAACACCTGATTGGGTGAGTTCGAGGCAGGTCCAGGCGTAAGTTCACCCAAGAACGTTCCCACATCAATGTCCAACGGTGGGGTGGAGCCACACTCGTTGGGGAACCCGCTCGGCGTGATGATGAACTCAGTGATGGCCTCGGTGGCGTACTTCGATCCGGGCTCTTCAGCGACACTCCGATAGCTGATCATCGCCGGAGTGGGCCCAAGCTCGATGTCAAGTGCGACTTCACCGGTACTGCTGGCGCCGGCAGTCCCCAGCAGCGGCCGTTCTCCCTCGGTCAGCCCGTCCGGGTCGGGGGCTGCTTCCACGATTGAACCACCAATAGTCAGCACGTCGGCCGTGATGAGGCCAGAACTACCCCGACGAGCCTCGGACACAACATGGGTTGTCGTGTGCTCGGCGAGAACAATCTCGTGATCGTCGGCTACGACCGCGATAACACCGTTGTCCCACGGCTCAACGCCGTCGTTGACCAAGATGTATCCCTGCTCCCCACTTGGGCCCGACCATCGCAGTACGACCACATCATCAACCCGCTCAAGTTCGAACACGTCCGGCATGGCGGCCTGGCGGTCACCCAGGTAGTTGCGGGCCATCAGCAATGGGTCGGTGAGGCCTCGCTCGAACGGCAACACGACTCTTCCGGACAAATCGACCTCGTCAGGCAACTTGGCCAGCGCCGCCTCCAAATGGGCTCCAGGCGGCAAATCGGCCAGCTGGCCATCGCCATCGCCATCGCCAACCTGGGGTTCGATGTCAAAGCCTTCAGCTTCACCCGACCTGGAAGAGTCCTCATCAGAGTCGGAGTTTGATGTGTTGGAGGAGGGAACCGGACCAGGGTCCGCAGCCTCCACTCGAAGCCGGTCCGGCTGGCTCATGGCGATAGCAAGCCCGAAGACAACACATGCCACGGCAGCAGCGGACGCCAATACGCCACGGCCCACTGACCCGAAAAGCGTTCGGTCGAGCCGGGAAGGCTTCGCCGGTCTGCCCGTGCTGTCCGGCCGAACCCGACGACCGCCCATGTGCTGAAGATCAAGCTGCTCAGGCAGCACGGAGATGTCG